>CALPWK020000058.1 GCA_943327245.2 Comamonas sp. lk | reverse complement strand
TTTATTTTTAAACTTTGTTCCAATGTAATAAGAAGGTACCCTATAACAAATATAGAGATGATAAGTATTGTCATACAGTAGCTGATATGACCAAATTTACTTAATATTTTCCGAAATAAAATTGGAACAATATGCCTTGATTTGATCTCTTACTAACGCAAACTCAGCTTTAATAGCTTCCTCTGACCCAATAGCTTTCGCCGGGTCCGGAAAATTGTAATGAAACTTAATAGCATTACTTGGAAAATAAGGACAACGCTCTTTGGCATTATCGCAAACAGTAATCACATAATCAAAATCAATACCAGTATACGCTAATATATTGTTTGAAGTATGACCACTAATATCAATTCCGTCCGCCTTCATAGTTTCAATGGCGCGTGGATTTACTCCATGTGTTTCCACCCCAGCACTATAAATTTCAGCCTTATCTCCAGCATAATATTTCAAATAGCCTTCTGCTATTTGACTACGGCAACTATTGCCCGTACACAGTACTAAAACTTTTTTCATATGATATTGAAATTGGTAAAAGATATTTTTAAAATATAATTTAAGCTTATTAAAATTGAACTTACTTAATAACTGGACTAGTATAATATTTATCTCTTAACCAAAAAGCGACATTAACCAGCATAATAAGTGCAGGCACTTCTACCAATGGCCCAATCACACCAGCAAAAGCCTGACCGCTATTAATACCAAATACACCAATAGCAACTGCAATAGCCAATTCGAAATTATTACCCGCTGCAGTAAATGCGATAGAAGTATTCGTTGCATAGTCTGCTCCCATTCTTTTGCCAATTAAAAAACTCACAAAAAACATAATAGCAAAATAGATAACTAATGGTATTGCGATACGAATTACATCAAAAGGGATTTTTACTATCAATTGTCCTTTTAAGCTAAACATGACAATAATGGTAAACAATAATGCGATTAAAGTGATTGGAGATACTACTGGGATAAACCTGGTATTGAACCACTCTGTTCCTTTATACTTTATTAAAATATATCTTGATAAAAATCCTGCAACAAAAGGAATCCCTAAATAAATTGCAACCGATTCTGCTATTTGTCCAATAGAGATATTCACCACAGCACCTGTGATACCAAATAATGGAGGAAGCACTGTTACAAAAACATAGGCATATACACTATAAAGTAAAACTTGAAAAATACTATTCAATGCGACCAGTCCAGCTGCATATTCTCTGCTACCTTCCGCCAATTCATTCCAAACTATGACCATTGCGATACATCTAGCTAATCCAATTAAAATAACCCCTACCATATACTCAGGATAATTATGTAAAAACAAGATAGCTAATACAAACATTAAAATAGGGCCAATTACCCAATTGATAAACAAGGACGCACCTAATACTTTAGTATTTTTAAATACTTTCCCTAAATCATCATATTTCACTTTAGTAAAAGGGGGATACATCATTAAAATCAAACCAACTGCTAATGGAATATTAGTAGTCCCTTGAGAAAAGGAATTAATAAAACTACTCGACGAAGGAAAAAGATATCCAATAGACACTCCAATAGCCATGGCTAAAAATATCCAAAGGGTTAAATACCTGTCTAAGAAGTTTAATTTTTTTCTTTCATTTGTAGGAGCGCAATTATTCACGGACATGTAGATTAGATTAGATTAGATTAGAATATGATTAACAACAACCCGAACCAGGAGTGCATGCTGCCTTTTCTGTTACTGGCTTTTGAGCGAATACAGTGATACTAAATATTCCAGTTGTGCCAGTTGTAAAAGCGTCGATTTCTGCTTGATTTAAATAATTTTTTAAAATATCGTCCGGGATTACAATTGGCTTTTCTTTTTGAATAACAATATTTTCAAAACCATTTGCTTGAATCAATTCCAAATATACTTCTCTTTGTATGGCACCAGCAACACAGCCAGCATACATTTCCGCATCCTTTCTTAACCCTTCTGGTAATGCGCCCACTAAGACCACATCACTAATACTAAAATGTCCACCCGGCTTTAAGACTCTGTAAATATCTTTCAAAACTGCATTCTTATTAGGCACTAGATTTAATACACAGTTGCTAACTATTACGTCTGCAACATTAGCAGTGATAGGCATGTGTTCAATATCACCTTGTCTAAATTCCACATTATTAAACCCTCTAACTTCTGCATTATGTCTTGCTTTGTCAATCATTGCTGGCGTAAAATCAATCCCAATAACTTTACCAGTCTCTCCAGTTTCATGTCTTGCTATAAAACAATCATTGCCTGCACCACTTCCTAAATCGACTACCACATCCCCTTTCTGAATTTTAGCGAATTGAGTTGGCATACCACATCCTAGTCCTAAATCGGCTGCTGCATTATACCCATTCAATGTGGTATAATCTTCTGACATAATATTATACACTTCGGTAGAACATCCACCTGCGCCACAACAAGAACTCATATTGGTTTCTTTATCTTGTAAAGCGATTTCACTATACTTTTTTCTAACGATCTCTTTTAATTGTTCTTCGGTTTGCATAACTTAAATTTTAATAATTAAAAATTAACAACACTTGGTATTCATCACATTCAACTTCTCAAATAATTGATTCAATTGCACTTTCGCTTTATTCCATTCTTTTTCATCCACACAGTAACAAACAGAAGCGCCATCTATGTCTCCTTTAATTAGCCCAACTTCCTTTAACTCTTTTAAATGCTGCGAAACCGTACTTTGAGATAAGGGAAGCTCGTCCACAATGTCACCGCAGATACAGGCCTGCTTCTTTAAAAGCAAGTTTAAAATTGCTACCCTTGCTGGGTGTGATAAGGCTTTGGCGTATTTAGCGACCGAAACCTCTTGTGTAGAATAATCTGTTGTTTTTGTAGTTCCCATATTAATCGTAAAATTACGATTAATACTTAAATAATAAAATTATTTTTTATTTAGTCTATCTTTATATTCCAATTAGTGGCTGAATATTGTTGAAAGCGCATCATTAATCAATCAGAAAGTTATAGTATGGAAAACGAAATAAAGGTTTTTATCACGGGTGGCACATTTGATAAAGAATATAACGAGTTAAATGGAAGCTTGTATTTTAAAGAAACACATTTAAACGAAATGTTGCTACTTGGAAGAAGCCGATTGGAGCTTTCCACTGAAACACTTATGATGAAGGACAGTTTAGAGTTTAATGAAGGAGATAGGGAATTGATAGCTAATTCTTGTAATGCAACTAAAACAGATAAAATTGTAATAACGCATGGCACAGATACGATGACCGAAACTGCCTTGTATCTACAAAAAACCTGCCAGGGCAAAACCATAGTGCTAACAGGCGCCATGGTACCATACAAATTTGGTAGCTCTGACGGATTGTTTAATTTAGGAAGCGCCCTCGCTTTCGTACAAGTATTACCAGTAGGAGTTTACATTGCCATGAATGGCAAGTATTTTGAAGCTGGAAAAGTTAAGAAGAATACTGACAAGGGTGAATTTATTGCGATTTAATATTCACCAACTTTATGATCTTGATCTTATCAAATAACTTGATAATTGGATAAACAGGGTCTATTTCCCACCATTTAGCTGCAAAGTTTGGACGCGCACCAGCATGATGATGATTGTTTTGGAATAATTCCCCCAACATTAGAAAGTCAAATACCAATGTGTTCTTAGACTGATCCTTTTCCTCAGGGAAATTGCGATATCCATATTTATGTCCAGCCCAGTTAACAATGGCTCCTTGTATTGGACCAATTAGGAAGTGAATGGGCAACAACAAGAACATCCACCAATGCGTTGCGAAAACAATATAAAATGTAATATATAAAGCAGCGAAAAATAATCTAGTAACCATATGGTCTGCTATTTTATCAATGATTGGGTATACCGGAAAATTCTTATCAAATTTAGGCTCAATTTCCAATGTACCCGTAAGTACTCCATTGTAGATTCTTCTCGTATGCATCATCATTGTAAAAGCCTCCTTAAAAAAATGAGGTGTATGCGGGTCCTTCTCTGTGTCGCTATATGCATGGTGCATTCTATGCAAAATGGCATAAGCACGAGCATTTAGATAAGATGTACCCTGAGTAACCCAGGTAAAAATATACCAGTATTTCTCCCAAAAAGGAGACATGGTAAACATTTTATGTGCTGAATAACGATGTAGGTAAAAGGTTTGGCCAAATAAAGACAGATACCAATGAAATATTAAGAAGAAAAAAATTACCATATGTATTTTATAATAGGATGTAATTTAAGTCAGCTAGCTCAAATAGAAACATTCTGTTTAAAATATGACCTTAAAATGACCTTAATTAATATGTAACACTGCCATTTAAACTTTTAATAACCTAGGCTGTCCAATATATAACGATATTTATACCCAAATTACAAGAAAGAAGCATGAACCGAATTATCCTATTTATATCCTTATTTGTATTTCAAAATAGTATCAGCGCACAAAATTATGGCAAAGTAAGTGGGACTATCAAGGACAAACAGCATGCAATTGAGTTTGCGTCTGTAACAATTTCTAACGCAGTAGATTCTTTAAAAGTATTGCATTTTGAAGCCAGTGATTCTCTTGGCCATTTTGCATTTACTAATTTAGCAGAAGGTACTTATGTTTTGAAAGTAAGATTAGTTGGATATAAAACAATTGCTCAAAATTTTATTTTATCTAAATTAAAAAGTGAACTCCAATTTAATAATCTAGAACTTGTAACAGACAATATTATTTTAAATGAAGTAGTAGTAACTGCGCAAAAAAAAATGATAGAAAAAACAAGCGAAGGATTTGTAGTCAATGCTGCAAATAATATTACTCAAGTTGGAGGAACCGCAACCGACCTCTTAAAAGTAACACCAACAGTTTCCGTGGATAATGACGGTGTAATTACCTTAAGGGGTAAGACACCCTTGATTTTAATAAATGGAAGGAGTTCTAAATTATCCAATACAGATCAGATTCCGGCTAGTAGTATTGAAAGTATAGAAATCATAAATAATGGGTCTTCCAAGTATGACGCTAATGCCGAGAGTGGTATTATTAATATCAAACTTAAGAAGAATAAATCAACTGGGACTAATGGCGCTATTGCATTAGGAGGTGGAATGGGTTCAAGAGGAAGAGTGAACAGTTCTCTTATTTTAAATCATAAAGCAGGTAAATTTAATTTTGGATTGGGCTATGACAATAGATTTGCAGGACGTACCAGAAAAATTGAAAGCAATAGAACTAATTTTAATATTGCAGACAGTTATTCGATTATTCAAAATAGAAATGACAAGCGTGTTGAGCAATTGCAGAATTTAAAATTCAATGTGGACTATACTCCCAATGAGTTTAATAGCTTTTCATTTGAAGCTATTGGGAATATGGAAGGACAGGATAATGACGAGGATTTATTAAGTAAAATAAGCAATCAAAATAAAAGCTTTACTAGTGCTAACGACCGACATTCTTTTGAGTACGAACGCGTACAGGTAGGTGAGTTTGCATTAAATTATGCAAGGACTTATAAAGATTCTAAAAAAACCTTAAACGCAAGTTTGACAAATTCTATTGACAATGGGCGTCAAAATACAGATATCCTAACACAAAATTTAAATAAAGATTTAAGTAATTTGGGAACTTTGCAAGCACAAAGAACACATAATTACGAGACCGGGATAATTTCAAACGCCATTGTAGATTATTATGTTCCAACTTCACAAAATGGAGTATTTGAAACTGGCTATAAAGGAGTTTTTCGATCCATTAACACCGACTACTTAACAGCAGACAAAGTAAATAACGCATATGTCAACAATACGATAGCTAGTAATACTTTCAACTTTAATGAGCAAGTGCAAGCTTTATACGCTCAGTATCATGATGCTTTTGGAGGAACTGCAAATGAACCCAATTGGAACTATGCATTAGGATTAAGGGCTGAACAAGTAAATAATAACGGAGAGACCATTACACAAAGCACCCGCTTTACCAATAGTTATTTAAAACTATTCCCTACAGCAAATTTTGCTTACTTAATTAATCAAAATGAAAGTTTGAGAATAAGTTATGGTAAAAGGATAAACAGACCCAACTTGGGCCAATTGAACCCATTCGTTGACATTACAGATATCTTAAGTCCACATAGTGGCAACCCTAATTTGAAACCGGAAATTATAGATGCTTACGAATTGTCCTATAATAAAGGAATCAATAAGTATACCACAACCACCAGTTTGTTTTATAGACATTCCACAAATTCAATTAGATCTTTTTATACCCAACAAGCAAGTGGTGCTATTTTAAATATGCCAATGAATATTGGTAATACAGATAATTATGGAATTGAAAGCATGTTAATTGGCAAGCCCTTTAAGTTTTATGATTTTAATTTGAGTGCAACTTTATTTCAACAAAAGATAAACGCAAGTAATATTATTGACGACGCTGTTCAAAGCTCCATGAACTGGAATGGAAAACTGATAAATAATTTTAATTTAAACAAGGGAAGTAAAATTCAAATTATAGGAAATTATATTTCACCTAAAACCACTCCACAAGGTGAAATGTTTGCATTGTATAATGTGGACCTAGCTTTCCAACAAAAATTAGGGAAGAGTAATTTTAAGATGAACTTTATAATTGTAGACGCTTTCAACACTTTAAAAAGCGGATACAATAGCTACACCAATCTATTCTCTATTTACAGAGCTCAGAAGTCTGACACAAGAGCATTTATGATTACGCTTGCCTATTCCTTTAAGGCAGCATTAAAAGAAAAAATGTTAGAGAATAAATTTAGCTCAGAGTATTAATAACTATAATACCAGCTTCATCATAAGGTCGGTCTGCGTATCTTCTCCTAGCGTGAATAGGTGCTTATCAAATTCTACAAATCCGTTTTTCTTATAGAAGCTAAGGGCTCTATGGTTTTCCTCCCAAACACCCAGCCATAAGTAGTTTACATTATGGGCTTTAGCAATATCAAGTGCTTTTTGATATAAAGCCTGTCCAACTTTTGCGCCATGTAATTCTTTTAAAACATAGATCCTTTCAATCTCCAATGCAGTATTGTCTTTTAATTCTGTTTGAGCGTCCCCAAAATTAACTTTAAGGTACCCAACAATTTTAGTGTCTAATTCCGCAAAGTAAAATTCAGAACTAGGGCTTGCCAATTCTAAAGCAAGCTTTTCCAGTGCATAAGCAGTGTCCAAATATTTAGTCATGTTCTCCTCGCTATTTGTGTCTGCAAAAGTCTCCAAAAAAGTTTGACGGCTAATGGATTGTAAGGAAGTCAAATCTTTTTCTGTAATAGCTCTAATTATCATAAATATTAAATGAATTGATGAATAAAATTATAACATTTCTAATTGTCTAGTCTTAAACATATAGAAATTTACAGTTGTTCTTAATTCAAATCCAAGTCTTTTATAGACTTCTATGGCTTTAGTATTATCTGTTCTTGCATGTAAAAACGGAATCTGCCCCTTGTTAATAATAGATGCCGCTAAAAACTGAGTTATTCTTGCAGCATAGCCTTTCCCTTGTGCATCTGGATGCGTACATATGGCACTAATTTCCGTATAATTAGCAACATGCATTCTTTCTCCGCCCATGGCTACTAGTTTACCGTCTTCAAAAATTCCATGGTAATTGCCAAACTCAATTGTATTTACAGAAAAAGGGCCGGGCTTAGTAAGCGCAGTAAGTATAAGCATTTCGCTGATATGAGTTTCATTTAGCGGGACCAATTCAATCTCCTTATTCTTAATAAGTTCTCTATTTAAGTTGGCGCAAACAAATTGATGAATGGGCATGGTGACTAGCAACTCTAACTGCTCAATTAAATTTATACTTGCTGCAATTAACAAAAACCATTCACGATCAGGCTGCCCAAGTTCAATAATTTTTAATTGACTTTCCTCATCCCAATTAGACATGCCAATAAATGGGGCCGTATTTATATCAAAATGTTTGACAAATTCATTGCCTTTGTTTTTCACAACATCACCTGTATTAAGTGCATTCCATATTGGATTATCTAAGACTGAAATGATTGACATAAAAATAAACGGTACAGTGAAATAAAAATTGAAATTAAGACAATGTTTTCATACTTTACAAGCCATTCTAAATCTAAATTATGCTACAAAAAATTAGTACCTGTTTATGGTTTGACAACCAAGCTAAAGAAGCGGTAATATTTTATAAGGATGTGTTTGGTGCTGTGGAAGTAAAGTCCGAAAATCCTTTTGTTATAAATTATACATTGTATGGTAGACCCTTTATGCACTTAAATGGAGGGCCAGCATTTAAAGTGAACCCCTCTATTTCATTTTTTATAAATGGGGAGTCGGAACTTGAAATACAAGCGATATGGGATAAGCTAATAGTAGGCGGTCAAATTTTAATGCCGCTAAATAATTATCCATGGAGTAAATTTTATGGTTGGTGTGCCGACAAGTATGGAGTGAATTGGCAAATAATGCTAGGCCATGAGAGTAGCTGTAAAGTAATGCCAAGCCTTATGTTTAATGCTGCTAATAATGGAAAAGCGCAAGAAGCTATTGAGTTTTACAGTGCCCTTATACAACCATCTCATATTATACAAATAAGCAAATACGAAAAAGGAGAAGCAGATATAGAAGGAAATGTAAAGTATGCTCAATTTGAACTTAACAACTTACCTTTTGGCGCAATGGATAGTTCAGCACCACATCAATTTAATTTTAATGAGGGAGTTTCATTTATGCTTACCGTTGATACACAGGAAGAGATAGATTATTATTGGGACAATTTATGCAAAGATGGCGGTGCTCCTGGAAGATGCGGATGGCTGAAAGACAAGTTTGGCGTGAGTTGGCAGGTAGTTCCTTCAACACTTGGAAAACTAATGACAAATAAAGAAACAGCCGGCAAAGTTACCAAGGCTTTTATGAGTATGTCAAAATTTATTATTGCAGACTTAGAAGCAGCAGCGTTATAATGAATTGATCTTTTCTACTTGAGTTAATTCTGTAATTGCTTTAATTTAATTTATTCTCGATGAATGACTAATGGTCGAAACTAACTACTCTAGAAATTTTCCAAGTCTCGTTATCGTTCTTCCATATCATTAAAAATCTAAAAGTGCCTATCTCAAGCTTACCATTTTCCATATGTTTGAATTGGTGTTTACCTATTTCAATAGCGCCATAACCCTTAATAGGAATTACCTCAAGTGAACCAGTTACCAATGCCCTTGATAATTTATTCTTATTATCAAATATCGATTGGAAATTTTTGAAAACTGTTTCGAAATTTAATAAGCCTCCATTATCTTGATACCATTCTAAGTCATTTGTGAAATAACTTTTCATTTCGGCAATATTTTGATTGTTATACGTTGCAAACATTAGACTATCTAGTAATGCAATTTTATCAAATAAGCTTTTTTCGATTACTGTAACTTTTTTTTCTTTTGTAAACTTATATTCATTCCTTTTTATCCAGTTAGTAGCACCTTTGAATTTTACCTCTTTACTTATTGAATAAGCGTTGCCTATTAATAAATAAGAATGTCTTAAAATTGCCTTCTTTTTATCATTTCCATCTACTCCTTCTATTTCGGTAATTAAAGTAAAATCTCCATTTTGTTTGAATACAAAACTTACTACTTTTTCATCCCCAAAATAGGTTCCTTTATTTTTTAAATAGGTTGTGTCAATAGCATTAGCCTTCGGCTCATCAGGATACTCGAAAGAACTGATATAGCCCAGTTTGCCCGCTGAATAACTAATTTTAATATTGGCAGGCATGCTATAAGGCTTGCCAGTAGTATAATCTAGATAAGTTAATGTTCCATTCCAGGTTCCTATTGTTCCCGATAATTTTTCCAACTGAAATTGGATTGGATTGGATTGCGCAAACAAATTAAAAGTCAATAACACGAGCAATATTGTAAAAATGGAGATCTTTCTTAAAAACATATAAATGATTTACTTGTAAAAGCTATAACGCAAGATATAGCAAAATGTTACAGCCTTACATAAAAATGGGGTAGCCTATTGCTAGACTACCCCATGGGGGAAAACTATTTAGTTTCAGTATACTAAAACTAAGCTAGTTCAAAACGATCCAAGTTCATCACTTTGTTCCAAGCTGCAACAAAGTCAATCACAAATTTCTCTTTTGCGTCCTCACATGCATATACTTCAGCTAATGCACGTAATTCAGAATTAGAACCTACTATTAAATCAACTCTTGTACCTGTCCATTTAATATTTCCAGTAGCACGATCACTACCTTCGAAAATATGAGGATTAGCAGCACTTGCTTTCCATGTTGTAGTAAAGTCAATTAAATTAACAAAGAAGTCGTTTGTTAATGCTTCTTTATGTTTTGTAAATACACCATGTTGCGTATCGTCAAAATTAGTATTCAAAACACGTAAGCCGCCAAGTAAAACAGTCATCTCTGGTGCAGTCAGTGTTAATAATTGCGCTTTGTCAATAAGCATTTCTTCTGCAGAAACTAAAGTGCGTGCTTTGATATAATTACGGAAACCGTCAGCAACTGGTTCTAACACAGCGAAGGATTCCACATCCGTTTGTGCTTCTGTTGCGTCGGTACGACCCGCTGTGAAAGGCACTTTCACGTCATGACCACCATTCTTAGCTGCTTTTTCAACACCAGCACATCCAGCTAAAACAATCAAGTCAGCAATTGAAACTGCTTTGCCATTTGACTGCGCTGCATTGAATGTTTTTTGTATTCTTTCAAGTGTATCTAATACTTTTGAAAGTTGAGCAGGATTATTAGCTGCCCAATATTTTTGTGGCGCTAAGCGTACACGTGCTCCATTGGCACCACCACGCTTATCTGATCCACGGAAAGTAGAAGCAGATGCCCATGCAGTAGCTACTAATTCTGAAACAGAAAGTCCAGAAGCTAAAATTGTAGATTTTAAACTTGCAACATCCGCATCGTCAATTACTTTATGCGTAAGAGCAGGGATAGGATCTTGCCAGATTAATTCTTCCGCAGGAACTTCAGTACCCACGTAACGAGAACGAGGTCCCATGTCACGGTGCGTTAATTTAAACCAAGCTCTTGCAAATGCATCAGCAAACTGATCTGGATTTTCGTAGAAACGTTTTGAAATTGGACCGTAAGCAGGGTCAACTCTCAATGCGATATCTGTAGTCAACATAGTTGGAGGATGACGTAAAGCAGGGTCATGTGCGTCTGGAACAGATCCAGCACCGCCGCCAGCTTTAGGCTTCCACTGATGTGCACCAGCTGGGCTCTTAGCCAATTCCCATTCGTATCCGAATAAGTTTTCAAAGTAGTTATTGCTCCATTTAGTTGGTGTTGTAGTCCAAGCACCTTCTAAGCCAGAGGTAATAGTGTTAACACCATTCCCAGCACCTAAAGTGTTTTTCCAGCCAAGTCCTTGCTCTTCAATACTAGCAGCAGCCGGTTCTCTTCCAACATATTTTCCTGGGTCAGCAGCACCATGTGTTTTACCAAATGTGTGTCCACC
>CALPWK020000057.1 GCA_943327245.2 Comamonas sp. lk | reverse complement strand
GGAAATGTATAAGGATAAAAATGATTTTGATGCAGCATATAAAAAGCTGATGGAGGAAATTGTACAAAAACAGATTATAAGTACTAATCTTATTTTACAAAACTCTATGGTAAAAAGAATTTTTGTTGACGGGGGGTTTAGCAAGAACGAGTATTATATGCAAGAGCTTGCTAATGGATCTCCAGGGTTTGAAATTTATGCAGCTACTATACCCCAAGCATCTTCATTAGGTGCAGCATTGGCTATTCATGATAATTGGAACACCCAGTCAAAATCAACCAACTTGATTGACTTGAAATACTATCAAAATAATATATTACCAAAATAACAATTAATGCAATTTTCTTATAATCAGAACTATCCTTCAATTGATGACTTAATTAAAAAAGCAAAAACTAAAATTCCAAAATTTGCTTTTTAATATCTCGATGGTGGGTGTAATGAAGATGTTAATTTGCATAAGAATACAAATGAAATTAGGGCGGTAGAATTGAAGCCGTATTATTTAAGAAAACATACAGAGGCAAGTTTAAAAACTGAATTATTCGGACATAAATATGATGCACCATTTGGGATTTCTCCAGTGGGGTTACAAGGCTTAATTTGGCCCAATGCTCCTGAGATTTTAGCAAGAGCAGCATTCAAACATAATATTCCATTTACATTAAGTACAGTTTCAACAAGTAATATTGAGCGCATAGGAGATTTGACAGAAGGTAGTGCTTGGTTTCAATTGTATCATCCAGCTGAAAATGAAATTAGAGATAAAATAATTAAAAGAGTTGCTGACGCTGGTTATCCAGTATTAGTAATTTTAAGTGATGTGCCTACATTTGGGTATAGACCAAGAGATATTAGAAATGGTTTAGCGATGCCTCCAAGGATGACGCTAAAAAATATGATTCAAATATTAGGAAGACCTGAATGGGCGTTGAAAACATTAATACATGGACAGCCATCTTTTGCCACTATGCAACCTTATATGCCCAAAGGGCTGAATATGAAACAACTTGGGCAGTTTATGAATCGTACTTTTTCCGGAAGGCTCAATGAAGAAAAAATTGCAGCAATAAGAGATCAATGGAAAGGTAAATTAGTTATCAAAGGGATTGCCTCTGAAGAAGATACAGAGACTGCTATTAGACTTGGCTTAGATGGTATTATTGTTTCAAACCATGGAGGTAGACAATTAGATGCAGGGCAGTCTGCAATTAAGTCCCTTAATCCTATTATTGAAAAGTATAAAGGGCAAATTAAGATTATGATGGACAGTGGAATAAGAACAGGCCCAGACATAGCAAGAACTATTGCAAGTGGGGCAGAATTTGCTTTTATGGGTCGCAGTTTTATGTATGCAGTTGCTGCATTAGGAGAACAGGGAGGAGATCATATTATTGGTAGCTTAAAGGTTCAATTAAAACAAGTGATGGATCAGGTTTGTTGTGCAAAAGTGGAAGATTTAAGTAATCACATTATATAAGATTGTCAGTATACTTACTAAACAATAAGGCCTCCATTTGGAGGCCTTATTGTTTAAATTCAAAACCGAACCAAACTTTATTGAGTCAAGTTTAATATAAACGCATAGTTGCCAAAATATCCAGGATATACTCCCGATAATTTCACACTAGTGGAAGTATTTTTTTTCAAGGCCTCATAAAACTCATCCACATTTTTTATAGGTTTGTCATTTAAGTGGGTAATTACAAAACCTTTTTCAATTCTGCTTTTGCCTAAAATTCCATTTCCTGGGTCTTGAACAATTACGCCACCTTCTAAATCATTCTTCTCTGCAGTGGCTTTGTCTAGGCTTGCTAATTTACCTCCTAAAATTTCTGCCGCTTTACTACTACTCGCTAAGTCGGTGTTGCCTAATTTGCCTTTTAACACAGCCTCTACATTCATTTCTTTGCCAGCACGTTTTACAGTAATACTTATTTTATCGCTCGGCTTATATTTAGAAACCTGTTCTTGTAATTCTGGAGAAGTTTTAATAGCCACTCCGTTTAGTTTTGTAATAATATCTCCTTTCCTTACGCCTGCTGCTTTAGCGGCACCACCTTCAATAACATCAGTAACTAAAATGCCTTCTCCGTCTTTAAACTTAACGTTAAGTTCTTCCTCCATTTTTTTAATCTCTTCTTCCGATAAGCCGTCCTTAGGATAACTAATTCCTAAATAAGCTCTTTGTACGGTTCCAAACTTTACAATATCAGTAACTACTTTCTTAACAATATTTACAGGGATAGCATAAGCATAGCCCGCATAAGAGCCTGTTGGAGAAGCAATAGCAGAATTAATACCCACTAATTCGCCACTAGTATTTACTAATGCTCCGCCACTATTTCCTTGGTTTACTGCTGCGTCTGTTTGTAAGAAGGATTCTACTGGCTTATCACTTTGTCTGGAATTGATATTAATATTTCTATTTTTGGCACTAATAATTCCTGCTGTAATGGTAACGTCTAAGTTTAATGGATATCCAATGGCTAAAACCCATTGACCCAATTTAATTTCGTCACTATTCCCGTAAACTAAATAGGGTAAGCTAGAAGCGTCAATTTTAATGACTGCTAAATCACTGCTAGGATCGGTGCCAATCACTTTAGCTTTATATATTTTCTTATTGGTTAAGGTTACACTTATTTCGTCTGCTCCATTTACCACATGGTTATTGGTTACAATATAACCGTCTGCAGTAATCAATACACCACTTCCACTTGCTCTTTGTTCTGGTATAATTCTAGGGCCTCCAAAAAAATCACCAAACATATCATCGTCTCCAAAAAAGTCCGAAAATGGATTTCTTTGTTTTGGTTGATTATTGGCGTCTGCTTTTTTGGCGTTTGTTTTGGTTTTAATATGCACCACAGCAGGGGAAGCTGCACTGGCGGCTGGTGTAAAATCTACGGTACTTCCGGGGGCATTACCCATAAAAAAACTAGCATAATTAGCGGGTAATTTCCCTTCGCTAAAACTGTCACTAGGCTTTATGAATTTGTTGAAAGCCAAAATACTCAAAACTGCTGTAGTGGCACTAATTCCTACAATAGCCACAACATTTTTAAAATTTAAATTCATTTGTAAAAAGTTTAGATAGTTAAGTTCAATAATGCAAATTTTATACCAATTGCAGATTAAAAATACAAAGCTGTAACCTTGTCACCACATATTGTCATATGGTTTAACAAAATATTTACGAAATTATTCGTTTTTGGTAGTTATAAATCTACTAAAAACGATAAAGTGTCCACTCCGTCAGCATATTGATTTAGTTGGGGTGCTTGTAAACTTCCAAATGCCAAGCCCGTTTTACCTACCACACATTGAACTTCACTAGCGTCTAATTTGGGTAAGGTTCCTGGGGTATAATATTGATAATGTATTTGAGAAATAGCGGCAAAAGGAGAGGGGTTTTCACTCATTAAGATGGCACCTGTATCCATATAAAACTGTCTAGTCATCATAAGCAGGGCCAATTGATAGTCGTAATTATGTTTGTACTTATGTTGGTCAATGATATAATTATATTGCTTCAAGGCAGATAATAATGGGATAAAATCATAGTCTGTAGGTACCCATACTTGCGTTACATTTCTGCAGCCCATTCCAAAATATAACATCATATCTTTTGCCAATAATGTTAATTCTGCTGCTGACTCACTGCCATCAAGAATTGCAATGGAAGTTTTATTTTTTCTTATAATATTGGGGAACTTGCCAAAATAATGCTCAAAGTATTGGCTGGTATTATTACTGCCAGTGGCAATATACGCATCACAAGCTTTTAGCTGCTCCTGAACCAAAATCTGATCCTGCCATAATGGGTTAATGACCTTTAAGGTAGCTATTATGTATTCCATTAAAATAGTGTCCTTACTTGATAGTTTTACTACTGCAATATGACCGGCGATTAAAGTACTTAGTAGATCATGAAATCCAACCATGGGTATATTGCCCGCCATTACAATACCTACTTTTTTCCCAGTGAATTCGTCGGAAAGGGAGGGGTATAAAGCAGTCCATTGTTCCAACGCTATTTTTTGTAAAAACTGATGGGATATTTGATTTACCGCCTGGTCAATGAATTCAGGCAAAAACCATGAATTTTGAATACTAGCATTCATTTTTGCTTCTTGGAAAGCTATATTTTCAGCATCTAATAAGTTTTCACCTAGGGCTATAAATCCGTTTATTCTTGCTTGTAATTTCATGTTTTTTGTTATATCTTTATTAGACAAAAGTACGTCACTAATTTTTAAATTATTTTTATGGCACTAAAAATCACAGACGAATGTATTAACTGTGGAGCTTGCGAACCAGAATGTCCTAATAACGCTATCTACGAAGGTGGTGTAGAATGGGCTATGGCAGACGGCACAACAGTTAAAGGAACCTACAGTTTATTAGATGGAACTTCGGTAGACGCTGGTCAAAGATTAGCTCCTGTCGCTGCAGACACCTACTATATTACTCCAAACAAGTGTACAGAATGTCAAGGGTTTCATGAAGAACCTCAATGTGCTGCAGTATGTCCAGTGGACTGTTGCGTGCATGATGAGTTATACCAAGAAACGGTAGACGCATTACTAGCGAAAAAAGAGAAACTACACTCGTAAGAAACTAAAATAAAAAAAGGGAAATAATTTCCCTTTTTTTATTTCAATACAATACAGAACAGATGAAAAAGAAAGTTGCATTAGTAACAGGTGGATTAAGTTCAGAAGCACAAATAAGTTATAAAAGTGCCAAGACGGTAATGGACGCTTTAGATAAGAATAAGTACGATGTTTATTTGATAGACATTCATCCAACAGGATGGTGGTATGAAAATATTGTAGGAGAAGAAGTAGCGGTCAATAAAGCCGATTTTAGTATTGAAGAAGGCGGCGTTAAAGTAAACTTTGATGTTGCTTTAATGTGTATTCATGGAACTCCTGGCGAAGACGGTAAAATGCAAGGCTATTTTGATTTAATAGGGTTGCCATATACTAGCTGTGACACGGCAACTTCTGCGTTGACATTTAATAAAAGATTTACAGTAGCTGTAGCAGGATTTGGAGGTGTGGCAGTAGCAAAATCACTACACTTATTTGCGGAAGCCCCATTAAACTCAGACGAAATTTTAAAGCAAGTAACACTTCCTCTTTTTGTAAAGCCTAATAATGGAGGCAGTAGTTTGGGAATTAGTAAAGTGAATACCCATGAGGAACTAGCACCAGCATTAGTTAAAGCATTCAATGAAGACAGTCAAGTTTTAGTAGAAGAGTTTATAAGCGGACGGGAATTCACTATAGGTGTTTTTAAATCAAAAGGAATAACCACAGTACTTCCTATAACAGAAATAAAAACCGAGAATGAATTTTTTGATTTTGAGGCAAAGTATCAAGGAAAAAGTGAGGAGATCACTCCAGCTGTTATTTCGGATACCATGTTTAAAGATTTAACAGAAGCTGCAAAAAAAGTATATGCTACTTTAAATTGTAGGGGGGTAGTACGTGTTGATTTTATCTATGACGAAAAAGCGGCTAAAGCGTATATGTTAGAAGTAAACACCGTGCCTGGACAAAGTGAGGCAAGTGTAATCCCACAGCAAGTAAAAGCTATGGGTTGGACTTTAACCGATTTTTATGCTACTATTATAGAAGACACATTGAGTAAAAATTAATAATAGTAACTTTACATAAGTAAATTTAAAAAACGAAATTTGGAAGCGATCAATAAATTATTAAAGAAGCCATTATGGATTAATATCTTATTAGGTATTGGTGCAGTATTGGTATTATTGGTTTTATTTTTCTTTTCCCTTGGTTGGATTACAGGAAATGGGAAAACAGAAAAAGTGCCAGCTGTAATTGGGTTAGACGTATCAGCTGCACAAAAAAACTTAACAGCTTTAGGATTTGATGTGGTTTTACAGGACTCCATTTATGTTGACACTTTAGCAAGAAACTCAATATTAAGACAAACTCCAGACGCCGACGAAGTAGTAAAAAAAGGACGTACCGTTTATTTAACAGTGAATAGGACATTGGCGCCGCAGGTAGACATGCCTAACTTAATTGGTTTCTCCTTAAAGAGTGCGGAAACTTATTTAAAAGTTTTAGGATTAAGATTGGGCACTATTACATTAGTTCCAGATAGAAATAAGAATGTCATTTTAGATCAAATTGTTGGAGGTAAACCTATCGCACCAGGTTCCAAAATATCTTCAGGGACGGTGGTTAATTTTTTAGTAGGTGATGGGGGAGCTGCTATGGGATTTGAAATACCAGACTTAGTTGGTATGACGGTAGACATGGCAAGGGCAAAGATGGCTTCCATGGGACTTTCTATTGGGCTAATAAGTGCTAATACATCCATTCAGGATACGGCTAATGCATTTATCATTCAACAAAATCCTGGACCTTTTACCGGACAGATTGATTCACTAGGAATGCCAATGAAAAACTTGACTATTCAAGGCGGGTCTATTGACATTGTAATTGATAAAATAGCACCTGTCATTTCAAAAGATTCTATTAAGTAACACTTACATTTTACAATCAATTTCTATGAAAACAATATCAGTCGAAGATTTAAAAGCTAAATTAGACGCAGGTGAAAAAATTAATTTGTTAGATGTGCGTGAGCCACATGAGCATGCTGCATTTAATATTGGAGGTCAACTTTTACCATTAGGGTTAGTACAAGCTTTACAATTAGACGAAGTAGAGCATTTAAAAGACGAAACCGTTTATATATACTGCAGAAGCGGCAACAGAAGTGGTCAAGCTTGTTTAATGATGGAGCCTTATGGATTTAAAGACGTGATAAACGTTACAGGTGGAATGCTAGCATGGCAGGAAAAATTCCCGGGATAAGCTCCCAGGAAAATTACCTGAATGTTTTGTTTTTATTTTAAATCTATTTTTATACTTAGCCAATAGTTCCTTCCAGCCATTGGAAAATAATTATTGGAAGTAGTTGTACTGCCTCCATATACATAACTATAAGTGTATCCATTAGGTTCGTATAATTTGTCAAAAATATTTATAACGTAGAACTGTAATTGAGCTGCCCATTTAGTTTTGTTAACCAACTTCCAAGAAGTGTTAAGGTCATTTAAGAAATAGGATTTTAAAACTCTAGTTTCATTTTGTGTATTATCTAAATATTGTTTTGAAACATATTTACTTGTCCAGCTTAATTGTATCTTATTTGTAGGTGTCCAATAAATACTATGTGCTGCAGTTAGGTTAGGGGACAATGTGATATCGGTATTTTTATGCTGTATGGATTGTTGTCCACCTGCATCATAATCGTCAAAATACTCAGTAAAATTTTGAATCTTATTTTTGCTAAATGTGATATTACCTGTACTTGTAAAATACTTATTTAATTTCCAACGTGATTCAACTTCAATACCCGCACGATAGCTTTTTGGCACATTATTTCTAGTATAAGAACCTACATCATTAATTTTCCCAGTTAATACTAGTTGGTCTTTATAGTTCATATAATATACATTCGCTCCCCATTCAAAGTTTCCGCTTTTTGTATTAAATCCAGTTTCCCAATCGTACAAAACTTCTTGTTTAGGTTGTTCTGTAATGCCAGCTTCAAAGTCGTCTCTGTTGGGTTCTTTGTGCGCAATAGCGATACTTGTATAATAATTAGTATTTCCTTTTTTATAACTTAATCCTGCTTTAGGGTTAAAAAAATCAAAGCTATGGTTAATAGTTAAATCTGGATTATGATCAAATCCAAACATGGTATGTGTAACATGACGATATTGTAAGTCAATAAAGCTACTTAGTTGGTTATTTATTTGATACTGCCATTTAGCATATATATTTTGATCTTTTTTTGTTGCATTGTTGTCGTAGTAAACTGTTCTAGCTTTAATTGGTGCAATATTAGGGAAAGGCAAAACGCCATAATGCTGTCCGTCATAATTATTCCACCCACCACCTATTGTGAAATTACTTTTTCCAGTTTCATAATTTAAAGAAGCTATCTGTCCATAAAAATTATTGCCTAACCATCTTCTTCTAATTAAATCAAATGCTATTGAGCCAAATGAACTAATACCATAATCATTTAAATTAGCACCTGCTTTATATTCTTCATAATAGCCTTTCCCTTTTGTTAAGAAAATCGCAGTGCTCCATTTTAATTTGCTATTAATTTCTTGATTGTAAAATAACTGATAATGTGTTTGTGTGTAATTGTCTGTTTGATTTTTATATGGGTCACCTGCTTTTTCCGTTCCTGCTGGGTTATAAGTTCTGTTGGTAGCTAATAATTCTTCAGGCACACCATACCAAGCTTGGTATGTTTTTTCTTTACCTGAAAAAACATTTAATCTTAAAGAAGACTTGTCGCCCCAGTAAGTCCCACTTATATAATAGGATTTTAAATCACTATTAGCCCTGTCCATATAACCGTCACTAGTAATTTTACTTAAACGACCGTCAATGGTAAAATGATTTTTTAATAATCCTGTTCCAAAATTCAAATTATTTTTCATGGAATTGAAAGAACCCACACTATTTAGTAAAGACAAATAATGCGATGGTCGGTAGTCATTGGTTGCCAAATTTAAGGTGGCTCCAAAAGCGCTTGATCCATTCGTGGAAGTACCCACACCTCTTTGTATTTGAATACTATTTACACTGGCGCTAAAATCCGGTAAGTCTACAAAATAAGTTCCCATACTTTCTGCGTCATTATAAGGGATTCCATTTAATGTCACATTAATCCTAGTAGCATCCGTTCCTCTAATCCTAATACCAGTGTAACCTACACCAGTACCTGCGTCGGAATTCACTACTACGGAAGGGGTGTTCTGAATTAGAAAAGGTAGATCCTGCCCATAATTCACTTCTGCAATACTAGTTTTGCTAATATTAGTTTTTGCAAAAGGGCTGTTTTCACTTACCCTTACCGCCCTCACTTCCAAAGGAGGTAAGCTTCTAATACTGTCAGTGTACTTGTTAATACTGTCCTTTTTGGAAAGGAACTGTCTTGGTTGCTGTGCCATGGTAGGGGCAAGCAATAAAAATGATACAATTGTTCCCAATAACTTAGTCATAACTAATGTTTTGATATTTAATAATAAATACTGGGAACAGGAATAATAAGCTATGAGAAGTGCACAGAAAGTGCGGTACCTTCCCTTCGCAGGAATTACCCTGTTCAGGTTCAACGGGTTTTATCTCAGCTTTTTACAGCACCCCGAGGACAGGACAAAAATAACATGAAAATCTTTAAACTTCAACTGTAACTTTATAAATCCATTTACGTTATACGTTATAAATACATCAATTATGAAAAAGATATTAATGGTTTTAATGCTTGGACTAGGGTTTATAGCTAACGCTCAGCAAAAAACAGGCCTTATTTATGACGATAATGTTCAAAAAAGAAATGTGCCTAGTTTTAATGCCATTAAAGTTTCAAATGCTATTGACTTATACCTTTCTCAATCCAATTTAAATGAAGTAGCCGTGAGTGCTTCCAGCGTTGAAGTGAGGAATCATATTGTAACAGAAGTAGAAGGAGGTACCCTTATTATTAGAATGGACAACAATGATAGTTGGTGGGATTGGAAAAAATGGGGGGATACAAAAGTAAAAGCTTATGTAAGTGTAAAAGAACTAAATGCACTAACGGGATCTGGCGCAACTAATATTCGTATTATGGGTGGACTAGAGTCAGATAAGCTTAAAATTAAGATGTCTGGTGCAAGTGATTTAAAAGGGGAGTTGAATGTGGGTAATTTATCTATTACAGTTTCTGGAGCGTCTAACATAAAATCACAAGTAAAAGCTTTAATGATTGGCATTGACGGTTCTGGAGCTTCCGATGTTGAATTAACAGGAACAGTAGACGATTTGTCGGTAGAAATTTCTGGTGCAAGTGAAGCTAAATTGTATAATTTAAATGCGAAAGGGGCTATTGTGAGAGCATCGGGCGCTAGTAGTGCACATGTGAATGTGTCAACTATCTTAAAAGCACATGCTTCAGGTGCAAGTAATATTAATTATAGAGGTTCAGCAGAGTTAAGAGAATCTAGTAATTCCGGCGCATCAGATATTAAGCATAGGAATTAATGCTGCAAGTATAAGAATTAATCCTGCCATACAGAAACGCCTTCACTACAATTAGCGCAGATATCAATATTCTTTCTGCTCTTAATTAAGTCACTTCGAAACTGTCGGTAGTTTTGGTTATGCCAAATTTCTTTAAAGGACTGATTCTTTAAATTACCTAATTGATGCGTTGCGTCTTTGTCAAAACAACAGGGAACCACAAGACCGTCCCATGTTATTACGTTTGCATGTTGCATCTTCCAACATCTATTCGCTAATTTATTCTTTGACTTAAAACTTCCATCCTCATTTTTTTGATATCTACTATATTTTTCTATAGTAGGTATCAAATTATTAGGATCATTTTCGTAATCATATACTTGTGCAGTTTTAAAGCGTACTTCGTCCACACCAATTTCTTTGGCTAATGCTTTGACTTCTTCAATTTGATGTTCGTTATGTTTAACTACTAAGAACTGAAAAAATACAAAAGGCTTATTACTGTTCAATTCCTTTTTCCATTTTACAATATTTCTAGCACCGGCTAATACTTTTTCAATATCACCGCCAACACGATATTGTTTATAGGTTTCTTGCGTAGTGCCGTCTAAGGAAATAATAAGTCTATCTAATCCACTCTCCACTGTTTTTCTAGCATTCTCGTCGGTCATATAATGTGCATTAGTAGACGTAGCGGTATAGATACCTTTACTACTAGCATATTTAACCATCTCTAAAAAGTCGGGATTTAAATAAGGTTCCCCTTGGAAGTAGAAAATCAAATACAAAAGTTCCTTATGAATTTCGTCAATGGTAGCTTTAAAAAAGTTTTGTTCTAGCATACCAGTGGGGCGGGTAAAAGCCCTAAGACCACTTGGGCATTCCGGACATCTTAAATTACAACTTGTAGTAGGCTCAAATGAAATAGAAACAGGGTAGCCCCATTGAATGGGTTTATTTAAGAACCTACTAGCATTAAAGCTTGCAAGCACTTTTACGCCATTCCAAACTCTTTTGAATGTTAGTTTACTTATTAAGTTAAGGGTGTCATTCCAATTAAATCCTTCCATACTGTTAAAATTAAGAGTTTTAAACTTCATTATCAACATATTAGAAAATCTCCGAACGAATATCTTTAAGCCAACTAATTAGTCCCATTCAACTTCTTTATAGAATTTTACTAGCTATGCTTTCAAATATGTCAGCGAGGTTGATATTAAAATTTGTTCAAATAATGATATATAATTATATATCTTTGTAATCCTTCGTTCATGATAAAAAAGGTAAGAGAAATGATCAAAATGATTGAAGCTGATGGTTGGTTTTTACATGCTCAAGAAGGAAGTCATAAGCAATATAAACACCTAATAAAAAAAGGCAGAGTTACAATTCCTGATCATGGTAAGAATGACGACTTGGATCATAAAGTTGTTAAATCTATAATGATACAGGCAGGATTGAAATAATGTAACATTTAATTTAAAACTATGAAAAAGAATACTGTTGAAATATCCTTTGTAAATAAAAATTTTTCAGCTCATGTGCCTTTATTGAAAGGATGTGTGTCAACAGGAGATACACCTGATGCAATCAAATCTAATATCCATGCAGCTGTTGTATTTCATTTAAAAGGGATAAAAGAAGATGGAGAGGAACTACCCGAATCATTTAAAGGTAAATATGAATTAGTTTTCAAGTTTGATGCACAAAGCTTATTGAAATACTATAAAAATGTAATTACGGGATCTGCACTTGAAAAGTATTCAGGCATTAATCAGAAGCAACTAAATCATTATGCAAATATGCATAGAAAGCCAAGAGTTGATCAAGTGCGCAAAATTCAAGCTGCGTTTCATACCCTAGGCAAAGAGTTAATGGCGGTTGAACTTTAACATTCTTCCCAATAAACTTTGCCAAGAACTAATTAAGCCATGTCTTTGCCGTCCATGCATCGTGAGCCAGAGCAGCGTTAGCAGCTCTGGCTAGTAAAGAGAAATAGAATTTGAACAGGACTAGATTAAAATATTGATAATGAACCACTTGAATAAAAATAAAGTGTTTTTTGTCTGCGCTAAATGTCTGACCTAGATTTTTTCTCAAATTGATCTTACCCCCAAGAATAGTTATAAATGAAGAGTG
>CALPWK020000056.1 GCA_943327245.2 Comamonas sp. lk | reverse complement strand
TTTCCATAATGGTCTTTTTAGTGACTATTAAATTACTGAAATAATCGGTAAGCAGTAAACAATTTCAATAATACCTTGCACTATATTTTTTAATACTTAGCTATCTATGGGTGCTTTAAAACATATTTTGTAAATTACCTAAGCTAAAAGAAAATTATGATTAAAAATTTGAAATTTATAGGGTTACTATTATTACCCTTTTTTACAATGTGTAAGCAGAAAGAGACCCAGCATGATTTTGATTTCGAATTGAAAAAAGAACCTGCCATTTTTTTTAAGTCATTTGTAGATTGTAATATGGCCGAGGTTTGGGTTGGTGATACCTTTCGCATTTTCCCTGGCAAATATGGAGAAGATCCATTATGGGGCTACTCCAATGAGTTAAAATATGCTTCAGGTAAGAATGCAGAAGAAGTATTTAATAAAAAGTATGAGGAGTTTAAAGAACCTACAATGCCCTTAAACGTTAAACCTAATGCAGAAGGTTTACATGGTGCCGTTTGGTTTGAAACAGTTTATCAGGATAAGAAAGATGCCAGCGGAAAAACTTTATACGCATTATATCATAATGAAAATTATCCAGCAACTTTGCCTTTTAATAGTAAAACAGGTAAAGGATATATTGATAAAAATTGGCCCCAAGGATTAACTGGCGCTAAAACACCTGCAGCAGTTTGTAGAATTGGCATTATGAAATCAACCAATGGAGGTCTTAGTTGGGAAAATAAAGGAATTGTTTTAGAAGATAATCAAGAAAGAATGACTTTAAAACCTCATAATAATTCTGTTACTTTTGCAGGAGGTGTAGGTGATCCTTCGGCAGTTGCTAGTGGCGATTATTTGTATATATTTTATGGAGAATACGGCTATCCCGGTACTTATAATCCCCAAGAATTTAATGCAGAAAAAGAACAAGCAGGCCAATGCATAAGTATGGCTAGAATTAAATTAAGTGATTTGGATAATCCTACTGGAAAAGCTAAGAGATATGATGGCAAGGCGTTTAATGCCAACTATGATGGAATAGGGAAGCCTATTGAAAGTATACAAATTTCAAAATCTAATGGAGGTGGCCCAATTTCTGATAGTATTAGTAAATATTATTGGGGGCCTTCTGTAAGTTGGAATCATTATTTAAAAGCCTGGGTGATGTTAATGGCAAAATCAGAAGGTGCTTCATGGAAAGGAACCAGTATCTATATTTCATTTAATACGCATCCTGTTTTAGAGGAAAGCAATTCTCAAGACTGGACAATTCCTAAATTAATACTGAGTAAACCAGGTCATACCATTTGGTACCCTTCTTTACAACCTATTGGAGACGACAATGCTACTAAATTAAAATATACGTCTTTACAATTAGGAGAACATGCAAGACTCTTTTATAAAGATCAAACCAAGGACACTGCAGTATACACATCTGAATACAGCATTAGATTCAAGAAATAATTATTCTTTATAAGCAATATGGCAATTAATAAAAATTTTATATAACTCACCTATAATAAAATCAGACTATTTCTCTAAGTACTATTTTCTTTGGTATGTAGTTGTAACTGCTTTCCCAGATGTGTCAGTTAATATAAAAGTGTAATTACTATTCGCATCCCAACTGTATTTTACATACCCATTTTTAGTCCCAATTTTATAGGTAAGCAAATATCCATTTGTACCTACTGCAGTAAAATCGTTGATAACAGCTCCATTTAAGGGACTTGTAGCAGGACGAACTGGTTTAGTGAATGCTTGTGGTATCACTTGGTTTTCTGGCGCAACGGTACTAGGATCTATAGTCACCTGTCCTCTCATAGCACCCACTACATATGGATAATCTGTTGTTCCATGGTAATGGTAAAGTCCGGTTGTTCCAACGTGTCCGTGACAGGTATCCAATGAAGTCATTGAAGAGCCATCTGGTTCTTTTAAACCATATACAGCAAATCCATCCACCGCAAAGGCGATTGGCTTTAGTGCATTAATGGTTGACAAATGCAAAGGAGCAGCATGATAGTGATAATCATCTCCTTTACCACAATGTCCACCCCAATTATCTAACTCACCTATTTTATAAGAATCCTCACCTCTGTTATTTAAAGCATTGAAAATAGGAATTCCATTTACAGAAATGGCAACTGCGCCTTTCATTAGGTTAGTTTTAGTACTTAATGGTACAGTTGCATAAACAGGCTGTAATGGGATAGACCAGCTATTAGTGCCGGTATAAGGTTGAGATATAGGTACTTGTTGTTGCCAATTTGTTATACCAATCATCATATTATGATTTGGAATTCCAGTAGAAGCAATATAAAAATAAGTGTCATCCCAGCTTGTTGAAATTGCTGGCTTAAAGGAGGAAAAAGCAGAATCAATAAATGTGTAGCTTGTCTTAGGAATAGTTGTACTTATTGGTGAAGTAGTTGTGTTGTCACTAATTATTACTTCAGATTTACTACATGCAATAAAAAAAGAGAAAAGAAATAAAACAACCATCATAGTCAATCCTAATCTTGAATTCAAAAAAAATGTTTGAATAGCCTTATTATTAATAGAGAACAGGATTAATATTAAAATGCAGAAAATGGAAATGGGTAAAAATTTATATCGATCATAGGTAACAGACTTTTGAATTGCCCCATTTGAATCATTTAATGTAGCATATTTGTTTATTTTAGATTTGGCAAGTTTTTGATCTTGGATACTTAATTCAACTATTGAAATAGATTTGTATATGCCATCTTCTTGTTCAAGGAATATAATATTACCCTTAGCAAAAGAAAAATTTCCTTTGATAATCTCACCCGACTTTAATTTCCAGCTATTTAAGCCAATAGCATCACCCTTATGAAAATGCCCTCCAGGATGCGCAATAAGCGTTTTACTTTGTAAAAGCAAGCAGACAATCAATAAATAAAATAAATTTTTCATAATTAAGGTCTTGTATAGGTTACGCTCATAACTGCACTATCAACAATTTTATTTTTCATACCGGCATATAAAATATCCATTGTGACCTGAGTGTTTGGAACTGAAATTGTAGGTGTAGCATTTAAAGCATATAGTGTTAAAACGTACACTTTTGCACCCGGACCCTGAGAACAAGGAGGTGTGTAAGTTGTCTTCCCGTCAACCGTATTAATTCCAAATACCCCAATAGATTTTGAATTGTCTGGGATTGAAGTTGCTGTTGCAGGTATATTATATAAAACTGTGTATACATGCTTTTCTCCTGTTGGGGGGATTGTATACATAGTTATAGCATAACTTGTAGTTGAGCTTGGTGCGTTTGACCATTGTAATCCTGGAGATACCCCTAAACTATCACAAGTAAATAACTTTGGATAGGCTCCATTATGCACAAATCCATTCCCAGTGAATTTTATTTGGTTTGCAACAACTGGAGTTGTGGTCGTGGTGCTTGAATCAACGGTACTACTAGTCGCGCTAGTTGATTTTTGGCAAGCCGTTGCAAATACAAGAGAGAATAATATTAAATGATTTTTTTTCAACTAGGTTTGTTTAAAGTTTTGAGTGTATTTTTTATAAATAAGCTTAAAGATTATTAAACTCATATATGTATACCGAGCAAGATACAATTAATAAATTATGGTAGTAAACATTTGTAAAGAAAAGAAGTAAGAATTGACATTATTCCAAAATATTTTGACAAAGATCAAGAAAATTGATACGATTCAAACAGAAATGAAAAAAGTTTTAATCCCAAACTGCAATCTTATTGAGGATTTGTAGGTATTTAAAATATCTTTGAATAGATACATGAAAAAAATATTGTGATTGTAGAGCGATTAGAAATAATTGAAATTTAGACTAAAAAAAATATACCATGGACGAGCCTAAGAAATTAAATGACATTTGGACTTCGAGATGGGATGAGAGATATAGTAAAGAGGAGTTTGCTTACGGTGAAGCGCCAAATAATTATTTAAAAGCACAATTGACAAAATTACCTATTGGTAAAATTCTATTTCCAGCAGAAGGAGAAGGACGTAATGCCGTTTTTGCGGCCAAACTTGGCTGGAACGTTTCCGCCTTTGATATTAGTAGTGAGGGTAAAAACAAAGCCATTAAACTTGCCGAGAAAAATAATGTGTCAATCGACTACCAAGTTGGCGTATTAGAAACATTAGATTTTGAAAGCGAAAAATTTGATGTGATTGCCCTTATCTATGCGCACTTTCCAGCTAACATTAAATCTTTATACCATAAAAAATTTGATCGATTTTTAAAAAATAATGGAATAATTGTCTTTGAAGCTTTTAGCAAAAAACATATTGACTACGTTACTGCAAATGAAAAAGTGGGCGGTCCGAAAGATATTGAAAGCCTTTTTTCAATAGATGAAATAAAATCAGACTTCCCCAATTATGAGATAATTGAATTAGTAGAACAGGACATTGAATTAAATGAAGGAACTTATCATAACGGCATAGGTTCTGTAATAAGATTTGTTGGGCGAAAAATGGATACTAATTGAGGCCAAATAGCGAAACCTGGATAGCTAACTTCATTTAATTTAGAAGTCAACCATCCAAGGTCGCCTCACTCAATACCTTTCAAGCAATACCAATACTATGGAATGCTTAATTTTAATAATGAGTTACATGTTGTAATTCTATTCAAAAAATTTGACTTCTCCAGTCCTAATATCATGCACACCTCCTACAATGGTAATTTCTTCATTTTTAACCATTTCTGAAATAATAGCACTTTTAAGTAAAATATTTTTTACAGATAAGCTTACATTTAATTCAGCTACATTTTCAACAAAAGAGGAATTACTTGAATCTCTATTTGTAGAAGTGGCAACTTCTAGGTCAACCGCTGGTTTTATTTTAGCAAGTAGTCCAGTTAAATTACCTAAAGTTACATTGTCACATGCTCCTTTTATTGCTCCACATTTTGTATGACCTAGAACAACAATAATTTTTGCACCTGCAACTTTACATCCAAACTCCATACTTCCTAAAATATCATCATTCACAATGTTGCCAGCAATTCTGACACTAAATATATCCCCTAATCCTTGGTCAAAAATCAATTCAGCCGAGGTCCTACTATCAATACAACTCAATATAACAGCAAAAGGATGCTGACCGTCTGATGTCTCATTAGCTTGCTGTAATAAATTTCGGTTAATTTTTAAATTATTTATAAAACGCTTATTCCCCTCTTTTAATAAATCTAAAGCCATGGAAGGCGTAATAGCGTTTTGCATTTCTTTCGTCAATGTTTTCATATTATATTTTTTAAATTATTTTTAATCCTTAATAAACTAGAATGATAAATTGTTATAAACAATTAGCTGAAATTGTCCTCTAGTACTATTTTTTTGTGCTTGTATGAGATATCCAGTCTCTAATCTAATATCATCACTTACACCATATCCTATGCCAGTATAAAACCTATTACGGTCAAATTTTTGATTCCTAATGTCAATAAATACTTCATTAAAACAGGAAGCATATATGGACCTTCTGTTTAATAATTTCCCATTTAATGGCTTTTGTAACGATAAAAAATATCTTGACCTAAATCCAACATCATCTGCAAAAAACCTTTCTTCCATTCGTACTCTATGAGTTATGAAAAAATTATTACTTTTTTGCTTATATAAATATTGCTGATAAATCCTTTTTTCAATACTAGCTGGCCTAGGCACATCCCCATCCAACAAATTTGTCACTCCATAAGCTACGCCTAATAATATATTATGATTAGATTCGGTTAAATTATACCCTATCCCCGATCTTAACAAGAGTTGACTTTTTTGATTAGCTATTTGATTAATTCTAAATTGAAAATCAGACTGCCATATCCATTTGTTACTTATTTTTTGATTACCAAAGTATACAAACCACTTCCCATAATTATCAGCTTGAGCCTCGACAGTGTCAATCGTAGCTATTATAAATAATAAACAAACAAAGTATTTTTTAAAATATAGCATACTAGGGTTTGAAATTAATTTTCTCTACTACAATATTTTTAATTTTTGCATTTGATTCGAAATTTTTTATAATTTCTATCACATCATAAGCTATTGACTTTGAATTCGTACAATCAATTATAACTTTACTTTCATTAGGAATGTTATCTAATGTATTTAATAAACTTGCTTTATTAAAAAAAGAAACCTCCTCTGCAAGCACTAAATGATGTACCGCCATACCTTGCTCATCACTAATTATATCTTTAATATGGTGAGAGTTTCTATAACTATGTCTTAGTGTATAAAATATTCCAAACAATATTCCCACTGTAATTCCTTTTAAAAGATCGGTGGCAAGTATTGCAATAACTGTAGCCATGAATGGCATAAATTGCTCCCAACCTAACTTATACATTTCTTTAAATAATTCAGGTTTTGCTAATTTATACCCTACCATTAATAATATTGCAGCCAAAGAAGCTAGTGGAATTAAATTTAATAAGTTCGCTATAAATATTGCACTGATTAACAAGAAAACACCATGCAAAATGGCAGATAATTTTGTTTTACCCCCAAAGTTGATATTTGCAGAACTCCTTACAATTACTTGAGTAATAGGTAATCCTCCAATTAATCCTGAAATTATATTGCCCAAGCCTTGTGCTTTTAATTCTCTATTAGTAGGTGTAATCCCTTTATCTGGATCAAGCTTGTCAGTTGCTTCTACACATAATAAGGTTTCTAAACTTGCAACAATGGCAAGTACAACAGCAATTTTCCAAACTTCAAAATTTGTAATAGCCGAGAAATCAGGAAGTGTAAACTGACCAAAGAAACTTCCGATAGAACTTGGAACCGGCACTGATACAATTTGTTTATCATTTAAACTAAAAGGTAAAATTCCATTTACATAAGCTAGATTAAAAAATATACCTAATACCACTACAACAATTGGCCCTTGTATAAGTTGAAATATTTTATGTTTTTTGGTAAGTACGGTATCCCATAAAATTAATATTGCCAGCGATATTACTGCTATTAATAATGCACCAGGTGTTATATATTCAAAGGCCCTTGTTATTTCAGAAAAAGTATTTTGACCGTCTGCTTGTAAAAAAGCATCGTCTCCTTCAACCACTTTGTCCCATCCTAATGCATGAGGGATCTGTTTCAATATAATCAATAGCCCTATACCCGTAAGCATCCCTTTGATCACTGAATTTGGGAAAAAATAAGCAATGAAACCTGCTTTTGCATAGCCCAGCGCTAACTGGATTACACCTGCCAAAACAACAGCCATTAAGAAGGCCTGATAAGACCCTCCTAGGGAACTAATGGATGTAAAAACTATAACAGCTAACCCAGCGGCTGGTCCACTTACGCCCAATGGCGAACCGCTTGCTATGCCTACTATAATACCCCCAATGATGCCCGCTATTATACCAGCAAATAATGGTGCCCCGGAAGCCAAGGCAATCCCAAGACATAAGGGTACAGCTACAAAAAATACCACAATACTAGCTGGTAGATCATTTTTTAAGTGCTTAAAAAGATTCATTTGATTCAAGTTTTTAGGTTTACAAGTCAAAAATAGTAATAATATTTTAAATAATAGTATTACTATCATAAATAATTGTAAAAATTATTTTAAGTACTTTTGTAAAAACTGAGGAAAAAACAATTTATATGAAGCTAGCAGTACAAATTAAAATGAACCCCTCCTTATATTTAAGGGATCCTGAACAATCTGAGCTAGGTAAAAATATAATAAAGCATAGTATTGAATTAATCCAACATAAAGGATTTGAAGCATTTACGTTTAAAAAATTAGCCGAAGCCATTGGAACAACCGAAGCCGGTGTGTATAGATATTTTGAAAACAAGCATAAATTATTAGTTTACCTTATATCATGGTATTGGGGGTGGATTCAGTTTCAAATAAACTATCAAACAAACAATATTAAAGACCCTGTAGTGAAATTAAAAAAAGTAATTGCGCTATTGTCTACTAATGTGGAAGATGATTTGAATACAGGGCATGTTGACGAAGCATTATTGCATCAAATATTGATTTCAGAAGGCTCTAAAGCATATTTGACAAATCATGTTGGAAATGATAATAAACAACAATTTTTTAAACCTTATAAAGATTTATGTAATTCAGTGGGTGCAATAATTTTAGAATGCAATCCGAAATATAAGTATCCTCACTCATTGTCCTCTACAATCATTGAAATGGCACATTTGCAAAATTTTTTTATGAATCACTTGCCATCACTAACAGATTTTTCAAAGTCTAAAAATGAAAACCAAATAATTAAATACTTAGAAGATCTTGTGTTTAACAGTATTCGTAGTTAACTACATTGTGACAAAACAAAAGACCCACGATTTAACGTAAGTCCTTGAACTATTATTTTAAATAATGTTTTTGGTAGATTGGGTCTGTATTCTCGTAGGTCAGCTTGCTAATTATGAAATATCTTAAAGGAATTTTACAAGTTAGCGTGTAATGTTGAAATGTACCCTAAAATCAAAATTGTTGTATCAAATTAAAGTATTCAATACTTTGTTTTAATTTATAAAAAGGAAGTATTTCCATTAAATCTTTAACCTGCTCTTCTTCTACATCTTTAAAAATCAATACAGCCCCATTCTTTGCCTGTCTTAAAAACAAATGCTCCAAAATTCCCTGCTCTTTCCATTTAGCCACTATTTCTTGTTCCTGCTTTAGTATTTCAGAAAAATTACTTGGAATATTTTCCATGTCTAGTGTTAAAATTACTTGTACTCTGTTCATGTTATTTTTTGTGTATTTAATTTGAAATTAATGATAATTATTTGTCTAAAAATGGATAATCTATATATCCAGCATCCTTACCTCCATACATTGTAGCTCTATCTGGTTGATTTAGTGGTGAATTTAATTCAAAACGTTTTGGTAAATCAGGATTAGCTAAAAATAAGGTGCCATAAGAAATAATTTGTGCAATCCCTTTTTCCAGTTCTGCTTCACCTGTTTCTTTAGTGTAACCACAATTTGCAATAATAATATGTTTAGAAAGTGTACCAAATGTATCAATAGTATTTAAAGGATAATGAGGAAACTTGTCAGCAGGGAATGGCACATTCATTAAATGTAAATAAGCCAACGGTAATTTGTTAAGCTCATCAATAAGAGATGTGAATTGTGTAATCGGATTTTGGTGAACTATATTGTTATAAGTACTAGTCGGAGATAATCTTATAGCCACTTTGCCACTTCCAATGGAATCAATCATTTCTTTCATTACTTCTAATACAAATCGATTACGATTTTCATCACTCCCACCATATTGATCATTCCTTTGGTTTGCACTATCCGCTAAAAATTGATTTGGTAAATATCCAAATGCTGCGTGTAGCTCAACTCCATCAAATCCTGCCTCTATCGCATTGATTGCTGCTTGTTTATAATCAGCTATAATTTGCTCAATTTCATCATTACTCAACATATGTGGTACTTCATAGTCTTTCATACCCTCCATTGTAAAATGCTGTTGTCCATTAATAGGAATAGCAGATGGAGCAACTGTAGATTCACCATTTTTCACTAACGTATGTCCAACTCGACCAGTATGCCATAATTGCGCATAAATTATACTTCCATTCTCATGAACCGCTTGGGTAACTTTTTTCCAGGCAGCAATATGTTCTGGAGTATAAATACCTGGAGTAAGCGGACTACCTATAGCTTGATTAGAAATATTGATTGCTTCACTAATAATTAAACCTGCACTTGATCTTTGTGTATAATAGGTTTTTGTAGACTCCCCAACTATTCCTTTTATGTCGGCACGTGAACGTGTCATTGGAGCCATTGCCATCCTGTTGGAGAGTGTTTTATTGCCAACTGTTACAGAGTTTAATAATTTCATTTATTTAAATTTAAGTGGTAATATTACACCCATTACTTTATATTTTAAAGTAGTTACACTTTTGTAAAGTAGTAACCTACTGTAAAGCAATGAATAAAATCAACACATTATGATAGAAAAAAAATTAAAAATATCTGAACAAACTTGCAGTTTGAAAGAAGTTTTAGAGATTATAGGAGGTAAATGGGCTATGCCAATTATTTATATTCTTTCAAAAGGCAAACTACGTTTCAAGGAAATTGAAAAAAGTATTGAAGGGATTAATACAAGAATGCTGGTAAAAGAATTGAAAAACATGGAGGCCAATGGAATAGTCACCAGAGAAGTATTTGCAACAGTTCCCCCAACCGTTGAATATACCTTAACTAAAAAAGGACATAAATTAATACCAAGTATTACTGCATTGCATAATTGGGGGAAAGAGTTTGCGGTCTAAAATTCCTCACTCAGGGAGTATTTTACTTTAAATAAAAATTAGTAATATATTAAATAATTATAAACATGGGAAAACAGTTATCTAGTTTCATAATTGTAGTAACGTTAGTTATTTTCTCCAATTTTTCTTGTTCCCAAATCTCCAATACAGATAATGCTAATGTTAATATAAATGAAGTTCAACAAGATTTTAAAACTTGGTGGGATTATAATTTTAAGAACATTAAACTATCTGCGGATTTCATTCCATTAGACATTTCATCTAATATTATTTCAAAAGAAATGTTTTTAAAACAACTCTCTACTGGAGAATTTATTCCAATAAAAATAGAGAGTACTGAATTAAAATATAAACTCTTTAAATTGAACCTTTCAATTGACCCTGATATAAAAACACAAGTTAAAAATTTAGGAAATGATGGATATAGTAAATACAAAATGGAAGGCACTAAAATCCCAGTGTTTGAATTCAAAGACATTAAAGGAAATTTATATAATAATAAAATTTTAAAAGGTAAAATTGTTGTTTTAAAGTGTTGGTTCATTAATTGTCTGCCCTGTGTTCAAGAAATGCCAGCGCTTAATGACTTTACTGAAAAGTATAAAAAGCGAAAAGATATTCTTTTTATAAGTCTAGCATTTGATTCAAAGGAAAAACTTGAATCATTTTTATTATCCCATAAATTTAGTTATGCCGTTTTGCCAGTACCTCAAAAATTTATGGAGGATTCTTTAAAAGTTTCAGGATATCCAACACATTTTATTATTGACAAAACAGGCATCATAAGAAAAGTAGTAAACGATTATCATGAAATGATTCCAACTCTTAATAACGAATTGAATAAATAATATAGGAACTAAAAAATTAATTTATATTTTCCTAATAGCTTTTAAACTTGTTTGGATTACATGTAAGATATAAGAAGACTAATAAAAATGTTGAAATTACTTGTATTCTAAAATATTGAATAATTTCAAAAAGATGCTTCCCAATAATATCACTTCCGTTTAAAGGCAGGTATGTTAATGTTAGTAGAATAAAAATAAATATTTTTATTCTAGTGATTTTACCATTCTGGTTTGTAAAATAATAAATTAAGTAAATAAAAGCAGGCAATACAAAAAAATAGGAATATTTATTTTGATGTGGAAAAATCAGTGGGCATATTAGACATATATATCCTATTTCGTAAAAAATATTTAATTTATTTTTTTCTCGATGAAAAGGTTTTGATTTTAAGACTAATAATGTACAAAATATTAATATTAACTTAAAGATACTCGATATTAATATTGCATTTTTTAAACTTAAATTTAAAATATTTCTTCTAAGTTGTAGATCGCCTTCAGTCTTAGTTAGCAATATCGGAATTGTAGATGTAATACTATGTAATAGATTAGATGTCTCTATTAAATGTTCTCCATTAACCGGATTAATTGTATTCCACCAAGATATTAATAATACCTGATTGTATTCCCAGCCTATAAACAACGCCGGCAAGTAAAAAAATAAGATAAAAAGAAAAATTGTTATAAATGCTTCTTTAAAATAGTTCCTATAAAATAAATATGGTAAAAATATAATTGGCATTATTTTAATATTTATTATAAGTGCTAATAATAATCCACCTTTTAAAGATTTTTTATTTTCAAAATAAGAAATTGATTTAAAAATACCCCAAACTAAAAATACTGTCATTTGCACTTGACTAATATTATATAAAATAGTTGTGAAAATTAATAACAAGGTTAATAGAAGCCATTTATTATTATTTATACCGAATAAATGATTGCTTTCGAAATATCCATTACATATTTTCCATAAATCAATAAAATTGTAAAACATAAACAATAGCCAAACCGATTCAAAAATAGAAAATGGGAAAAAAGAAAAGGGTATAAGTATTATAGCGAATAAAGGACTGTAAAAATATTGGTATATATTCTTAAAATATGGTTTTGAATAGATATCATCATGATTTCTTAAACGAATAGATGCATTCATAAATACATCAAAATCATTTCCTTGAATTGCAGTATTAATAATCCAACCAAATAAAAAAACAGCAATTATTATTAATATTAATTTTTTATTCACTACTTATTGTGTGATATTTTTTAGGTTATAAAATGTATTGATAAAAAAAAGAAGAAAATATTAGCTCATAATTCAGTATTTTACTAATAGAAG
>CALPWK020000055.1 GCA_943327245.2 Comamonas sp. lk | reverse complement strand
CTAAAATCAATGGATTGTCAACAAGTAAATTTCCGGTAGACGACCCCATAAATATTTTTACGCCACAAACCTCCTTCTTTTTATCATTCGTTTTCAAAACCTCTTCTAAATTTTCTTGAGAAGTACCCATGAAAAAAGAATAATTCGCTAAGGAGTGCTGAGCGCCAATCCTGTATTTATCTTCTAACAATTCTTGTGTAAATACGGGTGGGTTGGTATTTGGCATTTCCATAAAACTTGTTACCCCGCCTGCTACCGCTGCTTTTGCTTCGGTATATATAGTTGCTTTATGAGTTAGTCCAGGTTCCCTAAAATGTACTTGGTCGTCAATGGCTCCTGGTAATAAGAAAAGTCCAGTAGCGTCTATTTCTTCCACTTTATAATCCACACTTATATTGTTTGCTATTTTTTCAATACGCCCATTTTTGATAAGTAGATCACTTACTTGTGTTTTACCTTCATTAACAATTTGCGCATTTTTTATTAAATAGCTTTTCATAAATTTTAGTTTTCAATATGAATAGTGAAATAAATATAGTTGCTAGTAATTTTGTCTACACTATTGAAAATAACAGGAACGCCATTTGCAATAGTGCTTGGCTTCTTTAAATCAAAAGCGCCATAACTGAACTTAATTTCCGGAGAGATAGTGGCATAGCGTAGAATAAAACTTAAACCTAATCCCATTTCGTAGCCTAGATCCATCTTATTCAGCATGGTTTTGGTTATAGCGCCTTTGCCAAGGTTACTGCTTTTATTAATAGTGACAGTACTATTGCTAAAATCGTAATCAAATCTTCCGCCTACAAATACATAATGACGCATCATATCTCTATAATTTAAAAAATCATAACGTTGCGATTCATATTTTAAGGCAATTGGCAGATGAATTATACTTGAATTACCATAAAGTTTATAAGTATTGGTATCATTTTTTAAATAATACTTTGCAATAGTGGGTGTACCTAAAAGCAACATTGGATTCGCCCTTAACATAAGTCGTCCCTTAATTCTTAATGTAGCAGAGAGTCCCATATTGAACATGGGAGTGGCATTATAAAAAACAGAGTCAACTTGTCCGTTAGGTACGTATCTTGAAATAAAAGCCCTATTCCTATCAAATTCGTAAAAACTTTTTATTCCACCAACAGAAATACCCATCCAAAATTTTTCATATTCATGGTCAGGTTGAAATACTTCTCCTCTTTGCGCATTTAATTGAGTGCAAAGGCAAACCAATATGAATCCAAATACTATTTGCTTCCTACGTAAATACTGCATATGCCTAAGCTTAATTTTTGTTGTTTAACTTGCTGAAATCCAGCTTTTTCAAATACAGCTATAAAGTTAGCACCTTCAGGAAATGCAATCACACTCTCGTTTAGGTATGCATATGCTTCCTTATTACCTGAAAATAATTTACCAATTGTAGGGGTAATCCATTTCATGTACAAAGTATAAATTGGCTTGAACCACATATTTGTTGGCTGTGAGAATTCTAATACGACCAGTTTGCTATTCGGTTGTAATACTCTATAAATTTCTGAGAGTCCTTTTTCAAGGTCGGCAAAATTGCGAACTCCAAATGCAACCATGGCGCCGTCAAATGTATTTTCTTCAAAAGGAATCGCAGTGCTATCTCCCAATGACAATGTAATAGTTGCTTCTAATTTTTTTTGCGCAATTTTAATTCGACCATATTGCATCATACCCTCTGAAATATCTATCCCTGTTATTTTACTTGGATGAATTTGCTTATGAGCCATTAAAGACATATCGGCAGTTCCTGTAGCAATGTCTAAAAGATGATTGATTTTTTTGTCACTTAAGTAGGCGATTGCTTTTTTTCTCCAGCCTTGATCAATTCCTAGGCTCAAAAAACGGTTCAAAAAGTCATATTTTCTGGCAATAGAATCAAACATACTAGCAACTTGTTCCTTTTTATTGGCATTGCTTTGATTATATGGAACTATTTTGTCGTGGGCGAATTGGCTCATGAAGCAAAGATATTGATTTTGTGGGTTATCTTCGCTGTGTATGAGAGCAAGGGTCTATAAATCTACAGGTAGTTGGTACTCGATCAAATCCGAGGAGGGCGTGTTTTACCAAGCCCGAATCAAAGGGATTGTAAAGCTAGACAATCGGTCTTCTACCAACCCTATTGCCGTTGGGGATTGGGTGGAGTATGAATTGGAAGATGCGGACCAGAAATCGGTCATGATTAACACCATTTTAGATCGATATAACTACGTTGCAAGGCAATCACCTCATAATAAAAGGCAGCAACATATTATTGCTTCCAATTTGGATCAATCCATTTTATTGGCTACGCTAAAATCTCCAAAAACATCCCAAGGATTTATTGACCGTTTTTTAATTTCTTGTGAAGCTTTTCATATTCCTGCCATTATCGTTTTTAATAAATCTGATATTTATGGGGAGCATGAAATGGAAGTGTACAAGACCATGAAAGCAATGTATGAAGCCATTGGATACCAGGTTTTTTTGATTAGCATTGAAAAGCAGGAAGGATTAGATCCTATACAAGAGTTGATAAAAAACAAAACAACATTAGTGAGTGGTCACAGTGGTGTAGGGAAGTCTTCTTTTATAAATTATTTATTCCCAGACTTGGATATTAATACACAGGAAGTAAGTGATTGGAGTGGGAAAGGAATGCATACCACTACTTTTGCACAAATGTATGATTTACCCACTGGTGGTTCGGTGATAGACACGCCAGGTATGCGTGAGCTGAGTTTGGCAAATATGGATAAAGAAGAATTAGCACAATACTTTCCTGAAATGCGTGCTAAAATGCACGGCTGTCAATTTAATAATTGCCAACACATTAATGAGCCTGGATGTGCCGTAAAAGCAGCAGTTGAAAAAGGGATTATTTCGGAAGCTCGTTTTTTTAGCTATGTAGATTTATGGCATGGCATTGAAACATTCAAATACTAGAAAGCTTATTTTTTTGGAGCATCATTGTTTGCACTAAACCAAGATGCATATTTTACATAATTATTGGATATGCGATTAATCTCACCGTGTATTAATTCTTCCGAAACCATTTTTACTTTTTTAGCAGGCACGCCTGCATAAATACTTCCAGCTTCCACAATAGTACCTTCTAATACCACCGCTCCAGCTGCAATAATAGCGTTGGAATGAACCACGCAAGCATCCATAACAATACTTCCCATACCAATTAATACATTATCATGGATGGTGCAACCATGCACCATAGCATTATGGCCAATAGAAACATTATCTCCAATGGTTGTAGGGTGTTTTTGATAAGTACAATGAATAATAGCACCGTCTTGTACATTTACTTTATTACCCATTTTAATAAAATGCACGTCTCCTCGAATTACGGCATTGAACCAAATGGAGCAATCGTCGCCCATATTTACTTCCCCAACAATAGTGGCGTTGGGGGCAATAAAACAATTTTCACCAAATTGAGGATGTTTTCCTTGAACTGCTAGTATGGTTGCCATAAAAATGCGACTTTTGTAACGCAATTTACTAGTAATGTCAAGAATAAACAATAGGCAACTTTTTTTCCAGCATCTCGCACAAACTTCAGACAAGCCAATTGGCATAGAAGTGGCGTCTGCAAAGGGTATTTACATACATGACGTGCATGGTAAAGCTTTTGTGGATATGATTGCTGGATTTAGTGTTTGTAATATTGGGCATAGCCATCCTGACGTTATAAAAGCAATACAGGAACAAATTGTACAGTATATGCATGTCATAGTGTATGGTGAATTTGTTCAAGCACCACAAGTAAATTATGCAAAAACATTAACTGCGCTATTGCCTAGTAATTTACAATCAGTCTACTTTACTAATAGTGGGGCAGAAGCTACCGAAGGTGCTATGAAATTAGCAAAGCGTGTGACGGGTCGCACTAAAATGGTAGCATTTGAAGGCGCTTATCACGGCAGTACCCAAGGCGCTTTAAGTGTTATGGGAGACGAATATTTTAAAACAGCATTCAGACCCTTGTTGCCCGATATATTACATTTACGTTATAATAATTTTGAAGACCTTGAATTACTTGATAATACAGTTGCTTGTGTTTTAGTAGAATTGGTACAAGCAGAAACGGGAGTCACACCTGCCAAAAAAGAATGGATACATGCATTGAGATTAAAATGCGATAGTTTATGTGCACTTTTAATTGTGGACGAAATTCAATCTGGCTTTGGACGTACCGGAACTTTGTTTGCTTTTGAACAATATGGCATTAGCCCAGATATTCTATTAGTCGGTAAAGCTTTGGGTGGTGGCTTACCATTAGGTGCTTTTATTTCAGACACTAAAATGATGGGAACTTTAACCGAAAGTCCTGTTTTAGGCCATATTACTACATTTGGAGGTAATCCAGTTTCCTGCGCTGCAGGATATGCGGCGCTTCAAGTTTTACAAAATTCAGGTTGGATTCAGGAAGTCGCAGCAAAAGAAAAATATTTAATGGATCATATGGTGCATCCTGCTATTCAACATAGGAATCATAAAGGACTATGGATGTCATTAAAGTTTAGTTCCTCTGCGCTTGCTAAAAAAATTGCTGCAGCATGTGTGTCTAATGGTATTATAACCGATTGGTTCTTATTTGCAGAAGATAGAATTAGAATAGCACCACCATTATCCATTACCATGGAGGAATTGACAATGGCTATTCAGAAAATAAAAGAAAGCATTGACCAGTCGATATAATTAGCAATCGCCTGTTCGGCAGTATTGTCTATACAAAGCTTCGTAAACCGGTATTACATGATGAATATCAAATAATCCTGCTTGCTTCAAAGCATTATGTTTAAAGGTTTTCAATTTAGCATCGTCTTGTAATAATTCAATAGCTCTTTTACTCATAGTAGCTACATCTCCCACAGGAGCAGTGTATCCGGTAACTCCATCAATATTAACTTCTCCTAAACCACCTGCGTCAGAACTAATTACTACAGCGCTTGCAGCCATTGCTTCCAAGGCAGCTAAACCAAAACTTTCATATTCCGACGGCAGTAAAAATATATCGCTCACTGCTAAAATTTCTTCCATTTGTTCTTGCTTACCTAAAAAACGAACGTCTGCTTCCATACCATATTGTCTTGCTAAGTCCTCTGCAATTGGACGTTCTGGACCGTCCCCCACCATTAATAATTTAGCAGGTAGGGCTGCATGGATATTTTTAAAAATTTCCATTACATCATCTATTCTCTTTATTTTTCTAAAGTTAGACGCATGTACAATTATTTTTTCATTATGAGGAGCAATGACTTGTCTAAAGGCAGCCACTGGTTTTTTATCGTAACGGTGTAAGTCTACAAAGTTATTAATGACTTGAATATTTTTACGAATGTCAAAATGTTTTAAAGTTTCTTGCTTTAAGTTTTCTGACACTGCGGTAATAGCGTCACTTTCATTAATAGAAAAAGTAACTACAGGTTCATAAGTTTTATCACGACCAACCAAAGTAATATCAGTGCCGTGTAGTGTTGTAATTACAGGAACAGAGCGACCTGTTTTTTGCTTCACAATTTGTTTAGCAGTATACGCAGCGGATGCATGAGGAATGGCATAGTGCGCATGTATTAAATCCAAGTCATGATTTAAAATAACGTCTACCATGGTACTTGCTAAAGCTAATTCATAAGGAGGGTAGTCGAATAATGGATAAGTGGGAACACGCACTTCATGATAAAATATGTTAGCATGAAAGCCATTTAAACGAACCGGTTGTTGGTAGGTAATAAAATGTATTTCATGACCTTTTTCGGCTAATGCTTTTCCAAGTTCTGTTGCCAAAACGCCACTACCACCAAAAGTGGGATAACAAACAATTCCAATCTTCATTTTGCTTACGTTGATTATGCAAATAACAACTAATTAATCAACAAAGTTTAATTATATTTAAGAAATATTATAAACGTAAAATAGCAGCTATGCGTAAATTTTTTCTATTCCTTTTTTGCTTGCCTTTAATGGCTCAAGCGCAGGTGAATCAAGACAGTGTGACCATAAAAAAAATGGCAGACGAAATAATGACAAATGGTAAAGCTTATGATTTGTTAAGAGAATTAACAAAGAAAATCGGGGGTCGTTTGGCGGGTTCTCCTCAACAACAAAATGCTGCAATTTGGGGTAAGCGAAATATGGAGGCATTTAATCCTGATAAGGTTTTTATGCAACCATGTAAAACACCAAGTTGGCAAAGAGGCGGCAAGGATTTTGCTGCTATTGTAGGAGTTAACGGTGCAGCTACTATTCAAAAACTAGAGGTATTAGCCTTAGGGAATTCAATGGGATCCAATGGTTTATTAGAAGCGGATGTATTAGCAGTAGCTAATTTTGACGAATTAGAAAAGCGAAAAAACGAAGTAAAAGGGAAGATAGTGTATTTTAATAGCGAGTTTGATCCTACTTTAATTCAAACATTTAAAGCCTATGGTAGTTCTGGTGTTTATAGAAGATCTGGCGCTAGCCGTGCAGCTAAATACGGTGCTGTAGGTATTATGATTCATTCTTTGAGTTCTGCACCAGACAATGAACCACATACAGGCGCGATGGTGTATGACGAAGCACAACCAAAAATTCCAGCAATAGCTTTAGGGCCTGACGATGCAAAGGCATTATATGCACAAGCCAAAAAAGGAACGGTTCGTGTGCAAATGCAAACTTATGGCTTCTTTTTACCAGACGCTGATGAGAACAATGTGGTTGCTGAATTAAAAGGAACAGAATATCCTGAAGAAATAATTACCATTGGTGGTCACTTAGACAGCTGGGATGTAAACGAAGGTGCACATGATGATGGAGCTGGTATTGTACAAACTATGGAAATACTACGTACCATGAAAGCGCTAAATTATCAGCCTAAGCATACTATTCGTTTTGTATTATTTGCAAACGAAGAGAATGGGGGAAAGGGAGGTGCTAAATATGCTGAATTAGCAAAATTGAATAATGAAAAACATATTTTCGCTTTAGAAAGTGATGAAGGTGGTTTTACACCAAGATCTATTGGTATTTCATGTTCTTCGGAGCAATTGAAAAAATTTCAAGCATGGACTCCATTGCTAAAACCATACGGCACTGAAATTACGGCTGGTGGAGGTGGAGCTGATATTGGCCCTTTAAGTACAGTTAATAAGTCAATTGTAATGTCTGGTCTTATTCCAGACAGTCAACGTTATTTTGATTTACATCATGCAAAAACTGATGTATTTGAAAATGTAAATAAGCGCGAATTATTATTAGGTGCTGCGAATATGTGTGCCATTATTTACTTAGTAGATCAGCATGGAGTGAATTAAAGTATATCCGCCATTTTAAGGCCTTGATACACTTTAAGTTATTGTATAAAAAAAGCCTCCCAATTAAATTAACTGGGAGGCTTTTTTATTTATTGATCTTAGAGGAACTATCTACTTAAATTCATAGAACGCTCTTTGTATAATGTTCTGAAATAAGGGTCTCTTAAGTCTTTGATAAAGCGAATGGCTTCACCTGTACTTTTCATCTCTGGGCCTAATTCTTTGTTGACACCTGGGAATTTATCAAAACTAAATACAGGCTCTTTTATAGCATAACCGTCTAGTTTTTTCTCCATTACAAAGTCAGTTAATTTAGCTGCACCTAACATTACTTTAGTAGCAATGTTTAAATAAGGAATTTGGTAAGCTTTTGCAATGAATGGAGTAGTTCTTGATGCTCTTGGATTCGCTTCAATCACAAATATTTTATCGTCTTTAATAGCAAACTGAATATTAATCAATCCCTTAATATTTAAAGCTCTTGCAATTTTCTCGCTATAAAATTCCATGGTCTCTACAATCAATGGTGTTAAGTTAAATGCGGGCAATACCGCATTACTGTCTCCACTATGTATACCTGCTGGCTCAATATGTTCCATCACACCCATTACGTGAAAATTCTCACCATCAAATATGGCATCCACTTCTGCTTCTTGACAACGATCTAAGAAATGGTCAATCAAGATTTTATTGTCTGGGATATGTTTTAAAATTCCTACTACTGCTGTTTCTACTTCGGCGTCGTTAATTACGATTCGCATTCTTTGTCCACCAATTACATAACTAGGTCTTACTAGTACTGGGTAACCTACAATATTAGCTACCTCGATAGCTTCGTCTGCAGTATAAGCAGTTCCGTATTCAGGATAAGGAATATTTAATTCTTTTAATAAATCACTAAATCGACCTCTGTCTTCTGCGATATCTAAACTATCGAATGAAGTTCCTATAATTTTTATACCTCTCTCTGATAAACGCTTTGCTAATTTTAATGCAGTTTGGCCACCTAATTGAACAATCACACCTTCTGGTTGCTCTAATTCAATGATCTCCCAAAGATGCTCCCAATAAACTGGTTCGAAATATAATTTGTCGGCCATGTCAAAGTCGGTGGACACGGTCTCTGGATTACAGTTTACCATAATGGCTTCGTAACCTGCTTCTTTCACGGCTAATAATCCATGTACACAACAATAATCAAATTCAATCCCTTGTCCAATACGATTAGGGCCACTGCCTAATACGATAATTTTCTTCTTTTTGGACTGGATGGATTCGTTGGAATTTAGTTGGTTGCTCATATATATGAAATTGCGCAAAAATACGTCAGGGAACTCATTTCACCAAGCATAGTTCGTCCCATCTAGTAGTATATCTTTTGCTGCGCTTTTCACTACGCATTTTCCAGTTCTTTTGGGTGCCCGTCGTGCCAAATTTTAAGATATCGCCTCGGTAGGCGGCATTCATATTGTCTATAACGTTCATTAGTTTTTTACGTCTACCGTCTGCAGGGGCCACAAATAGATTGGTTTGCAAGGCAATATCTGGTACAAAATCACTTAATATGATTCCCGCTTTTTTGTAGACAGCACCTTCTTCAAATAAGCTTTTCCCAATAGCTACAGCTGCTTTAATAATATCGGGGGTTAGCTGGCTGGGATTGTCTAGTTGGGCATAGCCGCTTACCTGTCTGCCTCTGTTATAATGGGTGGCCTCTAAATCAATGGCGGCTTTTTTTAATAAAAAAACACTTACCCCCCGCGCGGCACTATGTTGCCTTCTTAATTTTTCGGTAGCTCTAGTGGCATAGGTAGCCAAAGCTTCTTCTATTTCCTGCCAGTCGGTGACCTCTCTTCCAAACATACGTGTGGTGGCAATCATTTTTTTCTCGGTGCGTGGCGCTTGCATGCCATGGCTTTTAAATCCTTTTAATTCTCTTATTAATCTCATTCCCACTACGCCGCCTAAAAAGCGTTTACCCCAATTGAGGTCTTTAATGCTTAATGCATAAGCAGTATGAATACCATAGGTTTTTAATTTTTCACTATACTGAAAACCTACTCCCCAAATATCTTCCACAGGTGTATGTTGTAATGCTGCTTGTATTTTTTTAGTGCTATCTAATATGACAATACAATTCTTTTGCACTTTATATTTTTTGGCTAATCGGTTAGCAACTTTGCTTAATACTTTATTAGGAGCCACACCAATAGAAACAGAAATACCTGTCCAGGTTTCTATTTTATTTTTAAGCTGGGTGCAATAGTCTTGCAAAGTAGCAACTGGTACGTGTGTTAAGTCTAAGAAGGCTTCGTCTACCGAATATACTTCTACACAGCCCGGTGGCAGCATGCTTCTCATGGTTTCCATAACACGCCAACTTAGGTCTCCATACAAATGATAATTGGAAGAAAAAGTATGCACCTTATTTTTTTCAATCATATCCTTTGCCTGAAAATAGGGGACGGCCATACTAATACCTAAGGTCTTTGCCTCGTCGGATCTTGAAACAATACAACCGTCATTATTACTTAATACCACTACGGGCTGGTGTAATAATTGTGGCTGAAATAATCTTTCACAAGAACAATAAAAACTATTACAATCAACAATGGCTTGCACGGGTAGGAAATTTAAATCGAATCAAAAAACAAACAAGTACAAAAAATTATAAATTATGAATCACATAAGTCACTACACCCCAAGTGCGATACTCCGACAATTGCTCCACTTGAATAGTACCATATTTTTTATTTTCAGGAATCAGGGTTACACTATGTGTTTGCATTTGTAAACGACGCACTAAAAATTCACCATTCAATACCGCCACTACTACTTTGCCAGAAGCAGGAGGAATACTTCTGTCCACAATTAAAGTGTCACCAATATGAATGCCCGCTCCCAGCATAGCGTCACTATTCACCCTAAAGAAAAAAGTAGCTGGCTTATTATGTATCAATTGCTCATTCAGGTCAATCCCTCTTTCCATAAAATCGTCCGAGGCGGCCCCAAACCCCGTAGCATTCGCCTGCACTACCTGGCTGGATTGGTAATTCTTATTAATCTGCTGTGTCGCAATGCCTTCTCCTGGGTCTCTGTCTATAAATTCCATAAAACTAAATTAATTAGCAATATTAACTAAATAATTTAGTATTTCAATGATTATTTTCTCAAAAATTTTGGCCTGCCTAGGCTATTCAAGATCAGTACTTTAGCAATGCGGCATCGAAGGCAATTTTGTATATTGAGGTCTAATTGCATGCATATGTCCAAATTTTATATTGATCCTAATATTGCCAGAGCTAAAACCATTGATACTAGTTTTTATTTAGATCCTGCTTGTTTAGAAGCGGCAAAGGAAAAAATATTCGCGCCTAGTTGGCAATATATTGGACATGCAGGTATGATTCCTAATGCAGGGGATGCGCATCCTATTAAATTTTTAGAAAACTATATCGACGAACCCTTGGTATTGACACGTGACACAGAAGGTCATATACATTGCTTGTCCAACGTTTGTACGCACCGTGGAAACCTAATGGTATACGAGCCCTGCAGTGCACAAAAGCATTTGCGTTGTAAGTATCATGGACGTGCATTTCATTTGGATGGAAAATTTATTTCTATGCCAGAATTTAAAGATGTAGAAAATTTTATTCCAGAGAATAATCATTTACATCATTTGAATTTATATCAATGGGGACCCTTGTTATTTACGCAATTACAAAAAGGCTTGGGTCCTGAATTGTTTTTTAGAGAGATGGAAACGCGTATTGGTTGGTTGCCTATTAATGAATTAAAATATGATGTAACAAGGTCCAATGATTATTATATAAAAGCCAATTGGGCATTGTATTGTGAGAACTATTTGGAAGGTTTTCATATTCCTTTTGTGCATCCAGGTTTAAATGCATTCTTGGATTTTAAAGGCTACTCTACAGAAATATTTAAGTATTCTAATTTACAATTAGGTATTGCGAAAGACGATGAACATTGTTTTGATACGCCGGCAGACCATCCAGATGCGGGTAAAAGAATTGCAGCTTATTATTATTGGGTATTCCCAAATATGATGTTTAACTTTTATCCTTGGGGCTTGTCTTTAAATGTAATCACGCCTATCGACGCTAATAATACCAAAGTAAGTTTCTTAAGTTTTGTATATGATGCTTCTAAATTAGAGCAGGGCGCTGGAAGTGGATTAGATACCGTAGAACAAGAAGATGAAGAAGTAGTGCAGTATGTGCAACAAGGGATACGCTCTCGCTTTTATCATTTTGGACGATACGCAACGCAGCGTGAGCAAGGCACCCATCATTTTCACAGCTTGCTAGCCGACTTTATGAATCAGTAAAAGGAACAGAAAATTAATCAGATTTATTTACTCCAATCAATAGCAACTGTCCAATCATTACCTGCTTCAATATGATATTTAGCGGCAAAGCTTCCTTGATTCAGTGCAAAAGAAACGTTCATTAAACTATTTAAATAGGCTAATGGTTTGTTTATACCTACGGCACCAAAAGTATTTTCAAAAGGCATAGTTCCTGTATATACTAGTTTTTGTAAATGATACATACGCACTTGTAATTCATTTTTAGCATGCGGGATATTCATGAATTTTTTCCAATACGCTTGGTCAATATTGGTCCAAATATTTCCATATTGGATATCTAAAATTGAAATATTCCCTTTTAGTGTAGTTCCTGTTAAGCTTGCTTTTTGGAAGGATAAGCTATGCACGGGCTCATTGCTTATAGCACCTACCTGATCGTAGCCTATTGTGCGAGATGCTAATCTTGCCGCTGTGTAAGCATATACATCACGTCCATGAAAAGTATAGGAAGCACCGCTATTTTTTCTTCTGTTTTTTACTTCATCAATTTCACGAATGGAATCAATGCCTAAAGAAAGTGCGATTAAAGTAAGGGTGCCATTGTCGGGTGTTACAATAAAATGTCCTGTTTTTGTTTTCACCACTACCGACTTTCTTTCAGTGCCCACACCAGGGTCTACCACTGAAACAAATACCGTTCCTGCAGGCCAGTAAGCCACTGTTTGGTCTAAACGATAGGCAGCTTCCCAAATATTATAAGCAGGAATATCATGTGTTAAATCATATAGTTTTAAATTAGCGTCTACACTACTCGCCACTCCTTTCATGGCAGACACTGCGCCGTCTTTCGTTCCAAAATCAGTTTGAAATACCACAATGCCATTTTGCGCCATTGCTGCAGTTACGCTACATAAAAAACTTAAAATAAAAAGGAGCTGCTTCATGTTTACTATTTTATATAAATGTATTGCTTATTTAGAATCAATCAAAGCGGTAAAAAAAAGTCCCCCCAATTGGGAGGACTTGAAGTTATTCAAATAAATGAATCAATTAGAATTTGAAAGCTAATTTGGTGAACATTCTTAAACCATTATAGCCCATTTGAACGCCATCCCAAGGACCTCCTG
>CALPWK020000054.1 GCA_943327245.2 Comamonas sp. lk | reverse complement strand
GACTACTGGTTTACCAGGAACTAGTCGTTATATTACAACTAAGAACAAAAAGAATACTCCAGATCGTTTGGAGTTCAAAAAGTATAATTCAATTTTGAAAAAAGTAACTGTTCACAAAGAAATTAAATAATCATGGCAAAAGCAGCTTCTAAAAACGCGAAAATCAAGGATCTTAAGGCTTCTGCTGAAGCTAAAAACTGGACTAAAGTAATTAAAGCAGTACGTAGCCCTAAGACTGGTGCGTATACATTTAAAGAAAACATAGTGCACAAAGATCTTGTTAAAGATTTCTTAGCAGGTAAATAATTTTATCTACTAATACTTTTCGCAACGAAAAATATTGAAGCTCCGATTCGTCGGGGCTTTTTTTATTTAATTATCCTGTTAGATTACTTAAATTTGTTACATGAGCTTTTTAGGAAAATTATTCGGTAAGAAAGAGAAGGAAACCTTAGATCAAGGTTTAGCGCAAACAAAAATTGGCTTTTTTGAGCGTATTTCTAAAGTCATAATAGGTAAAACTAGTGTGGATGACGAAGTATTAGATCAATTAGAAGAAGCATTGATAGGTGCAGATGTTGGTGTGGATACCACTTTAGCACTCATTGAGAAAATACAAACTAGAGTAAAGAAGGATAAATACGTATCTACTACCGAATTAAGTCAAATTTTACATGACGAATTAGCTGCGCTATTAGTAGACGCACCTTCAGATCAAATAGGATTTACGCCTCCTGCAAACAAAAAACCATACGTTATATTAGTTGTTGGTGTAAATGGTGTTGGTAAAACAACAACCATCGGCAAATTAGCGCATCATTATAAGGAAGCTGGCAATGAAGTTATATTAGGTGCCGCAGACACCTTTAGAGCTGCAGCAGTGGATCAATTAACTATTTGGAGTGAAAGAGTAGGTGTGCCAATTGTAAAGCAAAATATGGGTTCGGATCCAAGTGCTGTTGCTTTTGATACTATTCAATCAGCCATTGCAAGAAAATCGGATGTGGTATTAATTGATACAGCTGGTCGTTTACATAATAAAGCACATTTGATGGATGAATTAAATAAAATCAAACGTGTTATTCAAAAGCAATTACCAGATGCTCCTCATGAAGTATTATTAGTTTTAGACGGTTCAACTGGTCAGAATGCATTAGAACAAGCCAAACAATTCATGGCAGTGACCAACGTAAACGCATTAGCTATTACAAAATTAGATGGTACTGCTAAAGGTGGAGTGGTGTTGGCTATTGCACATCAATGCAAAATCCCAGTGAAATATATTGGTGTAGGAGAACAAATAAAAGACTTAGTCTTATTTGACAAAGATGAATTTGTAGATTCTCTATTTAGTTTGAATCGTTAATTCAATGCAACACGAATCGTTACTTTCTATTTTAGGATATAACGAATACTTATACCTCCGTGATTTTTAAAGTAAGATTGAATAATACTAAAAGCGGGCTGCCAGTCAATACTCAAGTTTAAAGGAGAATTCTTGATTTTATAATCTAACCCAATTATACCATCAAATCCAACAGCTATATTAGAATTGCTTGTTCCTGCATTGGTTCTTTTCCATTCTTCACTCCATATTCCCAAGTGACCACCATATCCATAATACCAGGATAATTGCTCAGCACCTTCAATAGGCGTATAAAATTCCTTTAATATTGAAACACTAAAACCGTCCAAGGTAATGTAGCCAATAGCTTCCATGGCTTTACCTTGTTTGAAAAAGCTTTTATAGGTAATAGCTCCAGGAGACACTTTAACACCAATCGATTTTGTGTAAGAATTACCATTAAAACTTGAACTTTTATCTGAAACTGCATTTTGAGTGAGACTTTGTGCTGAAAGGCAAGAGAAACTTAAAATTGATAAAGTAAAAACGAATAAAGTCTTTAGGTTCATATTCCTGTATTTTGGGGGTAGACAAATTTAGGGAGTTTTAGCAAATACACTGTTTATTAAATGCTAAAATTTGGTTAGGTTTGTAACATGTTAAGTTTTCAAGAATTATCAGAACAATTTAATAAGGGATTTGATAAATCCCATTTCCCTTCTAGTCCTGCAACTTTGTATGAGCCAGGTGAATATTTTTTAAAAATAGGAGGAAAGCGTATAAGACCTGTCCTTTGTTTATTAGGGAATGAGTTGTTTAATGACTTGCATGAGGATGCAATTCATACAGCAGGAGCTATAGAGTTATTTCACAATTTCACTTTAGTACATGACGACATGATGGACGAAGCTTCTTTAAGAAGAGGTAAGGCCACTGTACATACTAAATATGATTATAATACTGCTTTGTTGGTAGGAGATGTGATGATAATAAGAGCGTATGAATATTTACAAAAAATTCAACCATCTTATTTATCTAAAATTTTACAACTGTTTAATCAAACAGCTAGAGAAGTTTGTGAAGGGCAACAATTGGATATGGATTATTCTAAAATGGATAATGTAACAATGGATCAATATATTCATATGATTACTTTAAAAACTTCTGTGTTGTTAGCAGCAAGTTTAGAAATGGGTGCAATAATAGGAGGTGCAGGCGAGCAAAATTGTAAACAACTTTATGAGTTTGGACGAAAAATTGGTATTGCATTTCAAATACAAGACGATTATTTAGATGCATTTGGTGATGCTGCCATTTTTGGTAAAGAAGCTGGTGGTGATATCAAACAAAATAAAAAGACATTTTTATTACTTCATGCCTTAGCAGTTGCTAATAAAGATCAAAAAGAAGCATTAGAAATATTACTTAATAATAACGCAGACAACAAAGTTGAAAAAGTATTAGCCATCTTTACAGCATGCGGAGTTAAGGAGTGGGCGGAGGATTTAAAAGCTAAATATTTAGAAGAAGCATTTGAGCATTTAGAAGCGATTGCAGTAATGTCTGCACGTAAGAAGCCATTAATAGATTTAGCTAATTATTTAATGAACCGCGCTCAGTAATTCAATCACGTTTTTACAAAAAATACACATGTCATTATTCAGAAAAAAATCGATTGATAAAATAGTTAAGGATGCAGAAGCTGGTATGAGTGATGGTCATAGTGCTAGTGGTATGAAAAGAGTATTAGGAGTGAAGGATCTTACCTTTATGGGTATAGCAGCAGTAGTAGGTGCTGGAATTTTTTCTACCATAGGAACTGCTGCATTTCATGGCGGGCCAGGTATTTCTTTATTATTTGTTATTACCGCTATTACTTGCGGTTTTAGTGCTTTATGTTATGCAGAATTTGCAAGTAGGGTTCCTATTGCAGGAAGTGCTTATACCTATGCTTATGTAACTTTTGGAGAAGTAGTAGCCTGGATTATTGGTTGGGCATTAATATTAGAATATGCTATTGGTAATATTGTAGTGGCTATTAGTTGGAGTGGCTATTTTGTAAACTTATTGGAAGGATTTCATATTCATTTGCCAGGTTGGCTTAGTACTAATTATGAGCAAGCGCAACAAGGTTATGAGGAGGCATTAAAACATTTAGCTTCTGGAGGAACTAAAGAAACATTTAGTAAACTAGCAAGAATAGGATATGACGCAATCACGAATGCTCCTTTAATTGGTGGTGCAAGAATCATTTTAAATGTGCCAGCTTTTATTATTGTAGTCCTTATAACAATGTTAGTGTACAGAGGAATAAAGGAAAGTAAGAAGACTACTAATTTGATGGTTATATTTAAAATCTGCGTTATTGTATTTGTAATCATACTTGGTTTCTTTTATGTAGACAGTTCCAATTGGACTCCATTTATGCCTAATGGGTTTAAAGGCGTTTTAGCTGGAGTTTCTGCTGTATTTTATGCTTATATTGGGTTTGATGCAATCTCCACTACGGCAGAAGAATGTAAGAACCCTCAAAGAGATTTACCTAAGGGTATGATTTACTCTTTAATTATTTGTACTGTTTTATATATTTTAATTGCCTTGGTTTTAACTGGAATGGTTAGCTATACCCAATTAAAAGTAGATGATCCTTTAGCGTTCGTTTTTGAAAAAATTGGATTACATAAAATAGGCTATATAATTTCAGTTAGTGCAGTAGTGGCTACTACGAGTGTCTTATTGGTATTTCAATTAGGACAACCAAGAATATGGATGAGTATGAGCCGAGACGGTCTATTACCCAAGAAATTTTCAAACGTACATCCTACCTATGGAACGCCCGCTTTCGCAACTATCATTACTGGTATTTTTGTAGGAGTACCTTCCTTATTTATGTCTATTAGTAGAATGACAGATTTAACAAGTATTGGTACTTTATTTGCTTTTGTTCTAGTATGCTTTGGTGTATTAGTATTACCAAAACTTGCTCCCTCTGTAAAACAACAAGCATTTAGATTGCCTTATATAAATGGTCAATATATTATACCGGCATTAGCTGCTATCTTCCTTTATTTGGGGAAGTCTAGAATTGTTAGTGCATTTAGCATGACAGGTAGTGAAGGGTATCAAGAATTTTTATTCTTAATTTTTGTTTTTATTTTGATTATAGTTGCCATAATGAGTTTTATTCGTAAATACTCCACTATACCTATCATTGGGGCATTGTGTTGTTTGTATTTAATGATCGAAATTCCTCCTGTAAGTTGGTTGTGGTTTTTTATATGGATGACAATTGGCTTAGTGATTTATTCTTTTTATGGTCGTAAGAAAAGCTTATTAGCAAAACAATAGGAACATGAAGTATCAGGTAGGCGACGAAATATTAGTATTGCTTAGCAATGAGGAAGGACATATCATTGAAATTATGAATGACGAAATGGTTATGATTGACGTTCGTGGAGTTAAGTTTCCCGCTTACATGGATCAAATTGATTTTCCTTATTTCAAAAGATTTTCAGAAAAAAAATTATTTCCTTCTAAAGCAGCTCCTCAAAAGATTTATGTAGACCAAATTCCAAAAGAAAAAATCCAAAAAAACGACAGTAAAGAAGATGAAGGTATTTGGTTAAACTTAGTGCCTAAATTTAACTTAGACGATTTTAATGACGAAGTAGTTGAAAGCTTGAAAATATTTTTATCGAATAGAACTAGAGTTGGTTATAAATTTGACTACGAACAATTATTTGTTGGTACAGCCGACTTTGCATTGGCGTCCACGGTACCACCACACACAGATTTTTATATTCATGATATTCCATTTGCGTCAGTAAATGATAGTCTTAGTTTCTTTATTGATTTTTCTTTAATGGAACCGCATAAAAAGAAAGCCGATCATTTTGAGACTGCTGTCAAAATAAAGCCTAAACAGTTATTTCAAAAAATAGAACAACTCAAAGCGGATAATAAAATTTCAATTAGTTATCCTTTATTTGAAACCTATCCGGATAAAGAGGAAGACAATCATATAACCATTGACATTCTAAGAAATGCTGGGTATAAAGTTTATGATGCCTCTAAAATAAAACAACATATTCCAGCTGCAAGATCTGTAATAGACTTGCATATAGAAAAAATAGTTGATCGTCACGGGCATCTAACAAATGCCGAAATCATTCAAATTCAATTAGACGAATTTGAGAAATGGTTTGAATTAGCCCAATTTAATCATTTGCCTTCCATGGTAATTATTCATGGGGTAGGTAAAGGGAAGTTAAAGGCTGAAATTCATGACTTGCTAAAAGTTAAGAAAGGCGTTAAGCACTTTATAAATCAATATGCTGATTTATACGGCTATGGTGCCACCGAAGTGTTTTTTGAGTACTAGTTAACTAAAGTATCCCTAAGTCCACTACATTTATAAAAGTTGTACATTTGCCTTGACTACAAACCCGAACTATCGTGGCAAGTAATTGCCAAGGAAAGTCTGGACAGCATAGAGTAACCTACCGGTGAATAGCCGGCGTCTCGCAAGGGGCAGAGAAAGTGCCACAGAAAATTACTACCTCGCAAGAGGAAAAGGTGAAAACGTGAGGTAAGAGCTCACGGATAAGTTGAGTAATCAATTTATAGGGTAAACCTTGGGTGCTGTAATGCCACGTAAAGGAACGTTTGAGAGCGACTCGCTCGAGTTCCAGGGTAGGCAGCAAGACTCCTGCAGTAATGTTGGAGCTAGATAAATGATAGTTTAGAAACAGAATCCGGCTTACGAGGCTTGTAGTTACTTTTTAAAAAACAGGGCACAACAATGTGACTCTTTATTAAATACTATATTATTCTCTTTTAAAGAGGCTAATATTAAACTTGATCATACATGACCATTGAGCAGATAAAGCGTATGAGGGACCAAGTAAGTGTCCTGAGGAGGTTTCTTTGACGTTGAGAACCGATTACAAAAAGTAGACCAAGATAAACAAATGTCATTGTCTCCCGGTTTTTGGGATGACAACACCCGTGCAACGGGAATCATGAAAGAAATCAAGTTGAATGAATATTGGATTCACATGTATCAACATGTGGAGTCTTGTATGGAAGACTTTGCAGTTTTGTTTGAATTTTGGAAAGCTGGTGATGCAACAGAAGAAGAAACTAAGGAAGCATATGACAAAGCAGTAGTAGCTATTGAAGAAGCTGAATTCAAAAGTACCCTAAATAAGCCCGAAGACGAGCTCCCTGCAGTTATGCAAATAAATCCAGGTGCCGGTGGAACAGAGAGCCAGGATTGGGCTGAAATGTTACTTCGTATGTATACCATGTATGGAGAGAAGCAAGGGTGGACTGTTAGTTCCTTAGATTACCAAGAAGGGGATGGCGCTGGCATAAAATCGGCTACAATACAATTTGATGGACCATTTGCCTATGGATTTTTAAAAGCAGAATCTGGTGTACATCGTTTAGTTAGAATTTCACCTTTTGATAGTAATGCAAGACGACATACAAGTTTTGCGTCTGTATATGTATATCCTTTAATTGACGATACTATCGAGATAAATGTAAACCCTGCAGATATTGAATGGGAATTTTACCGCAGTGGTGGTAAGGGTGGACAGAATGTAAATAAAGTAGAAACAGCAGTACGTTTAAGACATGGGCCATCAGGAATTATTGTAGAATGTCAACAATCAAGAACACAAGGAGAAAATAGAGAGATTGCAATGAAGATGTTAAAGAGTAGATTGTATGAGGAAGAAATGCGCAAAAAACAAGAAGCATTAAATGCAAATAATGCTACCAAGAAAAAAATAGAGTGGGGTAGTCAAATAAGATCCTACGTTTTCCATCCTTATAAAATGATCAAAGACCATCGCACCGACTATGAAGTGGGTAATGTAGGGCCTGTAATGGACGGAGAAATTGACGGGTTCATCAAAGCTTATTTGATGTCTGAAAAAGAAGAATAATAAAAAAAGATTAAATATCTTTTTTTATTTTGATAAGCAAACAGGAATTAATTATTGACAGGCGACAAAATATCAAATTTAGTTTTAGGTCTTAATTCTTCCTGCCATTTAAATCCTCTTAAAATTAATTCTTCCTCAGTTACTTTTCCAATAGGGTTCATACCGCCTTGTAATCTGTTAATCCATTTTACTTTAGAAGGGTTGCCGTCTTTAAATAGTATTTCAATAATTTGTGAAGCGGAATGATTTAAACCTATAAATTTTTTGGCATCGTCAAGTACAAAATAGATATTTTCTGCATTGCCTTTGGTACGCATTTTTGTAATGGTACCGTCTTCAAACCAAACACTTAGTTTATTACCTTTTAATTGGTTAAAATAATTTGTTGTGTCTACCTTATTTATTGCAAATGCATTCTCAATCACGTTTAACTGCTCTGGTTTCTTATGCTGTAAATACATGTAAATGGTATCTCCAGAAATCTGATTCCCACTTGTCCAAATTATTGGTTTATTCAATAATCGGATGGTAGAATCTGACAGTGAATAGAATAAACTATCACATTTAGCCTGCAAAGAGTCTGAAAATATTTTTACATGATGGAAAGCTTCAAAATATTTATTCAAACTTGTATCTTTTATAATCCCAACAGAATCTCTGGCCTTAGGGAATGGTCTTTTAAGATCAGTTATTTTTCCTGAATACAATGTATCTGCAGTTACGTATAAAGTATCTTTTTGTTGCTTAATTAGTAGCGTAGGAAGTTCTGTTGCTAATAGAATACTTTTATTTTTATCCGTTTTAATGTTATTTGCCATCATGTCAAAAGACAAGCTATCTTTTGATTTATAAACCGCGTTCCCTCTAAATTCACCAAGACCTAAAGAATCGTCTATTGCCATTTCGTCTGCAATAAAGGTATAAGTACTGTCGTCTATGGAAGACCTTTCATAGAGATATCCTTTTCTACTACCTGTATTGTAATTACCATTACTTGTCTTAATAATTCTAGATCCAGATATTATTTTAGTAGGACTAATAAAATTTGCCAACTGTGAATAGGTATTGTATTCCAATGTGTCGGTTAGGATACTATTTTCAGGATCATTTAATTCAACTTTATTTCTAAATATAACATCTCTTGTAACTCCGTAATAAAACCCTTCCTTACTTTTTAAAATTGTTTTGTTTCTAACCATTTTACCCCCCTTCGTAAAATGACCTAGTTTAACAGAAACGTCATAGTCTAAAGAGTCTGTTGTTAGAATTCCTTTACCGTCTGTCAATTTAACTTTTTTTCTTAAATAGGCTTTTTTAGTAGCGCCTACATACTTTAAATAATCAGAATAGGTATGCACACTGTCTGCATCATTAATATGCACATTGCCAAAACCCTCCATGGTATTTAAGGTAGTATTCAAAATTAAACTATCTCCAAATAATAAAGTTTTTCCTTGTCTAATTTTTACATGGCCAACTAAAATAAGATAATCGTTACTGTCTATTTTCTTTACATTATAGGATTCAGCAGATAGAAATTCGATGAGTTTTGAATTACTGTCAATAGGAATAGGAGTCGATTGTTGAGCAGATAGCTGAAACAAAGACAATAAAAAAAATGATATGAAAGTGAAAAATTTAGTCATGCAAAATAGTATCAGCCAATGGCTTACTTAAAGGCTTTGATTTATCTTTTTTGCCAAATACGGAAATACTAATATATCGTTTAGGATGCACTTTGATATCATCTACTAATGTATTTACACTTTTAAGCGTATTCTCTAATTCTAAATAAACATTAGGATCATTCATTAGTTTTGCTGCAGTTCCATTACCAGTGTTCACCTTTTGTAAGGTTAAAGTAATGCCTGCTAAAGCTGCTTGAACGTCTTTGATAGTTTTATACAAATTAGCGTCCTTTAAAGACTGACTTGTGCTGTCTAGATTATTAATAATATTATTAATAATCTTATTATTATCATTTAGATTTTTAGTGAAGCTATTGACATTCTCAAAGGACTTTGCTATAGACCCATTTTGTTTTTCAACCATAGTTTCAATAGATGCCATTGCATTGTCTAACTTATTGGTAGTAGCTGCTAAGTTGACTAAAATAGATTTGAAATTAGCTTTATTATCATCATCTAAAACTTTATTAACGTTCCCCAATACTTTCTCTAACGAAGTGATTGTATTTTTAATTTGCTCACCTAAAGGCGAAAGTGTGTTCATAAAATCACCTAATAAACTTGTTGCGGGTGCTGTAGTTACTGTATCGCCATTTTGTAAAAAAGTTTTTGCATTCCCTAATACAATACTAATACTATTTGTACCTAAGGGGTTTTCCTGAATAGTCGCAACGGAATTTTGTGGAATTTTATATATATCATTCATCTTAATAGACACCACAATTTCAGATAAATTATCTTTTATATTTTCGATGTCAAATACTGCACCCACTTGAAAACCATTTACATAAACTGGGTTAGAAACAATTAAACCTTTAGTGTCAGTATATTTTGCGTAGATAAAGGTACCAGACTTGAAAATAGTTTTTCCTCTAAGAAAGTTAAATCCCAGAATTATCAATGTAACAGCTATAACTGTCAAGGCACCTACTTTTGTTTCATTTGATACACGCATTGGGATTGATTAAATATATGTTTGTACAAATTTAGTTAAAAAGCAGCTATTTAGTTGGCATTAGCAGTCTTTTGATTGGATAATGAAGTTTTATATCTCATTATAGCTTTTGTAATAGCTTCACAAATTTGATTTTGTCCCTCTTCACTATTCAAATATTCCTCATCTTCAGGATTAGAAATAAATCCAGTTTCAACAAGTACTGCTGGCATAGAAACTGCTTGTAATACCCATATCCCTTTAGGCCTTTGTTTAGCTTCCCGACTTAATCTTCCTGCATTTTTGAATTCTTCTTCTATAGTTAAGGCCAAGCTTGCTGCTCTTTGGAAAAACTGTTGTGTTAATAAACTTGCCATCATAGATCTTGTAGGATCTTCTTCGTTTAATTCTCTAATTTGTTTTTCCGATTCGGAATCTAATTTTTCTACAACATCATCTACCATTTCACCAGCAGCTTCTTTTTTCTCATCAGATTTACCCACCCCATAAATGAAAGTTTCTGTCCCTTTTGCTGTATTTGGAGTGTAAGTCACTCTATACGTAGGCACCTTTCTAGTAACTTTGTGCTTTTTGCCTTTCCTTTTAACCGTGTAAGTTTTAGTGGTATGTCCAACAATCTCACTCTTTATACTTGGATCTGCAGAATTTGTATGAATACAAATGAACAGATCTCCTTTCATTTGATTCGCAATCTTTGCCTTTTCAACTACTGAATTATAGATATCTGTAGTTCTAGTCATTAAAACTTCCACATCAGGTAATGCCTGACGTAAATATTGCTCTAGTTTTAGAGAAATGGCTAAAGAAACAGCGGCTTCTGTAGAAAATTTACCATAAGCTCCGGGATCTGTTCCGCCATGGCCAGGGTCAATTACAATCCTTTTTAATGACTTAGAGCTGTTCTGTGCAGAAACAGCAAGGGAAAAAATAGTAAAAAGGGCAATTAAGCCAAAACGAAATGCTAAATTCAGTCTATTTTGCTTCATAATCAGTTCCTTATCGCTGTTTTAGTTATTTTTGCAGCAGTGATACATTCAGGATACAAAAATAACGTAAAATTCACCCCTAGTATTGTTAATATTGGCTTTTTACTAATATTAACACTTGGTTTAAACTTTGTCAATACAGGGTTTGCCCAATCGAATAAGCAATTAAAACAGTCAAAGGATAGTATTTCACTTACAAATAGAACAAGCTCCTTAAAAAAAGACACTACTAGTCCAAACAAGGACTCGTTAAATTCAATGACTTTACGTTTTTCTAAAGACACATTGGAGTCTCCAGTTACGTATAATGCGGACGATTCTGCTTTGATGGACTTAGATACCAAAGAATTCTTTTTATATGGTAAGGCTAGAGTGGTAAACAAAAGTTCACAATTAGAAGCGGCCAACATAATTTATGACCAGCAAAGTCAAAATATACGTGCATTTGGAGCGAAGGATACCTCTGGCAATCCTATGAGTAATCCAAAATTTACTGAAGCCGATATAGTGTCCTTAAATGATTCTATTTTCTTTAACATGAAAACTGGAAAAGGGTTAACCAAGAATACCAATTTTCAGCAGGGTGAAATTTACATTAATGCAACTGCAATGAAAAAGGTGAATAAGGATGAAGCATTTGCGTGGAGAGCTCGTTTTACAACTTGTAATTTAGACGAACCTCATTTTGCATTTAGAACTAATAAACTAAAAATCATAACGGATAAAATTGGAGTAGCTGGCCCCACTTTTCCAGAATTTGAAGGTGTCCCATTTCCCATTGGTATTCCATTTGGAATTTTTCCATTAGCCAAAGGACGACATTCTGGAATGATGGCTCCTGCTTTTAGCTCTAGTGAAGACTTTGGTTTAGGGTTTGAAGGAATAGGATATTACAAAGTAATTAATGAACATGTAGATGCCACTGTCAGGGCTAATATTTATTCTTATGGTGGGTGGAATCTTAATTTAAATAGTAAATATATACAACGATACAAGTATTTAGGCAACTTCAACTTAGCACTACAAAATACTAGAGCTTTAAATAGAAATACAAGTATTGCTGAGGAGTTTACAGGGGGAGAACTTATATGATTAACTGGGCGCATTCAATGGATTCAAGAGCGCTGCCAGGAACCAATTTTTCGGCTAATGTAAATTTTGGAAGTACTAAATACAATAAGAGTCTTTTAAACAATCCCTTTCAGAATTATCAAAATCAAATTAGTTCCTCTATAAGTTATAGTAAGTCATGGAATAACAAGTATAATTTATCTGTAAACTTAAACCACAATCAAAATAATAATTTAGGCTTAGTGAATTTAAATTTACCAACTGTGAATTTTAATGCGTTAACTATTTATCCATTTCAAAAAAAGGATCAAATAGGTAGTGGTAAATGGTATGAAAAATTAGGAATTGGATATAATGGTAATTTTCAAAATCAATTGTCTTTTTATGACACTGCATTTAATATGCAAAGACTACTTGATACACTACAATGGGGTGCTACACATGTAATACCAATTAACGTTTCATTGCCAACAGTTGGTCCTTTTTCTATTACACCCGGAGTTTCATTTGAAGAAAAATGGTTTGGACAACAAAATACAAAGTCTTGGAATTCGAAATTAAATAAAGTTGACACAACAGTTAGTCGTGGATTTTACCGAGCTCCTAAAGTTAGTTTTGGTGTTGGAGCAGCGTCAAGAATATTTGGTACTTATAAATTTAAAGACAGTTATGTAAAAGCCATTAGACACGAAATTAGGCCAAATTTATCCGTTAACTATACGCCGGACTTAGCTGCTTCTTATCATTACACCTCTCAAATTGACACTACTGGCAGAACATATCGTTTTTCTAAATTTGATGGGGGAGGAATG
>CALPWK020000053.1 GCA_943327245.2 Comamonas sp. lk | reverse complement strand
TAGTAAATTGCACTAAAATCATTAGTTATGTCATACGCAGGTAAGAATTTAAAATACATCAGAAAGCAGCGCGAATGGACACAAGAAGAAATGGCCAATCAACTTCAAATTAAACGTTCCTTGGTGGGTGCTTATGAAGAAGAAAGAGCTGAACCAAGACTAGAAGTACAAGAAGCCATATGTGCTTTATTTAGTATAAGTTTGGAAGAATTCCTTTTCCAGGATTTATCCCAAGTGGGTGATTTTGGAACGGAATCGGGTTCAAATAGTAAAACCTATTTAGATCGTCGACGCTCCTTGAAGTCCGATCGCTCTATTTCAAATACCTCGATAGTTACTTTTGTACCTGTCAAAGCGGCAGCTGGCTATTTAGCTGGTTATGCAGACCCTGAATTTCTAGACGAGTTAAATACCTTCACTTTACCAATGTTAGCTCCCGGAGATTATCGTGCTTTTGAAATTATTGGAGACAGTATGTTACCAACTCCAAGCGGAAGCGTCATTGTTGGGGAGAAAGTAGACAGCATTAAGGAGGTAAAGAACAGCAATACCTATATTGTTATTTCTAGTGCAGACGGTGTTGTGTATAAAAGAATCATTACCAATGACGACCATAAAGATAGACTTACTTTACTGAGTGACAATCCATTATACGAGCCATATCAAGTTAATAGTCAAGATATAGTGGAAATATGGAAGGCAGTATATATCATCAACAAAGCAGGTTCACAACCAATGTGGAACGTGGACCAATTAGCTGGGGTAGTCAATAACCTTCAAGATCAAATCACTAGTTTGAAGCGTAAAATGAACTAAAAGTCCTTTAATTATACTCAAATCCCGAACTTAACCATTCGGGATTTTTTATTTCTGTTCGTTCTCCTTTTAAACTAATAATGCAGGGCTTGGTATATTTCACTCCTTCTCGGCTCGCCATTTAACGCAAAAAATTCATAAAGTCGATCTAAAAAAGTTGCAATTCGCACTTCGTGCTCAAACATGCCACTTTTTTTAAACGCTCGACTTTACAAATTTTTACGCTATGGCTCGAAGTTCAGGATTGAAATATACCAAGCCTCTGCTTTTGCTAGTTTAATAGTATAAAGAGAGCAATGAAATAAACTACTCGCGAACTCTGAGCCAAAGCGTTAAGAAAATGACCAAGTGCATCGTTAAAAAATCGCGCATGTCTGAGCGAAGCGAGTTCGCGATTTTAGATGAACGCGGTCATTTTTAGCGGCTTTCTTGGCGAACAGAGAGCGATAGTTTGTTTTATGGAGCTCTTTAAAATAAGTAATCGAAATGTATGAAAGTTGGAATATTTCAACTAAATAGTACTTCAAATAAAATAGCCTAAGCAAATGATTAACAAATACTTAGGCTATTTTTATTGAAATTAAATTTTAGATTATTCCCATTCAATTGTAGCAGGTGGTTTACTGCTAATGTCATAAACAACGCGGTTGATTCCCCTAACTTCATTGATAATTGAGTTACTCATATGAGCTAGGAACTCATAGGGTAAATGAGCCCAGTCGGCAGTCATTCCGTCAACAGAAGTTACAGCTCTTAGCGCAACTGTAAACTCATAGGTGCGTTCGTCGCCCATTACACCTACGCTTTTAACTGGTAGCAGAATAGTGCCTGCTTGCCATACCTTATCGTACAACCCGAACTCTTTCAATCCATTTATATAGATAGCATCTGCTCTTTGTAATAAGTCAACTTTCTCTGGGGTTATGTCCCCTAAAATTCGAATAGCTAAACCTGGTCCAGGGAATGGATGTCTAGCAATCATGTCTTTAGGTATGCCTAATTCAAGTCCTACTTTACGTACTTCATCTTTAAATAAGCTTCTTAATGGCTCTACAAGTGTTAAGTGTAAAGTATCTGGAAGTCCGCCTACATTATGGTGTGACTTTATTGTTTGAGATGGGCCGTGAACACTTACACTTTCTATAACGTCTGGATAAATAGTTCCTTGGCCTAAAAACTTGGCTTCCAACATATTAGAAGCTTCTACTTGAAATACATCTATAAATAGTTTTCCAATAATTTTACGTTTTTCTTCAGGGTCAGATTTGCCAGCTAGGGCATCATAGAACATTTCTTTAGCGTCTATGCCTTTAACATTCAATCCAATGTTATCATACATGTCTAAGACCTGTTGAAACTCATCTTTTCTCAAAACGCCGTTGTCAACAAAAATTCCATGTAATCTATCTCCAATGGCTTTATGAATCAGGGTAGCAGCAACCGTGCTATCAACCCCACCACTTAACGCCATAATGACATGCCCCTCTCCAATTTGAGCTTTTAGCTTTTCAACTGTTTCATTCACAAAAGAAGCAGGTGTCCAATTTTGTTTGCAACCACATATATCAACTAAGAAGTTTTGGATCATTTTTTTACCCTCGGTAGAATGGTAAACTTCTGGGTGAAACTGTAAACCATGTAAGCTGTTACCATCGTCTTCTTTCTTTCTGAAAGCAGCAACAGGAATGCTGTCTGTATCGGCTAATAGCTCAAAATTGTCTGGCAATTTGGTAATGGAGTCGCTATGGCTCATCCAAACCTGGCTATTATTAGGTATATTTTTAAATAGAACGTCCTCTTTTTGAATTCTTAATTGAGCACGACCGTATTCTCTTTTATTAGATTTTTCTACTTTCCCCCCAAAATTCTTAGCACTTAATTGAGCACCATAGCAAACAGTTAGTACTGGAATTTTGTCTAAAATGGATTGAATATCTACATTAGGTGCTTCCTCTTCGTTTACACTAGCAGGAGAACCACTTAATATAACCCCTTTAAGGGTGCTATCGTATACAATTGGATGATGAAATGGGGTAATTTCACAATACACATTGGCTTCTCTTACAGCCCTTGCAATTAATTGTGTGTATTGGCTCCCAAAATCTAGGATTAGTATTTTTTCAGTCATGGGGCGAAGATACGCAAAAAAAAATCCTACCGAAAGGGTAGGATTTTGAAGTGTATAAGTTTAATCGCGCTTAGCGGATATAATTATCTTTTCTTAACAACAACTGCTTTAACTGCAGTGTGTTTAGCTAACTTACTTTTCAAATTAGCAGCTTTGTTTTTGTGGATAATTCCACGTTTTGCTAATTTGTCAATTTGAGAGATGATATTTGGTAACTTCTCGTCATAAGTTTTTTGTTCTTCGATAGTTTTCAACTCACGAATTGCATTACGTGTAGTTTTACCATAATAACGGTTTCTATCGCGACGTTTAGTTGCTTGTCTTACATCTTTTTTGGTAGCCGAATGATTTGCCATGTACTAATTAATTTTCAGGAGGGCAAAGGTAAGGTACTTCGGCAAATAATTAAAATTAAAATTAAAAAAAAATAAAATTCAACATAAATAACTGATTATCAAATAGTTAAAATGTATGACTTTGGCGCTGAATCCTAAAATAGAGCCCAAAAGGCTAGTTTCAAAACATAATCGGTACTAATATAAAATACCTGATGTATTTCTATGCCTTTTACTTTATAAATCAATCTTTTAAACCGATATTTGACCTCCAGAATTTTAAATAAATAGAAAGGAATTTTAATGAAGGATTTTTCATACATCACCAACTCGCATCCAACCTTTATAGAAGGTTTGTATAAACAATTTTTAGAAGCACCTGAATCCATCGATCCAGACATCAAAAAGTTTTTTGAAGGTTTTGATTTTGCCATGCAAAACGGAGCATCAATAAACTCAAATACGACTACCTCTTCAAACGTGGGTAGTGGTAATATTGACTGGATGAGTGAAATAAAAGTGTATCGTCTAATCTTAGGTTACCGAAACAAAGGTCATTTAATTGCAACAACAAATCCTATTCGTGAAAGAAAGGATCGTCAAGCAAATTTAGATCTTGGCTTCTTTGGTTTAACGGAAGCAGATTTAACTAAAACTTTTAATGCAGGTAGCTTAATTGGTTTAGGTGCAACTACTTTAAAAAATATATTAGCCCATTTAACCAAGGCGTATGCTAATAATATTGGAATTGAGTATAAGTATTTGTCCGATCAACAAAGAGTAGATTGGTTAACGAATGAAATGGAGAATAATTTTTCGGAACCCATTTCATTAGATCAAAAAAGAAGAATTTTAGAAAAACTAAATCAAGGAGTGATCTTTGAAAAGTTTTTACATACTAAATACATTGGTCAAAAACGTTTCTCATTAGAGGGTGGAGAGTCTACCATTGCAGCTTTAGATGCCATTATAAATATTGCGGCAGACAAAGGAGTAGAGGAGGTTGTAATTGGTATGGCACATAGAGGACGTTTAAATGTATTAGCTAATATAATGGGTAAAACCTATGAGCAAATATTTAGTGAATTTGAAGGTACTGCTGTATTAGATCAAACAATGGGAAGTGGAGATGTAAAATACCATATGGGCTATAGTTCTGAGGTAGAAACATTGAATAATAAAAAAGTGCATTTAAAACTAATGCAAAATCCATCACACTTAGAAGCAGTAGATCCTGTTGTTTTAGGATTTGCTCGTGCTAAAGCAGATGTATTGTACGAAGGAGATTTTAATAAAATTTTACCAATATTAATTCATGGGGATGCTTCTGTAGCGGGACAAGGAATTGTGTATGAAATTTTACAGATGTGTGATTTGCATGGATACAGAACTGGAGGTACTATTCATTTTGTAATTAATAATCAAATTGGATTTACAACCGATTTTGATGACGCGCGAAGTGCCAACTATTGTACTTCAGTTGCAGCAATGGTACAAGCACCAGTATTACATGTTAATGGAGATGACGCAGAAGCAGTATACAAGGCGGTGGTGATTGCAACAAAATATAGACAAACTTATAAGAGTGATATATTCATTGATATGGTTTGCTATAGAAAGCATGGTCATAATGAAGGAGATGACCCTAAATATACCCAACCTCAGTTATATAGTTTAATTGAAAAGCATAAGAATCCAAGAGAGATATATGTTGAATTTTTATTACAAAATGGAGAATCAACTGCACAGGGCTTAGCAAAAGAGATGGAGCAAAAGTTTTGGTCAGACTTACAAGCAAGATTAGATGACGTAAAACAAAATCCATTACCATATAAATATCAAGCACCTGAACTAGCATGGAAGGCAATGCAAAAAGCAAAGCCAGAAGACTTTAATGTGTCTCCTGCTACTGCTATTTCTAAAGCGTCTGCTAAAAATATTTTTGATTCTTTAATGACATGGCCTGAAAATTTTGCTCCACTAAAAAAAGTGGAAAAATTAATTCAGGAGAAATTAAAATTATACGAGTCTGAAAATAAAATTGATTGGGCAACAGGTGAATTGATGGCGTATGCTTCTTTATTAGCAGAAGGTAAGACCGTTAGAATGAGTGGACAAGACGTTAAACGTGGCACTTTCAGTCATAGACACGCAGTGTTATTTGACGAAAACACCAATGAACAATATTGTAGATTAGATCATGTAGCAGAAGGGCAACAACCTTTTAGAATTTACAATTCATTATTAAGTGAATATGGAGTTTTAGGATTTGAATATGGATATGGATTAGCTAACGCAGATGCTTTAGTAATTTGGGAAGCACAGTTTGGAGATTTTTCAAATGGTGCGCAAACTATTATTGATCAGTTCATAGCAGCTGGGGAGCAAAAATGGCAAAGACAAAATGGTTTAGTCATGTTATTGCCTCATGGTTACGAAGGTCAAGGTCCAGAACATAGTAGTGCACGTTTAGAGCGTTACTTACAATTATGTGCAGAGTATAATATGGTAATTACTAATATTACTACTGCGGCAAACTTGTTCCATGCATTAAGACGTCAGTTAACTTGGAATTTCCGTAAACCAATGATTAATTTTTCTCCAAAAGCTAATTTGAGAAGCCCTTGGACTTTTAGCAAAATAGAAGAATTATCTAATGGTGCATTCCAAGAAGTGATTGACGATAATTTTGTTACTGACCCTACACAGGTTAAAAAAGTTTTGTTCTGCTCTGGTAAAATTTATTATGAATTAGCTGAAAAGCAAAAGTCAGAAAACAGACAAGACATTGCCATTGTAAGATTAGAGCAAATCTATCCATTACCTGTAAATCAAATTACGGCATTGAATCAGAAATATGGTAAAGCCATTTGGTTCTGGGTTCAAGAAGAACCTATGAATATGGGTGCGGCAAGTTTCTTACAAATGAATTTGAAAGCTATCAAGTATGGTGTAATTAGTAGACAGGCTAGTGCATCTACTGCAACAGGCTATTCTAAAGTGCATGCGAAAGAACAAAATGAAATAATAACAACAGCGTTTTCTATATAAAAAATATAAAGATGATTTCGATAAAAGTACCAACAGTAGGAGAGTCAATTACAGAAGTAACTTTGTTAAAATGGACAAAGAAAGAGGGCGAATGGGTAGACCGTGACGAAGTAATTGCAGAATTAGAAAGTGAGAAAGCTACATTCGAAGTGAATGCAGAACAAGCAGGTATTCTATTTCAAAAAGCAAAGGAAGGAGATAGTATATTAATTGGAGATATCTTAGCTGATATTGACGAGACAGCACCAAAGCCAGCTCAAGCGGAAGCTCCTGCTGCTGCTCCAGTTCAAGCTGCTGCTCCAGTAGCTGCTGCAACCGCAACTGTTCCAAGCAATATTAAAACTACTCCAGTAGCTGCAGCAATTATTGCAGACAGAAAAGTAGACACTACTCAAATCAAGGCAAGTGGATATGCTGGTAAAATAACAAAGACAGATGTATTAGAAGCATTGTCTCATCCTGGTAAGAATGCATTTCCTGGTCAAGCGCTATTTACTCGTGAAGTACGTTCTGAGAAAATGAGTAACCTAAGAAAAACAATTAGTCGTCGTTTAGTAGAGTCAAAAAATACAACAGCTATGTTGACTACTTTTAACGAAGTAGACATGACCGCTATTATGAATATCAGAAAGCAGTTTAAAGATAAATTCAAAGAAGCACATGGCGTGAACTTAGGCTTTATGAGTTTCTTTACAAAAGCTTGTGCGATTGCTTTAAGCGAATGGCCTTCTGTTAATGCTTTTATTGACGGGGATCAAGTTTTATACCATGACTACGCTGATATTAGTATTGCAGTTAGTACTCCAAGAGGATTGACGGTTCCAGTATTAAGAAATGTAGAAAGCTTAAGCATGGCCGAGGTAGAGAAAAAAGTTATTGAATTAGCTGGTAAAGCACGCGATAGTAAATTAACAGCGGACGAATTAACAGGCGGTACATTCACTATTACAAATGGTGGTGTATTTGGAAGTTTAATGAGTACGCCAATTATAAATATCCCGCAGTCTGCAATTTTAGGGATGCATAAAATTCAAGATCGTCCAATGGCAGTAAATGGTAAGGTTGAAATTTTACCAATGATGTATTTGGCTTTGAGTTATGATCACCGAATTATTGATGGTCGTGAGAGTGTTGGTTTCTTAGTTCGTGTGAAAGCGTTATTAGAAAGCCCCGCATTATTATTAATGGGAAAAGATCCTGTTGCAAGTTTATTAGAATTATAAATAAAGAAAAAATAAAAGAAAGTCATGCAAAACATGACTTTCTTTTTTATAGTATGACACATCAAAATCAACATCAAGAGGTTGCTCAAAAATTAATCGCTGCTTATGAAGGGCAGGAGCCCTTAGCTGCCTATTTGAAAAAATATTTTGCTGCCAATAAAAAGCATGGGAGCAGGGATCGAAAAAGTATTAGCGCTTTTTGTTATACTCATTTTAGAGAAACTGCCACTCAATTTCCATTTGAAGCATTGATATCAAAAGAAATAGATGTGCCAGTATTTATTGAATCTCATAAAATACAGCCCTTATTATTTATACGTATTCGTCCTTGGCAAAAGGAAAATGTAATTAAAAAATTACAAGCCGCGAATATTGTGTACAATGAAATAGGAGAAAATACATTGTCATTTGCCAATACGACTTCTTTACAAAACATATTGGAACTTAATAAAGAAGCGGTTATTCAAGACCTTAATTCACAAGCACTAATTAGTTTGTTAAAATTAGTACCTACTAGTTTAGATAAGGTAATTCAAGTTTGGGATGCTTGTGCAGCAAGCGGTGGTAAGACTATTCTTATGTTTGATTGCATGGATAATATTAAAATGCATGTATCTGATGTGCGTGAAAGTATATTATTTAATTGCGAAAACAGATTGCAAGAAGCAGGTATTCGACCAGCTTCTTTACAAGTCATAGACTTAACAGAATCTTTTGATATAAAGGAACAATTTGATTTTGTTTTTGCAGACGTGCCTTGTTCGGGTAGTGGAACCTGGGGCCGTACTCCAGAACAATTAAAATATTTTACAGAAGCACAGTTGAATAAATATACAAAGCTACAGTCGCAAATTATACATAATTTATTGCCTACTGTAAAGTTAAATGGACATTTATTATACGTTACCTGTTCTGTTTATGAAAAAGAAAACGAACAAAATGTAGCAGCAATACTAGCAACTGGAAAGTTCAAAGTAGTGAAAGAACAATACTTTAAAGGTTATGAACAACAAGCGGATACGATGTTTGGAGCGTTACTTCAAAAAATCGCAGAATAATAGGCTCTTAAAATTAAGGGCTAGTAAAATTTAAATCAATTTCCCGCTCTGTATAATTCCACCCGCTACCACATCATCCCCTTCATAAAAAACAGCACTTTGGCCGGGTGCAATACTTTTTACATTTTCGTAAAACTTAGCTTGCACTCCATTGTCAGTGTGGGATAGTGTACATAATGCACCGGCATCATGATATCTAATTTTAGCCATCAAGTCCATTGGACCGTCTAAATGATCGTATTTTATCCAATTCAATTTAGCCACCATCATATCATTTTGGTCTAAATCAGATTCGTCACCAATAACAACAATATTTTTTACAGGGTCAATAGCGGTTACATAAACTGGACGGCCCATTGCAATTTCTAAACCTTTCCTTTGTCCAATTGTATAAAAAGGATAGCCCTTATGTTTACCTAATCTTTTTCCTTTAGTATCCACAAACCAGCCTCCATTTACTTTTTCTTCTAATCCTTCTACGCGTCTTTTTAAGAAACCACGGTAGTCATTGTCTGGCACAAAACAAATTTCATAGCTTTCACTTTTCTTAGCCAATTCAGGATAGCCTAAGTCAATAGCCATTTGACGAATTTCTGTTTTATGCATGCCACCTAAAGGCAAAATAGTACGGGCTAGTAAATCTTGATCCACGCCCCATAATACATAACTCTGGTCCTTAGTTTGATCCAAGCCTTTTGAAATTACATAACGACCATTGCTGTGCTGACGAATTTTCGCATAATGGCCTGTGGCAATAAACTCACAGCCCAAGGCGTCTGCTCTTTTTAATAAAGCTCTCCATTTAATATGGGTATTGCACATAACACAAGGGTTAGGGGTGCGGCCCGCTAAATATTCTTCTACAAAATTTTCTATTACAAAATCACCAAATTCCTCCCTAATATCCAATATATAATGTGGAAATCCATTGTTAACGGCGGCTAAACGGGCATCATTAAAGGAGTCTATATTACAACAACCTGTCTCTTTTCCGTTGGTGTTACTAGTAGCATAATCCCAGGTTTTCATGGTAATTCCCACTACTTCATACCCTTCGTTATGTAACATTAAAGCTGCTACTGTACTGTCTATTCCGCCACTCATGGCTACTAAAACCTTCCCTTTTTTACTCATAGTGTTTGGCCAGTTAAATGTTGGCTTAGCACAAAAGTAAACGAAAAATACTATCTTCACCTTCATATAACGACAAAATTTAAGAAAATGATCAAGCTACAAGTAATCGGAAATTTAGGTAAAGACGCCTTAGTAAACAATGTAAATGGAAAGTCTGTAATCAATTTTAATGTTGCACATACAGAACGTTTCAAAGACGCACAGGGCAATCAAAAAGACAGAACTACATGGGTAGATTGTTCTTATTGGACAGACAGAACCGCTGTAGCGCCTTATTTAAAGAAAGGCACGCAGGTTTATGTAGAAGGTACTCCAGACGTGAGATCTTATACAACTGCAGACGGAAGACAAGGTGCTTCTTTAACCTTACGTATCACTTCTGTGCAATTATTAGGTGCTAAGCCAGGTGGAACAACAGCTCCTGACCAAAGTGCGGGTGCTTCCTACGCGCCAAGTACATCATCAGTTGGAGACGATTCTCCTGTGGATGATTTACCGTTCTAAATAAAAATTTCAACAGAAAATATATTTTCATAAGGTGTACTTCGGTGCACCTTTTTTTATGTGTAAATTTGCAAGTAAATATTTATTTATTTTGAGTGTTAATTTAATAGTATGAACGATAAAATATATTCCTATGAACAGTTGCATCAATTTGCATTGTCTATTTTTAAAACAATGGGATGTTCAGAAGCGGATGCAATATTGGCCACAGAAGTTTTATTGTCTGCAGACTTAAGAGGTATTGATAGTCATGGCATTGCTCGTTTAGTGGGCTATGTAAGACTATGGGAAGTAGGAAGGATTAATCCCACACCCAATATTCATATCGTATACGAAACACCTTCTACTGCGGTATTGGATGGAGATAAAGGATTAGGATTAGTAGTTGCTCCAAGAGCTATGCAAATTGCCATGGAAAAAGCTAAGCAAGTTGGAACAGGATGGGTGAGTGTAAAAAACAGCAATCATTTTGGTATTGCAGGGTATCATGCTATGATGGCACTATCGCAGGACATGATTGGTATGGCCATGACGAATGCAAGTGCTTTAGTTGCCCCTACCTATTCTGCAGAAAAATTATTAGGAACGAATCCTATTGCTGTTGCAGTACCTGCGGGGAATCAAGCTCCTTTTGTAGCAGACTTTGCAACCACTACTGCGGCCAATGGTAAACTTGAAATTGCTCAAAGAAACAACGAGACTATTCCAAAGGGTTGGGCACAGGATGCGCAGGGTAATCCAACTACCGACGCAGCAATATTAAAAAAAGGTGGGGCATTATTACCATTAGGTTCGGATAAGGAACAAGGAAGTCACAAAGGATACGCTTTAGGCAGTATTGTAGACATTTTTTCTGGTGTATTAAGTGGAGCAAGCTTTGGTCCTTGGGCACCTCCTTTCCCAGCTTATGTAGCCATGCCCAACAATATGCCCGGTGAAGGTTTAGGCCATTTTATGGGAGCCATGCGCATAGACGCATTTAGGCCATCACAGGACTTTAAAGATAATATGGATAAATGGTTGCACCGTTTTAGAACAGCGACTCCTGTTGAAGGAAAGGATCAAGTTTATGTAGCGGGGGATTTGGAAAGAATCATTGAATTTGCAAGAAGGAAGGAAGGTATCCCTTTGGTTGCCGAGGTTGTAAAAGATTTAGAAGCATTGTCTATTAAAATGAATATTCCATTATAGGCTAACACGCGTTTTCATAAATCCTAATTACCTTTGGATCTCTTTAAATTGAAATAGAAAATTCTTTTAGTATGAAAGTAATGAAGTTTGGTGGTACGAGTGTAGGCAAGCCAGAAAGAATGCATCAAGTGTCTCAATTAATTACACGTGATGACGAAGCCACAATAGTTGTATTAAGTGCATTAAGTGGAACTACTAATGCATTAGTTGGAATAAGTGATTGTTTAGCAAAAGCAGATAAACAGGGTGCTACCAATCAAATTGAAACACTTGAAAAACACTACCGTACCTTTATTTTAGATTTATTAAAATCAGCTGAATTAAGGGCGAAAGCAGATTCCATTATTGACGAACATTTTGAGTTTTTAAAAATCACGCAAAGAATTTCTTTGAGTGATGCATTGAATAGAGATATTTTAGCACAAGGAGAATTAATGAGTACCAAATTATTCTCATTATATTTAGAACAAGAGAATATTGAACATGCATTAATTCCAGCTTTGGAGTTTATGAGATTAGACGCGAATGACGAACCAGACTTGGCGGTAATCAAAGAAAAAATAACTACAGTTTTAGCGAATTACCCTTCAAAGAAATTATTTATTACCCAAGGTTATATTTGTCGAAATGTTAAAGGGGAAGTAGATAATTTAAAAAGAGGAGGAAGCGATTATACAGCTTCTTTAATTGCTGCTGCTACAAAAGCATCTGTTTGTGAAATATGGACAGACATTGATGGCATGCATAATAACGATCCAAGAGTGGTAGACAAAACGATAGCCATAGAGCAATTGAGTTTTGACGAAGCTGCAGAGTTGGCTTATTTTGGAGCGAAAATTTTACATCCAACTTGTATTTGGCCTGCACAACAGGAAAATATTCCAGTAAAATTATTGAACACCATGCAGCCATCTGCATTGGGTACTGTAATTAAAAAGGAAGCGGGCACAGTGGGGGTAAAAGCAGTAGCAGCAAAAGATGGGATCACTTCGGTTAAAATAAAAAGTAGTAGAATGTTATTGGCTTATGGATTCTTAAGAAAAATATTTGAAGTTTTCGAAAAGTATAAAACACCAATTGACATGATTACTACTTCCGAAGTAGCTGTGTCAGTAACTATTGATAGTGAACTACATTTAGCAGAAATCATTGAAGAATTAAGTAAAATAGCTTCTGTTGAAATAGAGAGAGAACAGACTATTGTTTCTATAGTAGGTAATGAAATAGCTAAAACAGATGCCGTATTGAAAAAACTATTTGATGCAGTCAATGAAGTGCCAGTGACCATGGTAAGTTATGGTGGTAGTCCACACAATATTACTTTGTTATTGCCAAGTGCATACAAAACAAAAACATTACAGTTAATAAACAAGGGCTTGTTTAATTTATAAGCTTATAATATTTACAAGTTCATAATTTATTACTACATGCATATAAATTAACTAAGCAATAACTTCCTTGAAACAAAAAGGCTCCGATTAATAATCGGAGCCTTTTTTAGTTGTAGGTCAAGTAATAGTCGGTGCTATTAG
>CALPWK020000052.1 GCA_943327245.2 Comamonas sp. lk | reverse complement strand
CCGCAATAACTATTACAACTAATATCGTTAAAGACTTAATAGCGGATACTATTATTGGTAATGGCCCAACAGGACCTTATGGAGCAGGCAAATACACTTTCTATAGCCTAGAAAATAATGCCATTATTTCAAATACTGATAGCGCTTCTACAAAATGGGACATAGCATTAGCTGGGACAAAAATTTTAACGAACGGCGGAACAAGTGGTACTGGTCAAGGTGGCGCATTCGTTTATACAGGCCTATTTGATGATTTAAAAACGATCTCTGCAGATTCAGTATTTAAAACAGACAATGCACCCGTTTATGGAATTACTACAGGAAGTGGCAAAGGTTGGTACACATATGACCCAATCAATAATATTATCACCCCATTAGCAGGAAGAGTATTGGTTATTAGAACCGCTTCTGGAAAATATGCGAAGATCGAAATTACTTGTTATTATAAAGGAGGCACCACATTGGCAACTACCGCTTCTGATGCTGATAAGTCTAGCAAGCAACGTTACTATACCTTTAGATATAGCTACCAATCAAACGGTACAAAAACTTTCTAAGTAAATTTGATTAGCGTCAATTTCATTTCCTACGATTAAAAAAGGGATGCGTTTAAAACGCATCCCTTTTTTCTATCTTCTTTGTGGCCTTCTAGGTCTTGGATTGTAATTAGGCGTAGGTCCAAAATTTTCTGGGACCGTGCCTTTTAGTACTGGCGCACCAAGCAATTCCTCAATATCGGCAAACTTATTTTGCTCCTTTTCGCTAACTAAAGTGAATGCAGTACCAGAAGTCGCTGCCCTAGCTGTTCTTCCAATTCGGTGAATATAGTCTTCCCCGTCATTAGGGACATCATAGTTAATAACCAAGTCAATGTCTTCAATATCTATACCTCTACTTAATATATCTGTCGCCACTAAAATATTGACTTTCTGATTTCTGAAATCTTGTAAATATTGTTCTCTACTTTTTTGATCTAAATCGGAATGAATTTCTTCTGCGGCTAAATTGGCTCTTTTTAATTCAGCAGTCAATGTTTTTACATTTTGCTTTTTAGAACAGAAAACAATCACTTTAGTATACTTCTTGGAACGAAGCATGTCCTTGATAATACCCACTTTCTGAGCCTCATACACTACAAATGCTTTCTGAACAATTTGTTCTGGTGGCTTAGAAATTGCAATATTTATTTCAACAGGATTTCTTAAAATTTTATTTGCCAAAGCACGCATTTTTTGCGGCATGGTTGCAGAGAATAATAAGTTCTGACGCTCTGCAGGTAAATAAGTGATAATTTTTGCGATATCGTCATTAAAACCCATATCTAGCATTCTATCAGCTTCATCTAAAACTAAATACTTAAGTCCTTTTAGTTTTACATAGCCCATATTTAAATGTGCAATCATTCTTCCTGGAGTACAAACTACTATGTCGGCGCCTGTGGTTAATGCTTTCTTTTCGGCAGCAAATGAATTGCCATCGCCACCACCGTAAACTGCAATAGAACTTACATCCGTAAAATAAGCTAGCCCTTCTAGTCCTTCCGCAATTTGAATAGCCAATTCACGTGTTGGAACTATGATTAATGCGTTTATATCTCCTGCGTGATGAGGGGATGTGATAAGTCGATGTAATAATGGTAATAAAAAAGCTGCTGTTTTTCCAGTGCCTGTTTGTGCAGCAGCAATAATGTCTTTACCCTCTAGAATGGGCACCATAACCTGCTGTTGAACCGGGGTTGCCGTTTCATAACCCATTGCGTCGATTCCGTCTAGTATTCTCTGATCCAGTCCTAAGTCTATAAATTTCAAAATAATTTGTTTTTTCGAAGCATAAAGGTACTTTTATTTAAATTAGATACATGAAACTATTTATGATATTAATTGGATGCAGACCTAAGGGAAGGCATACAGAACAGCATGATATGTTTTTTGGCATTGCGAATGAATTAAAAGATTTAAAATCGGAGATGATTCAGTTTTGGCCAGAAGCAAAGGGTAAAATGCATGTAGACGGATGGCGAGAAGTGACTCAAGTAAATGGTCAGCAAATTACAATTATAGAGAAATCGGAACTATCAAAAGCTAGTGAACAACAATTGTATTTCATTAATCTGGGAGGTTATAAGCAAAACGAATTTGAAGAATTTCATTACAAAATGGTTATTGCTTCTGCCGATATGTCGAAAGCAATAAGTATTGCTAAGCAATCTGCTTTTTTTAAGCACACTCATTTTGAAGGTGCCAAATCCCATATTGACGACAAATATGGAGTAGATGTGGATGATATTTATAACGTTAATGAAATTTTATCCGACGCTACAAAAGCTAGGTACCAAATTAATTTAAGCCCTGCAAACGAATTAGTAATAGACGAATTGCACTTAGGTTATTTTAAATTCGATTCATTGTAAAGAGTATGATACCTTGAAAAAAATATTATTTTTTCTTTTTTAATTCTTCTCAAGTATGCCAGCATCTGGATTACTTATAATTGGATTGCCATTAAAGTCATTACCAAAGCCTACATTAGTTCCAAAATTAATTGGAGCAGCACCAGCCAATAATGTATAATCCCAATTGCTTGGCAACCCAGCTGTATTAGTAAATAAATTAAGACTGTTGCTAAGCAACTCGTTTGTATTTAGCGTAATGCCCACATACCCAACTGCCAGTCGAAATATATTATTACTGTGTTCTACAGATGCGTTATTAAAATAGGAAGGGAATATATTAACCCCAGAAGTCAACCAAAAAACATTATTCTTTAACACAACCATGCCAGCAGGGGGAGTTTTGAGTGAACTGTAAAATAAAACCGACGGACTTGTAAATTGTTTAACTGTTTCTATAAAATTATTATTATAGTATTGAAAATTACTAATTTTAACTGCAAATGTTCCCGATGTTTGAAACGTGCCCGTACCTGCCGAATTTATAATTTTATTGTACGCTACTACGGTATTATCACAAATACCATTTGTACTACTCCCTACTTCTACAAATCCGCAACTATTTATAATAGTGTTATAGGCTATGCGGTTATTACTTATTGCAGTGCCGTACAACTCAACTGCCCCTCCATCAAAAATATAGTCATAACTATTTGCCCAGCAGTCCTCAAACCTATTCCCAGTAATAGTATTATTAGAACTTTCAACAACTAATCCATTAGCGCCAAAGTCGTCATTCGAATTAGTTGTAGTGGGTGTATTTTTTACCATGCGTAAATTAGTAATTGAATTTTTCTTGATAATATTATAACTAGAGTTAGGTGTTAATTCAATACCAACGCCAACTAAAGAAATATCACAATTGCTAATAGTACAATAACTTGCGTTATTTAATATAATTGCATAACCAATCTTAGCTTGAATAGAATGATCTGTCAAGCTCATGGTATTGTCTGTAATTTTAATACCATTTAGTTCAACATATTTTGCATTAGCTATAGTTACTACATTTGAAATAGTGCTATTGAAAATTGGCAGTAAACTACTTGTACCATAATTGCTATAGACAATTGGATTGCCAATAGTTCCAGACTTGTTTAGGTATAGCCTTCCTGTAAATATTTGGCCTCGCTTAAAAAAAACGGAGTCTCCACCATACAATGCGGCATTATTAACTTGGGTCAGGGTTTTAAAGGGATAAAGTAAAGTTCCGTTGGAAGTAGTAGCTGTAGAAGAAGGATCTACATAATACTTTTTAGAAGTTGTTAGAGCATTAGACTTTAATCGATTAGCGTCTGATACAACTTGACTTTGTGGAGTCATAACTTGAGCGGTCTCTATTTTTGCACATCCAAAAATAGATGCGATTAATAAAAACTTAGCGGGTGTAAATATTCTCATTAGATAGAATTAGTTTAGAATGAAAATAAATGTCAATAAGAAAATATTTATTGACTTTAGTCTTCCACTTCCTTGATTCTGGTCAATAAAAAACCACTTACAATCTAGTAAGTGGTCTAATATTATAAAAAAATGTAAGCTTTGTCTATACCGATTTCTTAACAAATTTTGTTAAAATTACAATTGTATCTCCGTTTACTTTACCTTCTATCTGTTCTGCGTTATCTGGAACTAATCTTATCTTTCTTACAATGGTTCCTTTTGGTGCCATAAAATTGGCTCCTTTTACATTTAATTGCTGCGTTAAAACAATGGTGTCTCCACTTTCTAATGGTGTTCCATTACTATCAACATGCAATGCGGAAACTTGATATGCCGATTCTGCCCATGTAACTACTGTCTCATCTAACTCCACTGAACTAATTATTTCACTAGCCCATTCTTGGTCCTTTACACCATATAAAATTCTATAGCTTAAAGCTTGTACACTTGGCTCCGTATTCCAAATACTACCAGCCAAGCACTGCCAATGACTTCCCGCGTCTGCCCCTTCAATAATAGATACACAAGTGTCGCATAAAGCAACTTCATTTTCAATTACGTCATTACTTTTAGGGCTAACTGCATAAGCACAAGTGGCTTGGTTAGTAGCGCAAAGTTCGCATATTCCTTCTGCTCTTTCTTTTAGGTTATTACCAAGGGTAGATTTCATAGTTCAAATTGTATTGATTGATAAATTAGAATCGGCGCAAATTTACGCTAAATAATTAGGCTTTCGCATTCAATTTCATAACTGCTGCAGTTTTATGGTCCCCTGTATGACTCCATCCTGGTGGCATGAAAACGTAAAGAAACTTATTTACAATACCAGGAGCATTATATACGTCTTTGAATAAAGAAATTATTTCTCCAAAATAAGCGTCTAAAAAACTATCAGGTTGGATTGTTCTTGTTGTGCCATATTCAATTTGGATAGTTGATTTTTCTGGTTGATAGGTTTTAAAAAGACGATCCCAAATATTTAATAAATTACAGAAGTTGGTATCCATATATTCAATATTCTTTGCATGATGTACTCTATGATGCGAAGGGGTAAGTATGAGCTTACCCATAAAACCAAGACGTGCATTTTTTAAAAGTGATTCCCCAATATGAATAAAAGATCCCCAAGTGCCGTCTATAAACATAATGGCAAATAACATTGGAGGAGGGACTCCTGCTAGCATACAAATTGAAGTTCTAATAATATCTGCATAGGGACCTTCTAAAAAGAAATGAGCATAGGATACTGATAAATTCATACTGGTTGGTGCATGATGCGAAGCATGTAAGCACCAAAATAATCTTACTTTATGTGCTAGATAATGATAAATAAAATGTGCAAACTCCCAAATGATATAGCCGATAATAAAACCATACCAGTTAAAGGGAATTTTAACTACCGCATGCTGCTCCAATAATCCAATACAAAACATAGTCATCCCAATAGAAAGATACCTTCCAATAATCGAATTCAACACATACGTGAAGAAGGGGATTTTATAAGCAATCACTTTAAACTTTTTGTACAACAACCCTCTAGCTAACTCTAACACTAGTACGATAGGTAAAATAGGCCCAATAGCAGTAGTGATTCCCTCGTAAGTTAGCAGTGTTGAATAATTGCCGCTTTTGATAATTTGTATTAATCCTTCCATCCCAAAAAAGCCCTTAATATTTTCAGTTATGATTTTAATAATTTCCATGAGCGTCATTTAATTTTTATTACTTGAACAAAAGTTACAAAAAAAGCAAATTACTTTATTCACTTTTGACTAGATTGCAAAAAAAATAAATGACTAAAGTTTGGTTAATAACAGGATGTTCAACAGGATTTGGACGTGCATTAGCACTTGAAACATTAGCTCAAGGCTATAAAGTGGCAGTAGCTTCTAGAAATACCGCCGACATTAAAGACATAGTAGATCAATACCCCAATACGGCCATTGCAGTAAAATTAGATGTGACAATAGCTGCGGAAATTAAAGAGGCAGTGAAATTAACGATTGAAAAATTTGGACAAATAGACGTATTAGTAAATAATGCAGGTATAGGATATTTTGCATCAGTGGAAGAAAGTGAAGAAGCAGAAATTAGAAAAATGTTTGAGATTAATGTTTTTGGATTAGCAAAAATGACTCAGGAAGTATTACCCTATATGCGTTCACGCAAGTGTGGCCATATTTTAAATATCGCATCCATTGGCGGTTTAAGGTCCTTCCCTGGCGTTGGATTCTATAACGCAACAAAGTATGCTGTAGACGGATTAAGCGAATCTTTATACAAAGAATTGGCTCCATTAGGCATTCACGTCACTATCATAGCTCCTAGCGGATTTAGAACAGACTGGGCTGGCCGTTCTGCAAAAGACGGACCAATGAACATTGAAGATTATCAAAGCACTGCTTGGAAGAATATGGGGGATATTAGAGGTTACAGCGGTAATCAACCTGGAGACCCAGTTAGGGCTGCAAAAGCAATGATACAAGTTACAGAAACCGAGCAACCTCCATTACGTTTATTACTAGGGGCTGCAGCTTTAAAGGGAGCGCGAATTAAATTAGAAGAATTAAAAACCGATTTTGATAATTGGTCATCAATATCTGAAGGCGCAGATTTCCCAAAAGACTAAAATTAAAGACATAAAAAAAGACAAACACATCATAATAATTTTTTTATAACTATTGTGATGTGTTTGTCTCAGACATTTATTTTTTAATTATGGCTTGGGTGCATCCATAATTTTAGTGTCATTTAATTTGATATCAGATACTGCAATTAAAGGTTCTAATGTTTTTGCCTTTGCATTTTTAAATACAAAATAAACGTCTTTAGTTCCTGTTGTCTCTGTGATATCCACTTTAATTCCTGGCTTGTTAAATAAGGATGCTAAATCAAATTTAGGCTTTTTAGCAGCTACTTTAGGTTTAGCAGCCGTCTTGTTCTTTCCGCCATTGTTTTGAACTGCGTCAGCTGCACTCATCATAGCTGCAAATGGATCTACTGCTACTATTTCAGTTTGTCCGATTAATGTACCAGTTGCACTACCCAGTCTAATTTCTATAGTACCTCCTATAAATCCTTGACCTGGATTTGCAGAAGCGGCAAATTCCATTTGCTTCACTCCAGTTAAGTCAATATTCTTAAAGGCAATATGTGCATTATTTTTAGGAATCACATTTACTGCAACAGAGAACATTAATTCTTTCTTAATAGTAGCATTAGAAATAACGTCTGCATTACTAGGACTTAAATGTGGGCTTTTTAAAATGATCATTTTTTCAGTAGTGATCTTATTAATTCCATTCGAACCTTTATCTGTATAAGCAGCTCTTAAAATCAAAGACCCTTTTCCATTATCGCCAGCTGGAATAGCTTGTGTGTAGTTACCCGCTAATGGAAGTGTGCTAATAGTTTTTTCTTTGCTATGTAAAATATAGTTTACAATTGTTTTTGCATCATTTAAAGAAACACCAGGATGTGCAGGCATATTCACTTCTCCCCATACACCACCTCCGCCACCTCTAATTTTTTTAGGCAAACTGTCTAAAGCCCAAGCTTGCTTTGACTTATACTTGTCGGCAATATCAACAAACATAGGACCCACTGACTTAGTATCTAAATGGTGACAGTTATTACAATCACTTTTTCCAATAATATATTGTGCAACTGCAAATCTTGTTGAAGCATCCACACTTCTTTGTTGTTGTGTTACTTCCGCAAAATCTAAACCTTCCGTTGCATAGTCAATACTTACTGCCACTTGAGCAGGGTCTGCTTTGCCGTCTTCTTTATCATTTACAGCAATCGAATACGCAATTGATTTTCCAGGAAAGAAGAAACTTTTATTCCCTACAATATCCAATGTAATTGCAGGAGGTTCATTACCAGCAATCAATTGTAATGTTTGACTATTTTTTTCTCCCTTAGGATCTGTTACAGTCAAAGTAGCTTTGTATTCACCTGCTTGAGTTAATGTTACAGTTGGATGCTCATCTGAAAACACTTGTGCTTTCCCGCCTGCTACTGGAGTTATTTTCCACTCATATTTTAAAGCATCTCCATCATAGTCTTTAGTGCCTGCAGATGATAATTTCACTTTGAAAGGAACCGCACCGCCATTAGCACTCGCACTTGCTTTTACAACTGGAGTTCTGTTTCCTGCATTGTATTCTATTCTTACCAATTTAGCATTATCACTTTTTCTAAACCAGTTGCTGCCGTATTCCAATACATATAAATCACCGTCATGACCAAACTTAATATCAATTGGCTCGATAGGTTGATAATTAGGTAAGAAACGTTCCATTGATTTATAGTTACCATTATCGTCCATACTGATACTCATGATCCAGCCACGAGACAAGTCTGTAGCCAACCATTTCCCTTCAAAATAAGCAGGGAAAGGACGCTTAGCGTCTTTGAAATCCGCTTGTCTATAAATTGGGCCACCTACTGCACAACGAGAACCAGTTCCCACTTCAGGGAATTTTTCAGACACGCCATATGGATAAGAAATAAATGCAGGTTGTGCTGCAGGTAATTCATTTAAACCAGTATTATTAACTGATTTATTAATTGGCTTAGCAGGATTATTTTCTTCGTGTACTGTATTGGTAATATAGTCGTAATATGGATACCCTCTATTTTCACCGATAAAATAAGGCCATCCAAAATTACCTGGCTTACGAGCCTGGTTAAATTCATCCATACCCGCTTTGGTAGTTTTAGAATCTGCATTAGCGTCTGGACCTACTTCACCCCAATACAACCAACCTGTTTTACTGTCTACAGAAGGTCTCCATGGATTTCTATGACCCATTGTATAAATTTCTGCTCTAGTTTTTGGAGTTCCTTTTGCAAATAAATTTCCTTCCGGAATTGAGTAAGTGCCATCTGCTTCAGGATGTATACGTAAAATTTTACCACGTAAATCGTTTGTATTTCCAGATCCGCGTTGATCATCCCAGCTGCTGCGATTTGGACGTTCGTCTGTTTGTGATTTGTCGGCAACATTACCTGTATTATTTCCGACAGATAAATATAAGTCGCCTTTCGCATCCCATGTCATTCCACCGCCTGTGTGACAACAAGCTTCACGCTGCGTAGTAACGTCTAATAATATTTTCTCAGACCCTTCCAATAATTTATCGTTCTTGATTTCCCAGCGTGTAAGTACATGCTTAGCAATTGTTGGATGTGAATAGTATAAATACACCCAATGATTAACGTCAAATTTAGGGTCAACTGTAAAGCCCATAAATCCTTCCTCAGCTTCACTTACAACGCCTTCCGCGTTGGTATATTTGGTGTTAACTGGAATGGTTCCTACTAATGAAACCATTTTAGTAATTGGGTCAAATAGTTTTAAGGCACCTCTACGTTCACTAATAAATACTTTTCCGTCTTTTAAAACTTCAAAGCTCATTGGTTCATCAAAATCACCTTCTGCAGTTAATACCACAGGAGTAAATCTATTTTCGTCGGGTTTTTTGGTGTCAGCACCATTTTGGTTACAAGCCACAAATGTGATAATACTAGCTAACACGCATAGTGTAAGTAATAATAAGCTTGGCTTAAAAGCAGGCAATCGTTTTTTCAATTTAAATTATTTTGTATCGCAATATAATTTAAAAAAAAGTTCAAACGTTTGTAATAAACATATTTAGGATAAATGGCAATAAGCCCAAGTTAGCACTAGTGTATATATTAAATAAAAAACTAACGACCATTATGAATAGTCGTTAGTTTGAAGCTATTTAAAGAGTAGCAATTATTTGAATAGACTTATTTAAATGTTATAACCGCTCTTTTTAGAGGAGATGATTCAGTAAGGTTGAATGCTTTTGCACCCGCTTCCATACTAGTCACTCTGCATTTAACTTGTTGCTTAAGCCCTTTAATATCGGCTGTTACTACGATATCAAAAGGTGCTATTTGATTTATTTTAGAAGTTAAAATTAAATTAGATGGATTCGATGGTGGTCCCTCTTGTTTCTCTTCTTCTTCTTTTTGTATTTGCTTTTTTTCAGCAGCCAATAAAGTTTCAAGGACCTTACCCGTAGTGTCTGTTACTTCAACAGATAAAGAAGCTGACATAGCAGCATCCGATTTTTGTAAAATCAGCGTTACCGAATTCCCATTGGTTGAATCGTTTGTTGTTTTTTCTTGGAAATTAATACCCTGACTAGGTCTTGGCTCACGTTTAGGAGCGAAAATTTTACCAAATTCAGCTACTGGCTCTAATACTTCTGTCACAGATAATATTAAAATGATACCTGCAATTAAACTAGCTACGATTAATTCTTTCTTAATAGAACCTGAATTTTTATCCTTAGAATAAGATTTAACTGAGTTCCAGTTATTGGAAAAGTGAAAAATTGCAAAGCTTATGAATAACAAGCCAAACACGGTATGTGTCATTTCAATGAAATGTGCTTTTTGCTTTATATACAATAGAATACCAGTACAGCCTAAGATAAAAAATGCAAAGGCTAAAGTTAAACTAATAAGATTTTTATTTTTCATGAATTGACTTTTGTTGAGATTTATATTTATCAATATTAGACAATAAAATGTAAACTTGGTTTAATTTGAATCTTCAATTTATGGACTTACTGTTTAAAATTGGTATCTTTTCGTTTTTATAAATGAATGCATGAAGTACTTTAACTATATTTTCACCCTAGTATTTATCTTGTTCGCAGCTGTGCAATACAATGACCCTGATCCTTATCTATGGATACCTATTTATCTTTATCCGGCAGTACTTTGCTTTATGGCGGCTAGGAATAAGGCAATTAGTAAGACCCTTTATAATTTAGGGTTTGTATTATTTGGCGCTTACGCAGTCTATAAACTATTTGACGCCAACGGTATTATTGATTGGATCAAATACCATAATGCGTCAAGCATTGCATCCACCATGAAGGCCGAGCAGCCATGGGTAGAAGAGTCAAGAGAGTTTTTTGGACTTGTAATTATTCTTGGCGTGTTAGCTATTAATTATTTTAAAGCTTACCCCAACAAGAAAAGTTAGCACCAAAGTTGATTGAACAAATAGTGATATACTAATCAAATAAAAATTATTTTTTCTTAACGCTATACTTAATAGTTCTAGCGTCTTTAATTACCCCTTTCCAGTTTAAGCCAAATCCAAAATCATACACATTCCCATTGGCGTCTTTATAAGGAACCATATCATGCGGAACGTCTTCCATTTGCTTTTCAACCACAGACATATTTAATGGCATTTGCAAAGGCAATAAACCAGACGGTTCAGTTTTTCCAGAAATAATATCCATTTGTGCGTCTATTTGAACACCAAATTCTCCAACAATAGCATCCACTTCTTTTTCAAATTCTCCAAATACCATTGGATTAGAAATTGCAATAGAAACTATGACAGGTTTGCCATTCATTACCTTTTTAGTTTCCAAAATCGTATTTAAGTCCGGATAAGAATTAGACTTAGACGTTTTGCCTTTATAGCTTCTGTCTTTTATTGTGGAATCAATTACAGGATCACCAGCTGCCATACTATGTTCACGAGCATCAACAGCGGTGTAGACTTTTAATTGCAAGCTAATTGGCACGTATCCGTTCCCGCCTGCTTCTCTGTCTGCTCTATTATAACCACCACTCATTGGGCTTTTAATAAATACAATTGCAAAATCTGCTTTTGAAGGATCGTCTGTTACCGTATAGTATCTTTTAATTAATTCTAAATTAACAGGATACTCAATTTTTTCAGGAGCAGGTTGTCCAAAGAAATTGATACTAGCCGGAGTAACACGTTTTGGTATATAAACAGTTTTGCCTTTTGCAATTGGCAATGTTTTGTTTTGATTTTTAATTAAAACGATTGATTTTAATTGTGCATCATAACCGGCTTTCATAAACTCCGATTTGCCAACAATTGCCTTAGATTCAGTTGGATTTAGGTAAGGGTTTTCAAATAATCCTACTCTAAAAATATTCAATAATAAACGAACTGCAGATTGCTCAAAACGCTTACGCATAAAAGCTTCCCCATGTTCTTTAACGCCCATTTGATAGGCTTCTAAAACTGGCTTAGCATCATTATTGCCACCAAACTGGTCTACGCCTGCCATTAAAACTTTATAATGTCGTTCTGCTATTGATAATTTTTCAACACCCCAAGACTTACCCATAAATACATCCGGCTTAGGACCTTCATTTGCAGTAACTAACCAGTCTGTACAAACTACACCATCATACCCGTATTTATTTCTTAATAAGTCGGTTACTAAATATTTGCTATACCCATTACCTACATTCTCTCCGTTCTTTTTATCTTGATTATATGAGATGGTATAGTAAGGCATTACTGCCGCTGCTTTTTTAGTGCTTCCATTTAATTTAAATGCCCCATCAATAAATGTTCTTAAATGCATTTGAAAATTATTACCAGGATACACTGCAAACTTACCGTATGCAAAATGTGCATCACGACCCGCTTCTTCAGGACCTCCACTTGGCCAATGTTTAACCATGGCATTTACGCTGTAGTTGCCCCAGCCATTATAAGAGCTCACTACTTGAGGCGAGGTTTGGAAACCATCTACATAAGCACGCGCCATGTCTGTTGCCAAATATGGGTCTTCCCCAAATGTGCCTATAAAACGATTCCATCTAGGCTCGGTAGCTAAATCAATTTGAGGAGACAAAGCGGTTGCAATACCCAAAGCACGATATTCTTTTGAAGCAATAGCACCAAATTTTCTCGTAATACTTGGATCAAAAGTAGCGGCTAATCCTAACTCTTCTGGCCATTGTGAAATGGAGCCACCACTTCCTGCATTATATTCTGCTTCCTTATTAGCTCCGTTTCTTGGATCAGAACTATTATTCGCTGGTATACCCATGCCAATCGCTTCTACTAAATTTTGAACATTATTATTCCAAGTTGCCGCTACAATAGGATTGGCAATGGAAGTAACTAGTACATGTCTTAAATTATCGTTCTTTAAAAAAGCAATTTGTTGATCTGTTAAATCAGAAGATTTTGCGCCACTTTCAGCAAAAGCTTTTCCTCCATAAGTTGCCTTAAACATGCCTACAGGTGGCATTGGGATAGCCTGATGTCCGCTGTATAACATTAAACCGGCAATTTGATCAATGGTCATGCTAGCTGCTAAGTCCTTAGCACGCTCATTCACGTTGACTCTCCAGTCTTCATAAATATCGACTACTCCATTTTTATTTAAGTCCTTAAATGGAAGGCCGTCCTTCAT
>CALPWK020000051.1 GCA_943327245.2 Comamonas sp. lk | reverse complement strand
GTGGCTTCTGGCTTGCCTAATGCAATATTTGCAGCAATAGTATCATTAAACAAAATTGGCTCCTGCGTTACAATACTAATATGTTGTCTAAGACTAGTTAAGCTATAGTCCTTGATATTTTTACCGTCAATTAATAAAGCGCCTGCACTTACGTCATGGAATCTTGGAACTAAGTCTGCCAAAGTACTTTTACCTGCTCCAGAAGAACCTACTAATGCTATTGTTTTACCCTTTTTAATAGTAAGGTTAATATTATGAAGGATAGAAGTGTCTTGATATAAAAATTGTACGTTTTCAAATTGAATAGCATCATTGAATCCAGTTAGTTCAATAGGATGAATTGCTTCTTCCACTGTTACTGGCGCTTCTAAAATTTCGTTTAATCTGTCTAAGGTAGCGGTCCCTCTGTTTACATTATACACTGCTTGAGACAATGCTTTGGAAGGATTAATAATTTGAGAGAATAAGGCTACATAACCAATAAAAGAACTACCAGATAAAATTTCACCACTAATCACTAATCTTCCACCAAACCATAACACACCGCATAATATAATAACACCTAAGGACTCTGAAACTGGGGATGCTAAATCACGACGATTTAAAATTTTATTTTTAATCACAAAAATTTCATCCACTAAACTAAAGAATTGTCCCTTAACTCTTTTTTCTGCATTGAATGCTTTGATAATTCTGAGTCCAGTTAAAGTCTCTTCCATTTGACTCATTATTTCTCCCCATTTAACTTGCGCTTTATTCGTATGCTTCTTTAAACTTCTTCCAATACGACCAACTATAAAACCGGCAAGTGGTAATAGAACAAAAACAAAGAGTGTCAATTTTACGCTAATAATGAAAAGCACAATAAGGATTCCAATAATATTTAAGGGCTCTTTAATCATGCCCTCTAATGCACCAATAATAGAATTCTCTAATTCTGCAATGTCATTGGAAGACCTACTAAGTATGTCCCCTTTACGTTGTTCTGTAAAATAGCCAATGGGTAATTTTAAGATTTTGTCATACAATAATTTGGAATATTTCCTAGTAACAGCGTTACGTATAGGAGCTAGAAAGTAATAGGATAAATATAGGAATACGTTTTTTAGTAGTACAGCCGTAATAATGCCAAAGCAGATCCAGCCTAAAGCATATACTTTGCCATATTTTACGATATTGGTTTGTAAAAATCCATAAACCATATCCTTTAAGCTACCAGAATTATTGATAGTTGCAGCATTAACGGCCCCACTCAAAGCATTGCTGCCAAAAATAAGGTCCATAAATGGCATTAGCATGCTTAAAGAAAACAGGCTAAATACAATTGACAAGGTAATAAACAATATATACCAGCCCATATAGGCTTTGTATTCTTTGATATAACTGATAATGCGAATAAATTTCTTCATATTCAAACTATTCCATTAGAATAATGAGCAAAGTAACTAATTTTACAGCGAATCAACGATTTTGATTATTATGGAAGAAGGTAAAAGACAGAAACAAGTAGCAGGGGCCATTCAAAGCACAATGAATGACATATTTTTAAAACTAGGTCTTACGATTATAGACGGCGGCATGGTGTCTATTTCCTCCGTGAAAGTAACCCCCGATTTATTGGAGGCGAGAGTCTATTTAAGCTTATTTCAGGTGAACGATCAGGCGGCTTGCTTTAAAAAAATTAAGGCGCAGGAATGGGAGATTAAAAAGCGATTAGGTATAGAAATGAAGCAACAATTAAGACGTATCCCTGTTTTACATTTTTATTTAGACGACACCTTAGATTATGTGTTTAAAATGGAAGAGATCTTAAAAACTTTATAATTGCATTTTTTATTTGCATGGCGGTATTTTAGAGGCAAGTATGCTTTTCAGGCAATACAAATTATTGCCTGGGTAAGTGTCTTTGCCATAGCTATAGGCACAGCTGCTCTTATTACTATACTGAGTGTGTCTAATGGATTTACAGAAGTGGTTAAAGGACTCTATGCCGACTTTTATGCAGACGTACGAGTAACCCCTGTACAAGGAAAATTCTTCAAACTAAGTGATGCTAAATATTCAGCATTAAAAAAAATAGAAGGGGTTAAGGCAATTAGCAAAGTAGTAGAGAATCGTGCATTAATAGTTAAGGGTAATTTTCAAACAGTTGCTTTTGTCAAAGGAGTAGATACTTCTTATGGGAGTATTAATAATATTATCAAATATTTGAAGCGAGGTCAATGTGCCATTGGAGATATTAATAACCCATTATTAATAATGGGTATTGGGGTAGAACAGAAATTAGGATTATTTCAAAGTATGTTGGGCGACACCATGCAATTGTATGCTGTGAATAGATCAGGCAAGTCTGTTACTCAATTGAATCAGCTCAATAACCTTACTGCAACACAGTCTGGTGCTTTTTCGGTACAACAAGAATTTGACGACCAATATGTTTTTACAAATTACGAATACGCTCAATATCTATTTGACCTAACACCTAATGAATTTTCTGCAATTGAGTTGTCTTTACTTTCTAATAAAGAGAAACAAGTAATAGAAAATATTAAATTGATTTTAGGGGATGACTTTATAGTACGAAATAAGTATCAACAAAATGTGGACTTGTATAAAATTATGCAATTAGAAAAATGGATTATTTTTTGCATACTAGCACTTATTATGATGGTCGCTTCTTTTAATTTAGTAGGCGCTTTAACCATGTTGGTGCTAGAGAAACAAAAAGATATTCACGTGTTGCATGCAATGGGCGCAACACCATGGGATATTCAAAAAATATTTTTAATGCTGTCCGCCATGATGGCTTTTATTGGTGCTTTTATTGGGGGTGCTTTGGCAAGTTTATTTATCTGGCTACAATACCAGTTTCATTTTATCAAACTAGGGGGAAGTTCCTTTGTAATTGACTATTACCCAGTAAAGCCAATGTTAGAGGATTATGTAGCAATTATAGCACTAGTATGCACCATTGCAATTCTAGCTGGATGGATTCCATCTAAAAAAGCATCCGCCAAAATATTTGACAAGATTTAGAAGTCTCCTAATGTTTCTTCTAATTGACCTAATGCTTTTGCTAATTGTTCATCGTTTGGAGCAATGCCGTGCCACTCATGTCCTGTTTCCATAAAATCAACACCTTTACCCATTGTTGTTTTCATAAGAATTACAATTGGCTTGCCTTGACCAGTTAATGATTTTGCTTTTTCTAAAGTTGCAACAATCTCGTCCATATTATGACCATTCATGTGCAACACTGTCCAATGGAATGCATTGAATTTATCTTCTAAACTATCTAGATTTAAAACCTTGCTTAATGGTCCGTCAATTTGTTGACCATTCACGTCAATGGTAGCTATATAATTATCTACTTTATTATGAGCAGCAAACATAATGGCTTCCCAGTTTTGACCTTCTTGTAATTCACCATCTCCATGTAATGAGTAAATGGTACGATCGTCGCCGTTGAATTTTTTTGCAAGTGCCGCTCCAATTGCAACACTCATTCCTTGTCCTAAAGAACCACTAGCAATACGTATGCCAGGAAGGTGCTCGTGAGTAGTAGGATGGCCTTGTAATCTAGAATTAATCATTCTAAAAGTAGCCAATTCCTTAATATCGAAATAACCAGATCTTGCTAAAACCGAGTAGAATACTGGAGAGATATGTCCATTAGACAAGAAAAACAAATCTTCGCCTTTCCCGTCCATTTTAAAATTAGTATCCATCTTCATTATTTTAAAATACAATGCAGTTAAGAAGTCGGTACAACCTAATGAACCGCCTGGATGACCACTTTGTTGCGCATGCACCATTCTTACAATATCTCTTCTAACTTGAGAAGCAATTTTAGTTAATTCTGTTGTTGCCATAATAATTTTGTTCTTGTATGCGCAAAGATAGAATTCATAGGCTAGAAAGCATCGAAAAATTTAATAAATAGCCTAAAAATACATATGTTAATTCTGTGATTTGCGTAGCTTTGTCTACTCAAATAATTCAAATTATGTCAGAAGAATTAAAGAAAATCACTGTAGACGCCGAAAACAGCATGAAAAAGGCCATAAATCATTTGGAAATAGAAATATCCAAGATAAGAGCTGGCAAAGCAACACCTTCCATTATAGAGGGAATCAATGTAGATTATTATGGAACACCAACGGCAATTAGTCAGGTAGCCAATGTGCAGGTATTGGATACGAGAACTATAAGTATACAACCTTGGGAGAAAAATATGTTGGCCCTAATTGAAAGAGCTATTATGGCTGCTAATATTGGCATCACCCCTCAGAATGACGGTATTAATATTAGGTTGTTCATGCCTCCGTTAACAGAAGAGCGTCGTAAGGAATTATTTAAAAAAGCGAGTGGAGAGGGAGAACATAGTAAAGTAGCCATTAGAAATATTCGACGCGATCATATTGAGCAAGTGAAGAAATTACAAAAGGACGGAGCAAGCGAAGATATTTGTAAAGGAGCGGAGGATGAAATTCAAGTTTTAACGGATAAACATATTGCTTTAGTGGAGAAACATTTGGAAGCTAAAGAAAAAGAAATCATGACCGTATAATCGTAAAATGATTATTAAAAAAGCCGCTCAAATTGAGCGGCTTTTTTTGCGATTTTTTTTAACCTTCTTATCCATGGTGGCCTTGATCCTTCTTCTTTAAAAATGGAAGAAAATCTAAATTGCCTCTATTAACTATATATACTCCTAATAAAATAATAAGCATACAAGCCAGCTGCGCGGGTGCTATGGACTCTCCGAACAAAACTCCCCAAGCTACTGCTACAAAAGGAATCCCGTAAGTAACAAGGGAGGCAAATATAATCCCCGCTCTTTTTACTAATAGGTAAAACAATACGGTGGCTATAGAAGTCCCTACAATTCCTAACACAGTGCTAGACAGCGTCGCATGAATTACTGAATGGTTAGTAAAGTCTAGTTTAAAAAATCCATTAAATAGTAATACTAAAATACTAGGGACAATTAAAAATACAAATGCGATAGAAGTAATATGTAATGCTTTTATATTTTGCATATACCTTCCAACAAAATTCACATTGACTCCGTAAAAAAAAGTCGCGATAAGAATTAAAGAAGTATAAGAAAGGTTTTCAAAACTTACATTTTTCCCAGCTGCAAAGAGCAGACTTAGTCCAACAAATCCAATAATAATTCCAAGTACTTTAACAAAGCTTGTTTGTACTTTAAAAAAACTAACACCAACTATAATCGTAAATAAAGGGGTAAGTGAATTTAAAATACCGGCTAAGGAACTGTCAATTTTAGTTTCAGCTATACAAAAGAGGAAAGCGGGTATAAAATTGCCAATAATTCCAGACAAAATTACCATACCCATTTTGCCTTTGGGAATTTGGCGAAGGGCTTTCATTGCGAATGGCAAAAGAACCAATCCTGCAGACAACATTCTTAAGGAAGCCACCTGATAAGGGCTTAAGGCAGTCAGCCCCTGCTTCATGAGAATGAAAGAACTGCCCCAAACCAAGGAAAGGGCTATAAAAATGATCCAATTGACCCACTTGCTGTTTGCCATTCTAAAATTTTAGCGAAGATGCTGTTTTTTACCTAAAAGTGGATAAAAAAACGCCTAATAGTCTATAATTTGGGGAGGTTTGCTTTTCTTTGTAGCTATGAGTCAGCACGCAAATTATTCCATAAAAGTAGACCAGTTTGAGGGTCCTTTTGACCTTTTGTTATTTTTCATTGAGAGAGACGAAATGGATATTTATAATATCCAAATTACAAAAATCATTAAGGATTTTTTGGACTTCATACACAATCAGGATAAGCTGAACATTGAAATGAGCAGTGAGTTCATATTATTCGTTTCCACACTTATGCGTATTAAGGCAAAATTATTATTGCCTAGAAAAGAAATTGATTCTTCGGGAAATGAGATTGATCCAAGACAAGAATTGATTGATAAAATCTTAGAATACAAGCGTTACAAAGAAGCCGCTGTTGAAATGGCGGACTTAGAGAACTTGAGAATGTTGATGGTGAAGCGAGGTAATATTCAGCAGGAAATGTCCATGGTTGGGGAAGAAGCTGCAGAAGGAACAGAATTACAAACGGTTACTTTATTTAAATTGATGAAGTCATTTGAAAAAGTAATGACTCGTTTACAAGACAGACAAACAAAGCCAGTTCATACGGTTGTGAGATATAATTACACAATGGAAGGCAGTAGAGAATACTTGCTGAAAACTGTTGGTGATGAAAAGACAGTCGCTTTCGAAAAAGTTTTTGATATCTGTCAGGATAAAGTACATGCATTATTTTTCTTCTTATCTATCTTAGAATTAACACAACAGAAATATATGAAGTTGTTGGTAGGAGAAGGACGTAACAATTTTATCATTGAATGGAACGAAAACAGAGAAGATGATTTAGAACCTGGACATATTGATACCTTTGATTCCTATGAAACTAAAATGAACTTAGATACTTTCATGGACGACACTCCTGCAATTACAGATACGGCAGAAGAAGGGGAAGAAAAATTGGGAGCGGAAGGAGATTTTGACCCTAGCATGAACTAAGGAAAATTCAGTAAATTTTATTTATAATTATTATTGTACTTCTGAAAGGATAGTCTGTCCTAGTATTGCTTTTACAGCATCTGAAATAGCACTAGCATCATAGTGACATTCATGGTATAATTCTTTCAAGCTACCATGTTCTACTATTGTGTCTGGTATACCTAGCATGTTAATTTTACTATTGTATCCATTGGTATTCATGAATTCCAAAACAGCAGACCCGAATCCGCCTACCACGGTGGCGTCTTCTACTGTTATAATTTTATCATAACGTTGAAACACTTCATGTAATAAGTCTTCATCGATAGGTTTTACAAAACGAATATCATAATGTGCAGGATCTAAACCTTCTGTCCTTAAATTTCTAATGGCTGTTTGCGCAAAATTTCCAGGATGTCCATAAGTTAAAATTGCAACGTCTTTCCCGTCTTTCAATTTACGACCTTTGCCAATTTCCATTTTCTCAAAAGGCTTTCTCCATTCAACTTGCACACCTTCTCCTCTTGGATAACGGATAACAAATGGCAAATTAGTTTCTGGTAATTGAGCAGTATACATCATATTACGCAACTCCGATTCGTTCATAGGAGCAGCAATAATCATATTTGGGATACATCTAAAAAAGGCGATATCATAACAACCATGGTGCGTAGGTCCGTCTTCGCCTACTAATCCAGCACGGTCAAGGCAAAATACAACAGGAAGTTTTTGTAAAGCCACGTCATGAATTACTTGGTCAAATGCTCTTTGCATGAAAGACGAGTAAATATTACAAAACACTTTTAAGCCCTGCGTAGCTAAACCAGCACTTAAGGTAACAGCATGTTGTTCGCAAATACCCACGTCAAAAGCGCGATGAGGCATTGCGTCCATCATGAACTTCAAGGAAGATCCACTTGGCATAGCAGGCGTCACACCCATAATATTGGGATTCACTTCTGCCAGTTCTAATAAGCTATGTCCAAAAACATCTTGATATTTTGGAGGATGAGGTGTTTCAATTTTTTTCTTGATAATCTCGCCCGTTAATTTGTCAAATAAGCCTGGTGCATGCCATTTAGTTTGGTCTTTTTCAGCTAGCTCGTAGCCTTTACCTTTAACAGTAATGATATGTAAAATCTTAGGCCCTGGAATTTCTCTTAGATCTTTTAAAGTATCTACTAGCTTAGTAATATTATGACCATCTATAGGTCCAAAATATCTTAGTTGTAAAGCTTCAAATAAATTACTACTTTTTGATACCACCCCTTTTAATCCAGCTTCTACTTTAGAAGCCATTTCTCTTGTGAAATGCTTGCCAATAGGAAGTTTGCCCATTAGTTGCCAAAGCTCGTCTCTAAATTTATTATAGGTTGGAGAGGTGCTAATATCTGTTAAGTATTCTTTTAATGCACCCACATTTGGGTCAATACTCATGTTATTGTCGTTCAAAATAATCAACACATCGCTGTCTGCAACACCTGCATGGTTCATAGCTTCAAAAGCCATACCTGCGGTCATAGAGCCATCGCCAATTATAGCTACTGATTTTCTATCCTCGCCCTTATATTTTGCAGCCATAGACATACCCAATGCAGCAGATATAGAGGTAGAAGAGTGTCCCACACCAAAAGTGTCATATACACTTTCACTGCGTTTGGGAAAGCCACTCATTCCCTTATACTTTCTGTTGGTAATAAAATCTTCGCGTCGGCCAGTTAAAATTTTATGTCCGTATGCTTGGTGCCCAACGTCAAAAACTAATTGGTCATAAGGGGTATTATAAACATAATGCAGGGCCACACTTAACTCTACTACACCCAGACTAGATGCAAAATGACCACCTTGTACGCTTACCACGTCAATAATATACTGACGAAGCTCGTCACATACCTGGTGTAATTTATCCCTAGAGATTTTTTTTAAATCCTCGGGACTATCTATGGTCTTTAATAATGGGCCGGCCTCAAAATGCATTAATAACAATTGTAATGTAAAAGTAAGTTAATAACATAAATTTCCGATAAAAGTTTATGCTTAATTAGCATATTGCCGTATAGCCGTTAAATTGACCATTAATCCTAATTGTAGAACTAATTGCCCTTAAAATGGAATAAATTTGGGTACATGAAAAAGCACGCTTCACTTTATTGGATTTGTCAGATAGCTGGGTGGTTAAGTTATGGCCTTACCATTATCTTTTTTTCCAAAATGCTGGAGAAGCAATTGAGTTCCATTTTTTATCCAAGACTAGTAGTAACCATATTATTAGGAATACTGACTACTCATTTGGTTCGTAAGTCTATGAATCGATTTTCTTTGATGCCGCCCATGCCACTGAATCATTGGTGGAGATTTTTTTTAATCATCCTGGTGGCCGCAAATTGTTATAGTTTCTTGTCGAGTTATATAATAGAATTTTTTAAATTATATGATCCAGGTAGAAAATTCCCTGTTGAAAAAAGGTTCTTAGTAAGTTTAGTTATTGATACTCCTATTATTTTAGTTTGGATATCTATTTATATTTTATGGCATTATATAGAATTCACGAATTCAGAAGCCATTAATAAAGTAAAACTAGAAACCCTAATCAAGGAATTGGAATTAGCTACTATTAAATCACAAATAAATCCTCATTTTATTTTCAATGCTTTAAATAGTATTAGGGCATTGGTAGAAGAGGATCCTCAAAGAGCGAGACAGGCCATTACGGAGTTGAGTAATATTTTAAGAAGTAGTATACAGGTTGATAAAGTAGAAGTTACTAGCTTGTCAAAAGAGTTAGATATTGTAAAAGATTATTTAGCATTAGAATACATACGTTTTGCAGATAGACTTGTTGTAGAATATGATATAGAAGAACGTAGTTTAGAAAATCAAATACCGCCAATGATGTTACAAACATTGGTAGAGAATGCCATAAAACATGGACTAGGAAAGCAACCTGGAGATTGTTTGATTAAAATTATATCAAAGTTCGAGAATGAAAAACAAATCTTGATAGTTCAAAATACAGGCGTATTAGAACGAAAAGATAAGGATGGATTTGGCTTAAAAAGTACAAGAGAAAGACTAAATATTTTATATCGTGGCGAAGCAATGTTTGAAATATATCAGTGCCTCCCCACTCAGGTAACAGCTAAATTAGTAATACCAATCAAACATTAAAAATTGATCCCATGGCTATAAAGGCAATTATCATTGACGACGAGCGATTAGCGAGAAATGAGTTGAAAAAATTATTAGAACAGCATCCAGATATTCAAATTATTGACGAAGCTAGTAATGTAGACGAGGGAGTGGAAAAGATAGACATAGCACATCCTGATTTAATATTTTTAGACATTCAAATGCCTGGCAAAACAGGGTTTGATTTATTAGCAGAATTAGAAAAAGCACCTCGTGTTATTTTTACCACTGCTTATGATGAATTTGCATTAAAAGCTTTTGAAGTAAATGCACTAGATTATTTATTAAAGCCTATCGACCCGAAACGGTTGGCAGACGCTATTCAAAAATTACAATCTGAGATACAATTAGAACAGGCAAGCTTATTAGGCGTAAGTCGTGGACCATTAACCGAAGCAGATCAGGTTTTTGTGAAAGACGGAGAACGTTGCTGGTTTGTGAAATTAGCTGAAATAAGACTTTTTGAAAGTGTAGGTAATTATGCAAAAGTATTTTTTGATGGGCATAAGCCACTAATTTTAAAATCCTTAAATGCATTGGAAGACAGATTAGATGACAGGGTATTTTTCAGAGCAAATCGTAAACATATTATCAACTTACATTGGATCGAAAAGATCGAACCTTATTTTAATGGGGGCTTATTGGTAGAATTAAAGGGAGGGGAGAAAATCGAAATCAGTCGTCGTCAAACTGTGAAGTTTAAAGAGATGATGAGCTTTTAAAAATAGGCTGCTATTTAGTACTATTTGATTTCTACTTGTTCAAGCTATGAATTGCAGTAGCTATTTCTTCAATTAAAGTAGGGTCTTTTTCTACTGCATTGCCTATTACAATGATATCTGCTCCTGCTTTACAGTTTTCAATAGCTTTTGCTGCTGTTGTAATACCACCACCCACGACCAATGGGATTTGAATATGCTTTGACACTAATTCAATCATATCTGCTGGGATAGGGCGCTGCGCACCACTACCTGCATCCATATAAATTAATTTCAATCCCAACATCTCTCCGGCCATCGCAGTGCAAAGCGCGATGTCTTTTTTATTAGAAGGGATAGGATTGGTATTAGAAATATAAGAAACTGTTGTAGGACTTCCTCCATCAATTAACATGTAGCCAACGGGTATAATTTCCAAGCCACTTTGTTTTACAAATGGAGCACTAATTACATGCTGTCCAATTAAAAGCTCCGGGTTTCTTCCTGAAATCAAGGAAAGATATAATAGGGCGTCCGCCTTTGGAGTAATTTGATCAGGTGATCCAGGGAATAAAATTACAGGGATATTGCAATGATGCTTAATAGTAGTAACCATTGCATCCAGTGTATCCGTAACCACTAAACTGCCTCCTACAAAAAAATAATCCACATTGGCCTTAATGGCAATTTGAATAGTTTGCATTAATAGTGCATCATTCAACTTGTCAGGGTCTATCAGGACAGCAAATGCCTTTTTCGCATTGTGCTTTCTTGTATTTATGGTATCGTATAGTTTATGCGTCATTTTTCTCTTAGGGCACAAAATTATCGTTTTTAATTATATCAAAACACATCAATCTCTATTTATTACAAAAAAATAGCATACCGGAGGTTTTTTTTTCTCAAGAAACTAACATCCTATGGGGATAAATCATAGAATTCAACCGTGGTGTGGGGTTTAATATAATTAACATTCCTTATCCACAGCTGTTGATATTTCACTTGACTAAATGTGGAATGAGAACGATATTTTCGTATACCCATCAAGGTTTTTGATAAACCTAGTGGGAATACTAAGAATACCCTATAAATAGAATAATATGGCTACTAACCCAAAGACAAAAAAAGGCTTGCAATTTTCGCGCCTCTTTACAAAAGAGAATGTTTCTCCTTTTGATCAATTTGAGTATGACTACAGAGATAGCATCATCAAAAATCCAAATGGTGAAAAAGTATTTGAGATGACAAATGTGGAGGTTCCAAAGCAATGGAGTCAAATTGCTACGGATATCTTAGCACAAAAATACTTTAGAAAAGCAGGTGTTCCTCAACCAGACGGTTCATTAGGAAGAGAAACAACTGTAAAGCAAGTGGCACATCGTATGGCTAATTGTTGGAGAGTTTGGGGTGAGCGCTATGGTTATTTTACAACTACAAAAGACGCACAAGTTTTCTACGAAGAATTAGTATATAGTATTTTGAATCAAGCATGTGTTCCAAATTCACCACAATGGTTTAATACAGGATTGCATGAGAGTTATGGTATCACTGGCGGTGCACAAGGTCACTACTATGTAGATCCTATTGACAAAGAGTTAAAAAGATCAACAAGTGCATATGAGCGCCCACAGCCTCATGCATGTTTTATTTTGAGTGTTAGCGATGATTTAGTGAACGAGGGGGGTATTATGGATCTATGGACTAGAGAAGCAAGAATTTTCAAATACGGATCTGGGGTAGGTACTAACTTCTCTCAAATTAGAGGAGCAAACGAAAAATTATCTGGTGGTGGTTCTTCAAGTGGTTTAATGAGCTTCTTGAAAATTGGTGATCGCGCTGCAGGTGCTATTAAAAGCGGTGGTACAACACGTCGTGCGGCTAAGATGGTATGTTTAGATTTAGACCATCCAGAAATTTTAGAATTCATTAACTGGAAAGTTCAAGAAGAAGATAAGGTTGCAGCATTAATTGCAGCAGGTTATGATAATGGATATGAAGGAGAAGCCTACGCAACTGTGTCTGGACAAAACTCAAATAACTCTGTACGTATTCCAAACAGCTTCTTTAAAGCATTGTCAGAGGACGGGAATTGGGATTTAATTGCACGTACCGACGGTCGTGTGATGAAATCAATTCCAGCAAGAGAAGTTTGGGATCAAATTGCAAACGCTGCTTGGCGTTGCGCCGATCCTGGAACACAATATGACACTACCATTAACGAGTGGCATACTTGTCCAAAAGGTGGTCGCATTAATGCGTCTAACCCTTGTTCAGAATATATGTTCTTGGACAATACGGCATGTAACCTAGCTTCTATTAACTTGCGTAAATTCTTCAATGAGTCTGACAATAGTTTTGACGTAACTGGTTTTGAATATACTACAAGATTATGGCAGACTGTATTAGAAGTATCTATTTTAATGGCGCAGTTCCCTTCTAAAGAAGTAGCACAATTATCTTACGACTACAGAACGACTGGTTTAGGTTTTGCCAACCTTGGTTCTATGTTAATGGTAAGTGGTATTGCTTATGATAGTGAAGAAGCACGTGGTATTGCTGGTGCTATAAGTGCTATTATGACTGGTGTTGCTTACAAAACATCTGCAGAGATGGCTTCTTTCTTAGGCACATTCGACAAGTACCAAGAAAATAAGGAAGACATGTTACGTGTAATGCGTAATCACCGCGCTGCTGCTTACGATGCAGAAGATGCATTTGTAGGATTAGAAATTAAGCCACAAGGAATTAAAGCACAATTTACTCCTGACTACTTATTGAAAGCAGCAACCAAAGCTTGGGATGATGCTGTTCAATACGGAGAAAAATATGGTTATAGAAATGCACAAACAACTGTAATCGCTCCAACAGGAACCATTGGTTTAGTAATGGATTGCGATACAACAGGTGTTGAGCCAGATTTTGCTTTAGTGAAATTTAAAAAATTATCAGGCGGTGGATACTTTAAAATTATCAACCAATCG
>CALPWK020000050.1 GCA_943327245.2 Comamonas sp. lk | reverse complement strand
ATTGATATAGTGTCTATTTTCGCACTCTTTGTAATATCTTTTTGCAAACTATCAATTGAGGCAATAATGAATTTCACCTGTGCATGCGGCAAGTTACTTTCATCAATAAGTTTTTTTACGTTTTCTAAATTCTTCCAATGAAACCCAATTTGCGCTTCCGTAAATTTTATTGTAATGTACTTATCTGCAGCAAAAGACAACAAGCCGATAACAGCTAAAATTAAAAATACTTTTTTCATATTTATTTATTTAAAATTAATTTATAAATTTATCCATGCTGATCCATTATACACCTGAAGGGCACCCGATCCAGCACAATCACTGCACCACAATACCAATCCGGCCACAGGAGATACAATTGCATTTTTTTGATTAGTCGTTAATCTAGGTGGCAAAAAACCTTTCGATGTTGAATTAATATCTAAGGCAGCAGAAATAGTAGAGGTCGAAGTTCCAACTGTTAATTCAGGAGCAGTGAGTTTTCCAATTACCTCCGTTGTTCGATCAGGTGACAGCACTAAATTAGCTTCCCCATTAAAAGCTGCGCCAATAAACATTTTTGTAAGTCCTGTTGGACTTCCTGAAAATGCTTTTAAAGCGATATCTCCCATTACAGTACCGTCAAAAAATTGGTTACTCCCTCCTGATACTCCATATTCTGCTCCAATATCCCCAGTTCCAACGCGCAACCAAGTTGGACTACTTGAAGTGAGTTGATTCAAGAAAATACCTGGCGAACCTCCTGCACTATTCACAGTGAGCGAACTAAATTCATTACTACTATTACCTGAAGGACCTTGTATCCCCTGAAGTCCTCGTAATCCCTGAACCCCTTGCAAACCTTGAATACCTTGTATTCCTGTCAATCCTACTGGCCCTTGTGGTCCGGTTAATACCACAGTCCCATCGCTATTTGTTACAGTAGGATTTGACCAAGTCAAATTACCATTACCATCAGTTGTCAAAACTTGTCCATCTACTCCATCGATATTTGGATAGGTTACCTTATTCAGGGTTAAAGTTCCACTTGTTCTGATATTAGTGATTCCTTGAGAAATAATATTCCCATCCTCGTCAACTATCGTTTCTGATCCTAATTGAATTGTATTACTATTTCTTACTACTGCTCCAGCTCCTATAGCTGTAGCATTTTCTAAATCATCTTCTGAGACATCAGCCTCATAACCAATCGCAGTATTATAGTTTCCTACATGATTGGTATTTAAGGCATAAGTTCCAATTGCAGTGTTGAAATTTCCGGCTGTATTATTTTGAAGTGACCAAGCACCAAAAGTGGAATTATCTTCCCCTTCTGTATTTGATTCAAGTGCTCTTCTTCCAAATGCACTATTTGCATTTCCAGTAGTATTAAATTTAAGTGCGAAACTTCCAAATGCAGCATTATAATCTGCTGTTGTATTTGATGCCAAAGTTTGAAAACCGAATCCACTATTTGCACCACCAGTTGTATTAGCCAATAATGAACTAATTCCGAATGCGGAATTAAAACTTCCTTCCGTATTATAATGTAAAGCATACGCACCGAAGGCATTATTTGCATTTCCTGTTGTATTATTTGCAAATACTTTATAACCAACACCAGTATTTGCGCTTCCTGAAGTATTTAGCTTAAGGCTATTGTCGCCAATTGATATATTAGCAATACCATCAACATTGTTCATAAAAGATTCGTCACCAAAATAAATATTATTAGCTTCTCTATCATCTAAACCAATAGCTTCATGTATTTCTTCATCATCATTAAAACCAAAAGGGTCCGAGTCGGGATTTATATTTTCTGTAAACACAACAGAAAAACTTTTACTACTAGCAGAAAGCTGCCAACTTGCATTACCCTCAGCATCAGCAGTTAAAACATAATTTTCATTACTACCGTCATCCAATGGAATTGGAAGTATATCAGCAAGCCTAATAGAACGATAGCCATCTGTAAATATGATTGTTCCAAGGTCTGGCAAATTTAAATTCCCAGAGTTGTCAAAATGCCAAGAATTATCATTTCCATCATTGCTTACAGTAACAAAAGCACCATTTGAAGTAGAAGAAACTTCGGTATAATTATCATTGCGATTAGAATAATCATACCAACCAAGGTAAGAACCTCCCGAATTTATACTTGTTGCCGTGTTTGAAGAAAAGATAGTAGCAGACTTTCCATTTATAGCGTTGCCAATTAAAACAGTATTAAGATCGTCCGACCAGTTATCTATTTTAAGAGTAACCGCATCATTCCCAAGAATAATAGGATCGAAATTTGTTTGATGTATTGACGTAGCTTTTATTTGATTATCTATAAAAGAAAAATTTCCACTATTTGTATTCGTTGAAGGCGTAAAAAACTCAAATCCAGTTCCTGCTGCATTCACTTTTAATTGATTACCTGGATCACCAATTAAACTTAGGCCCGTACCACCATTTGAAGTAGGTAATATACCAGTGGCGGCAGACAAATCGGCTATTACATTACTAATACCATCAATTCCATTTGTTCCACTCATACCAGAAAATCCCATTTGTCCTTGTAATCCTTGCATCCCTTGAGGTCCAATTTCACCCTGCAAACCTTGGGGACCAACTAAACCTGATGAAAATTTAAAAGGAGTTATATAATTTATATTACTATCAGATAAGTTTATTTTAGTGGCTATTGCTGAATTAATGGGTGTAATATCAAATGTTTTTGAATTAAGTTGCGCTGGGGTGACATATGACTTTAAACTATCTGCGATATTTAATTTCTGCTCCATTCCTAAAGTATTTAGGGCATATAAAGAATAAGGAACCGTACCAAATGGAGTGGTACCAATATCAATCCAATCTTTTGTATAATCCCAGTCTGTAACTGGCGCAGTTGGAGTAATTGAAATTTTCAGATTTAAATAAAAAGGGCCTTTTTCCCAATTTATGTTAGATAAGTTTGTTACGACACCCCCAATTCTCAAACCTTGTCCAATACTAATACTAAAAATACCAGTAGCATCTGAGTTAGTCTTGAACTCTTCGGTTAAAATTTTTGTACCATTAATTGTAGTCTGTATAATACTTGACTGTACATATATTATACGATCCTTTGCCGGATTGGCATAATTATCCCTTGCAACAGCTTGAAAAAATATACCTGTACTAGGAACTTGAGAAGAAAGATTAAATGATGGATATATAAAACATAGAATAAACAATATCAGTAATCTTACCATATAATTAGTTTTCAATCATTATTTTAAAATGATAAGAACTAAATTAATAAGTAAGGGATCGAAATGAATCTATTAAATCCAAATTATAGTACCATATTCAGTATTTGAAACTACTATTTAAGAAATAACCTATTTTTTAAGGAGAAAGCCGCTATAATTTATCTAAATATTCCATAGGAGTACATTTGTATAGTTTATTAAAGGCACGGTAAAAAGACGTTTTAGAACTAAAACCAGCTTCATTAGCTAAAGATTCTATTGTGAAATTATTGAGATAATCCTTGTCCAATTTTTTAACCATATGCCGTAAACGATGTTCATTTAAAAAATCATTAAATCTTTTTCCATAATAATTATTTATAATATATGAAAGTTCCCTTGCTGGTATTAGTAATATGTTTGAAATCTTATTTAAGTTTAGAATAGGGTCTTGTATATTATTGCTGTCTCGAAAGTAATTATCAATTAACTGTATTTCATTTGAATAATCCTCCACAATAAAAGGAATTTTACTTATTTCATTTTTAATAATGCTTGATTCAATTTCTTTATACTTTATAAAGGGAAGTCCTGTAAGTACCTCAGGATTTATTAATAAATAGGTACTAATCATAATAAAACTACAACAAACTAAAATACTAGGTATTTGAGCTAAAAATGTCGAGTTCAAAAAATTCTTGAACAATAAAATATTTACGATTAAAATTAAGTAGCCAATTACAAATAAACTTGACGCCCAAGCAATTATCTTAACCCATTTTAGAACGCTTGTAATCTGTTTTTGTACTTCGTCTTTATTATTTGCTTTCTTGAAATTGCGTATCAATTTCCATTGAAAAAATACATAAAATGTTACTTGTATAGGAATAAAAATATAATTTACACTTTCTGGAACTAAACCTATCCTAAGATTATATGCATTATCAAAATTATTAAAAACAGCTTGGACTATGGCTGTTTTTTCAATAGAAGGCAAAACATAAAAAGGTGCATAATTAATCAACATTAAAACAAATGGTATTAGATGTAAAAGGTCTTTCTTATTTAACTTTCTTTCATTGTATAAAACAACTCTAACATATAAATAAGAAAGTGGCGCAGTGAAAACACTTAAAGGTGCAGCTGTCTTATACAAATGAGGCATATTAATTATAAGGCCTGAATGTAATAATAAATATATAACTACTGCCCAAATTTGAAATATCAAGTACATTGATAAAATATAATCTGCATAGGATCTAAAAGCATTTTCTTTTAATAACAAAAGATAAACGGTTAACAATGCACAAAAAACAGCTCCCAAATATAATATTTCAATCATAATCAACAATTGTTAAAGGTATTAGTGCTTAGCATAATCTGCTAAATGAAAATAATGACTTGTTAATTTACCCTTATCCAACATAGTTGCCTTTCTAATGATATCATTTCCTCCAGAAACTAAGTCCGATAGTACATACTTAATTAATTGCTCTCCAAAAAAACGACTAGCATCTCTTGGCAATTCATTTGGCAAATTACCTACCGCCATTACGTCTATACAATTATGATGATAAGGCGTTTCTTTCTCAAAGGTAATAGCATTAACACCATAAATTGGATCGTCAGAACTCGCGTCTCCTAAATTACATGGAACACTCCCATGTGCGTCGTCTGTAATATCTGCAATGGTAGTTAAATTATAATCATCGTCTTTTAGATCTTCCTGTGTAAATAATGGAGGAATTCCTGGTTCCCAATATATTCCGTTCATTAAAATATGTGTGTGCTTTAAGTACTCATTAAAAGTACATCGGTATTGATCTGGATGTTCATGAAAATCAATTCTTTCATAAGTATTGGTGTCATTTCGTAAATACAAATCACGTCCTTTTAAATGTACATAAACAGGATATGGATAAGTACGACTAATGTATTCATCCGGTTCAACTTGTTGCACATCCATTAAGTTCATGATTTCTAAAATACCATGCGCTACTCTACCCGACCCAGTTACTGCAATTTTGACAGGAGGTAATTTTAAACCAAAATAAGTATGGATTAATTCCAGATAATCTTTCACTTCTTTAACTCTACCTAAATGAAATTGTTTTGTTCTATTTCCATAAGCCATAATACCATTATGAGCACCTACAATACCTGCAAAAAAACCAAAGCCAATTAATCTTTGACCATCCTCATGTTCCAAACATTCGTAATCAATAAGCGTAATGTTTTTATCCATCATGATATGGAATAAAGGTTGATTATAAGTTTGCGCTTTTTTGGTATGTGAGAAAAATAAATAAGTTTTATTGGGAATTAGCTGTTCTTTAGGAACTTCCTTAATGCCCAATAATATATCAGCCCTAGCAAGATCAGATACAATTTCAATGCCTTCATTAAGGTACTCTTGATCCTTAAAACATCTAATATCCGACGACTCAACAATAATTTCCAAAGCTGAATTGGTATCCATTAACCACTTACATTGCTTTGGCGTCAAAGCAACTCTATTATCGCTTGGAACTTTTCCCTCTTTAATAAGTGCTAATACCGGCATTTTGGTAATTTTACACAATATACAAAACATTAAAATGAACTTTTTTGAATTATTCGGACTTCCTATTGGTTTTCAAGTAGATGCGTCAAAATTACGTGTTGCATTTATGGACATACAGAGAGCTTCCCATCCTGATAAGTTTACACAAGAAAGTCCAGAAGTGCAAGAAGAAGCACTAGAAAGGTCTGCCATTGCTAATAAAGGATTTACCCTCCTTAACAATAAAGAGCTTGTATTACCTTATGTACTAGAAATTATGGGTTGCATTGAACCAGATGAGAAATATAACCTGAGTGCCGATTTTCTAATGGAAATGATGGAACTGAATGAAGGTTGGATGGATGCAGATACACCTGAACAAAAACAACAAGTCTTATCTCAAATTAATACCCTACAAAATGACATTCTCAGCCCTATTAAAGCGTATTTGGAGCACGTTGAAGTCAATTCTATTCCCGAAAAAGCAATGTTGCAAATAAAGGAATATTACTACAAGAAAAAATACCTTGATCGTATTTTGGCAGAATTCCATCATTAACGTAATATTGCATCCCGTCTGAATGTGGAGACATTCAAAATGCCTAGATGGCGGAATTGGTAGACGCGCTAGACTCAAAATCTGGTTATCGCAAGGTAGTGGGGGTTCGATTCCCCCTCTGGGCACAAACCCTGTCACGTAAGTGACAGGGTTTTTTAATGCGAGACAACGACGTGAGCTCGCTCACGAGAGTTGGCGAGGATTAAAAAACACAACGAAATGCGCAGCATTTTGTTGAAAGGGTTTGGGTAAGACCAACTATTGGGAAGTCGGCGAAACGAAGTGAAGCCGACAGTCCCCAGTCGAGAATCGACAGTCCCCAGTCGAGAATCGACAGTCCCAAGTCGAGAATCTACAGTCCCCTATATTAAATTCTCCAAATCATTTTGATCTTTTGGCCTATTAGCAGCAAGCTTTGCCTTTATAAGATCATCTCTATGTATTGTTCTAATTGACAACTCATCATCATTAAAAAAGATTGAATTCGTAAATGCACTTTCAAAATTTAATCCCTTAATTGAAACCATAATGTCAATTGCCGAAGGCGGTTTCCCAAAAGTAAAAACATCCCAATTTGGATGTGCTAAAAAATTATCTTCATTCATATCAAATAAAGGCATTCCAAATTCAGTAAAAGCTTTTGTAATTAGTTTGTAATTCTCCGGAGTCCTTTCTACCCAAACATCCATGTCACCAGTTGTTCTAGCATATCCATGTAAAATAACAGAATAGCCTCCAACCAAAATGTATTTAACTTCATTTTGATTTAAAGATTTAATAAAATCTCTAAAGTCATCATTAAATATATTCCCCATTATTTATTTCTTGATCTGGTCATAAATTTAGTCTTATCCATTTTTGGTGGATTGTTGATATCATAATTAAAAGCAACGCTATTTAAATAAAACGCAATCCTTAAACGTTCTTGCCAAGTTAAAGTTTTATAATATTCAGAATGATTTGCAGCTTCTTCTACAGTTTGGGCCTTGAAAACACTTCTTTCTAATTTAAACGGTTGCATTTTCAAATATACTGAATTAATAGCTATAAAACCTCCGGCTTTAAGTGAACAATTTTACCATCAAAAAACATTATTCTCAATATTATGACCACCATTTAGTACTCTTGATTTAATCCAATCTACTAGCAATTCGACACAAATAAGCCGATAAAAAATAGTACAACATATTATACAATTGACTTTGTAAATATAAATGTATTAATCTAAGACTTAGTTGCCAACAAAAAATACGTTACTTTTTTCTATATATACACTCACCTAAAAAATCCACTAATTACTCATAATAGTATTAGCTATCCAATTCAACAGTCTCTAATTTCAATGAATAATTCAAACCTATAAAATTATTTTATGAAAAACGAAAATCATCCAATAATAACATTACATAATCTCTTAGACTATGATGTACATAAATTCAGCAATGCAGAGGTCCAGTTAAAACATGAATTAACACATTGGAAAGTACAAGCTAGTTCTGTTAAGTTAAAAACAATTATAGATCAATATATAGATTTTACTGAAGATCATATTCGACATATAGAAAAATATGTGGTTCAGGAAAAAATAGCAGTTTTAAGTGTAAATAATAGAATCATGAAAGCTTTTATTGAAGAAGCTAATGAGAAAATGGCATTATGTAAGGATCATGAAGTAAGAGATGCTTGTTTAATTGAAGCCATACAAGAGATAAATTTATTTAAATTAAGCATGTACGGCACTGCTGCTTCCTTTGCTAAAGAACTGGACATGACAAAAATGGCTGCACTATTTCATGCAGCTGAAATGGATGAGATTCAAATAGATAATGAATTAACAGACATAGCCGAGAAAGAGATAAACGAAAAAGCAAGAAAGGCAATTTTATTAAAATTATAAAAATGCTTTCATGCCATTTCGATATTTAAATGAAGTATCTATTCCCATTGGGAAAATTAATTTACGTGGAATATTAGCCATTCCTAAAGAGGCAAAGGCGATAGTTATATTCGCACATGGAAGTGGCAGTAGCAGACACAGTACAAGAAATCAAATAGTAGCAAAATACCTACATGAACATAATATAGGAACCCTACTATTTGATTTATTGTCTGAAAAAGAAGATGAAAATTATCAAAACAGATTTGATATAAATTTATTAACCACTAGACTGGTAAGCGCTACAGAATGGATTGCGAATCACTCCAGTTGTAGTAATTGTAGAATTGGATATTTTGGAGCAAGTACTGGAGCAGCGTCAGCTTTAAAAGCATCCATTATTTCACATCATATAAGTGCAATTGTTACTAGAGGAGGTAGGCCAGACTTAGCCCTTCACTCACTACCCTTTGTAATGGCACCCACTTTATTAATTATAGGAGGACTCGACAAGGAGGTAATACAGCTAAATAAGTTTGCTTTTAATCAATTAAACTGTACTAAAGACTTTCAGATAGTAGAAGGTGCTACGCATTTATTTGAAGAAGAAGGCAAAATGGAAAAAGTTTGCAAATTAGCAGCAGAATGGTTTAACACTTATTTATTATAATTATTAAATGAGTGTTATAAAATTTAAAAAAGATCTGATAACTATCTAAACCAGTTATATGAATTATGTATTTAAAAATAGAATCGAAGCGGCTAAGACTTTAGCTACACAGTTAAAGAAATATAGACATGAACATTGCGTAGTATTAGCTTTACCTAGAGGCGGTGTCCCTATTGGATATATTGTATCTGACTATTTACATTGTCCATTAGATATTATTTTGTCTAAAAAAATAGGCCATCCATTTAACAAGGAATATGCTATAGGCGCAGCTACCCTATCTGACTATTTTATTGCTCCTCATGAAAAAATATTAGACGTTTATATACAAGAGGAATTAAAAGATATTCGTAAAAAATTAAAAGATATGAAAGAAAAATTCTTAGGTAATCAAGACCCCATTGATATAGAAGACAAAATAGTGATTATTGTAGACGACGGCATTGCAACAGGTAATTCAATTATTGCTGCAATACAATTAATTAAAAAAAGCTACCCAAAAAAAATTATTATCGCAGTACCAGTTGGTGCCAAAAGTTCTTTAGATAAATTAACGCCTTTCGCTGACGAAATTATATCCTTAATAAGCCCGCAAGATTTACATGCTATTGGAGACTATTACGAGGACTTCGAACAGGTTAGTGACGAAGACGTTATTCAATATTTAAATAAAGAAAGAAAAAGACTATTGGCCTGAAACTATTTTATTAGTACTTCGGTATAAATAATTCATATAAATATGTCGACGCGCAAATCTATCCGGTGTGTCTGCGTTAACTAATTTCACATAAATAGCTTTTGGAACACCATAGTATTCGTATTCACTCCCGTCAGAAAATACTACACGTAAAATTTCAGATTTAAATTCAAAATCAGTAATACTTGCATCTGTTGTAGTTGCTGTATACTCTGTCAAAGTTGCTTCATGCGTTTCAGGATGCACACTCACTAAAAAATGATAAGATGCTATTAGCTTAGTAGATTTCTCTTCCGCGCCTTTCTTAGCTTCTTCACTCTCTTGAAACTTATCAGGATGCCACTCCATCATGATCTTACGATAAACCTTCTTTAAATCACTTAAAGTAGCTTTATTGTCTACCCCTAAAATGGCTCTATGCCTGTCAATTCGCTTCATGTTTTAATAATAATGAGCCGCAAAGGTAAGGAAATCTAATGAAAATAGCCATCTCTGATAAAAGATGGCTATTTATATTAGAAATCAAATAATTATATAAACCCTATTGTAAACTATTGCTTACCAATCCTTATAAAGTAAACTACTTCATTATGCGTCATATCGGTTGCCAACATTACTTGTTGTCTTTTGCCAGACTTCTCAGTTATAAACATAACAGCAGTATTAGGAGGTTCCGCACCTAGGTTTTCAGCCACCATCACTAATTCATTATTTTTTTTATTTTTTTCAAGCTTCAAGTTGAATTTGATCGGTTTATTCACCTTAAGTTCTTGTTTGTCAACCACTAATCTGTTATTATAAATAATGGATACCGAATCCTTGTCATGAATTGCATTATCATATAGTTCTATAGCAAGTGTGTCGGAGTTTACAAAAACGATAATAGGCTTTTTATTAATTCGCTTAGTCATGTATTCAATAATACGCTCCTGAGCCTTTTTAAGGGTGGCTAAAGAGTCCAAAGCTTTTAGGATATCTTCCTTACTATATTCTTCTTTATAGCTTGATCCGGTCGCTATAATTATATTATCAGCAACTTTATCATTTATCTTTTCAACAAAAACTGTTTTTATTACTTTTACTTTATTGACAACATTGGGAACTTTTACAACTTCAGTAATCGTATCTTTTTTCTTCTCCAATTTAGTAATAATATCTTTTTTCTTTTCAACCTTTGCTGCTAATGGAACTATTTTTATGCTTAAGGGAGTAATAATTTTAGTTTCTAACTTTAATCTCTTTGGATTAATGTTTTGCTTACTATTAACTAAAGAATAATAATTAGCACCTCTTTCTTTCTCTAAAATGGCCCAATTGGTTTTCTTTGTCTCACTTAATACAATTTCAGCGCGTCTATTACTTTGCTGAGCTCCTCTTAAAGCACCTATAGCACATGGTGTAATAGTGTAATTCTTAGAATATCCATTTGAAACAAATCTGTTCGGTGCTATCCCTTTTGATTTAAGATAATTTAAAACATATTTGGCGCGCTTTTCAGATAGTTTATAATTATAGTCGAATGAACCCACACAATCTGTAAATGCACCTATAATTACATAAGAATTCGGAATAGTATTTAATTTAGACGACAAACTGTCAAGGACTAGTTTCTCTTTATCTGTAAGTATATTCTTATCAAAACCAAAATATACAACAAACTTATTGCCGAAATAATTATTATTAATACTGTCTTGAATTTTTTTTGTTGCTAAAGCTAATGCATCTTGGATAGAATCTTTTATTTGCTTAGGGCTTCTTCCGTTTATACTTAGCAGCTTATTAAAATCTTTTTGATGAGCATAAGTTTCATATCCAAGTTTCTCAATGACACTATCCCCATTTAAAGTAATGAATTCATAATTTCGATTAGGCTTACCATTAAAATTATATCTTGCAAAATCGTCAGTTAATAAAGTGTCTGTAATTTTATCGGCATCAACGTCTTTTAAAAACAGGGTATGATTTGTTGCTAAACTTCCATCATTTTTATAAGTTAGAACACCAGAAATTGAATAAATAGCTGGCAAATACTGCAAAGCCAATACATCAAAATTATTAGTTCTATTAGTCGTCAAATAATATAAATTAGAGATTTTTTTAAGATCCACCTCATCCATAATGGAGTTTAATGGATAACCTGCATTATAAATAATTAAAGGCGATGATAATGTTGTGAAATAGATATCGAAACCGCCAACTCCCCCATTTCTATTTGAACTAAAATATAGGCTATCTCCAATTAACGATGGTGATACTTCATCGGCAATAGTATTTATATTACTATCTAATTGAATGGGTGTTGTTTGCCAATTATTATCTTTTTTATCAACATAAAATATATCATACCCACCTTTAGTTCCTATTTTATCACTTGCAAAATACAAACGAGTAGAATTATGATTTAAAAATGGATTTAAATAATTAGCCACCTTGTCGTTAAAAACAATTCTCTGCTTCTGCTTTAATCTCCCATTAATCAATAGCGCCTGCCACAACTCCCAATGCTTTTTCCCATTATTTCTCCTATTCGACATTTTAGAATAAACTATTACTTTTGTGCTGTCATCATAAGCAAAAGATTGATCTGTAGAAAAATTCAGAAAATTACGCTCTACATTATTCCAATTATATTTTAAACGCTTATAGTTTACTAAAATATTATTATCATTACTTGTAGGTGCAGTAAAATCATCTGTTTTACCCCCTCTTATAAATTTGATAATAGAACTTCCGCTTTTAACAGTTTCATTTTCTTGTTCAATAATTTTAAAATTGGGGTTCTCCGTCCAATATATTTTATTGTATGCTACTTTAGCTCCCTTAATTGGTTTATTGGAAATATACAATAAACCACCTTTAAAAGGAATAGGACTAAACTCATTACTAAATGTATTTATGGATAATTTATGATTTAAAAAATCAAGAGAATCTCTTAATAAGAGTTTACGAGAACTTAATGAATCTAAACCCTGCGCTTTTAGAATAAATGTAGATGCTAATATTAATAATAGGCTCCCAATAATATTTCTAGTTATAAATTTCTTATTCATGCTTAATATATCTTGTGCGTTTTACTATTTGGGAATAACTGACCAAACTCAAGTCTTAAAAATAACTCACTTGTATTTGGAACTTTAAATGGCATATCGTATGCATATCCAATTCTAAATTGAGGTGTAACCTGCACTTGCGCCATTGCCAAAATAGATTCACCAGTACGATACGAACCTCCAATACCAATTGTATTTTTCAGCCAAACATTTGTATTCAAATCTGCTTCAATAGGTGCGCCACTTACCATTTTAACTAATAAAGAAGGTTTTATTGATACATCATCATTTACATCGAACGAATAACCAGTTGCGAAAAAATAATGGACTTCATTAACTTGGTACAAGCTTGAATCAGATCTATAATTTTGAACTTTAGAAAATGTGATTACATCAGGTGCTGAAAAGCCTGCGTAAAAATGATCATCATTGTAATAAACACCTGCTCCTGCTAAAGGGATTATTTTATTAAAATTAGTAGAATAGGCAGCATCATATGCGGAAATTTGACCTAAATCTACATTGGTAAGCATTTTTAAATCATTATAAAAACCGCCCTTTAATCCAAAACTTAATACACCATGTTCTGAAACTGGAATTTTCAAATTATAATACATGCTAACGCCAGTTCTACGAATTACACTTACATATCTGTCATCAAATAACTGCACGCCAAAACCATATTTTTTATTGTTGGTTGGCATATCATAGGTTAGTGATTTTGTAGATGGTGCTCCTGATAATCCAGACCACTGTTCTCTCCATATAAATGCTAAACTTGGCACACCTCTATTACCTGCATATGCAGGATTTATGTTGGTCATGTTGTACATGTATTGTGAATACATGGGAATTGACTGACTACT
>CALPWK020000049.1 GCA_943327245.2 Comamonas sp. lk | reverse complement strand
GAAAATAGTTTTCCAGTTCCTAATGGTTGAATTAATATTCTCTTTTTATCCTTTATTATATTGAAGTTGTTGAATTCTGATTTTTTTTGACCAAAGAGGAAATCTTTACTTTCAATACTTATAGTAGTAGAATTGATTGTATCTGCCGATAAAATATCAATTAATGCAATTTCATTTTCATTAGATAGGTTATTTCTCTTTTGTGCCTCCACTATTATTGAATTACAAAAAAACAGGTAGCATAAAACTAAAAATGTATAAACGGACTTCATAGTACAAAATTAGGAAAATATATAATAAGAAATTAACTTATTCGTATTTGTATATATTATATAATATATTAATAAATAAAGTAATTAAAAATCAATAAATTATAACTAAATATTTATTTTCTCTACTTAGTTTACATGTTTTTACTACTTGACTATATTCTATACCATATTTGCTAATAACATAGAATTTATCTTCTTTGGCATTAAAGAAATATTAAATATATTATCCTTTGGGGGAAGGATAATCGGGGTGGTTAGGATTCGTCTTAATCACCCCAAAATTTTTCTAGGCGTCCCGCTTTTTAACTATGAGCACCCCAACAATGACTAAAATGGTGCCTAGTATTTGCAAACTACCTATATGTTCATTCAATAAAAAGCTTGCCTGAAAAAGGGTAGCAACAGGCCCTATACTGGTTACAATTGCCAGATCATTACTTCCAATTCTTTTCATACCACTACTCAATAAAAAAGAGGGGATTACTGTTGCAATAATTGCTAAGCCTATAACATATCCCAAAATAGGAGACTCGGAGGTTAAATAAGGAGGGAATTGGGTAAAATCTTCGGTAATTAGATAATGGGTGAATATGCCTACAGTGGCCGAGATCATTGCAACGCTTGTATAACTACTTGCCCCCATCTTAGGAACTAGTTTCCCGGTTCCAACTAAATAAAAAGCGTAAGTGATGCCACAGAGTAGTACCATAATGGAGCCATAAAGGAATAGCTGGGTATTCTCAAAATATTGCATTTCCCCCCAGTAGGCAATCCCTATTCCGATATAGGTTATGCAAATGGAGACCCATTGCCTTTTCGAAATGGCTACTTTAAATAGCCATCTATTTATAAGTAAAGCTAAAGTGGGATAAATAAATAAAATGATTCTTTCAATACCAGCCGAAATATATTGCAATCCAATAAAGTCGAATAAACTACTTAAATAATATCCAAGTACACCCATAGCGATGGCCCATAAATACGTTGGGGTAGAAACTCCGTTTAGATTTTTCTTTTTACTTAATACATAAAGTACTAATACATAAAAAGGAAGAGAGAGTAACATACGCAACATTAATAAAGTAGTTGCATTTATATTACTCTCTCTAAAACAAAGTTTAATCCAAATTGCTTTTGTAGAGAACAGTAATGTTCCTAAAATGGCAATGGCAAAACCTTTATTATATGTAAATTCTTTTTTTATACAGCGACATTAAAATCTCTTAAGGCATCATTTAAACTAGTCTTCAAGTCGGTACTTGGTTTTCTTTGTCCAATAATTAATGCGCAGCTTACTTGATAGTCTCCTGCAGGGAATGATTTTTTATAAGAACCAGGTATCACAACACTTCTAGCCGGTACGCGTCCTTTATATTCAACTGGTTTATCTCCACTTACGTCAATGATTTTTGTACTCTTTGTTAGTACTACATTGGCACCTAATACCACTTCTTTTTCTAAATGTACTCCTTCTACAACAATACATCTACTGCCAATAAAACAACCATCTTCTATAATTACGGGACTTGCTTGTAATGGTTCTAATACACCTCCAATACCAACTCCTCCACTTAAATGAACTCCTTTTCCTATTTGTGCACAGCTACCAACTGTTGCCCAAGTATCAACCATTGTTCCTTCGTCCACAAATGCACCAATATTTACATAGCTTGGCATTAAAACTACATTTTTAGCTAAATATGCCCCATATCTTGCAACAGCATGCGGAACGGCACGAACACCTAATGCAGCATATCCAGATTTCAATAACATTTTATCGTGAAATTCAAAAGGAGCTAATTCCCAAGTCTGCATTTGTTGTATACCAAAATACATAAGAATGGCTTGCTTCACCCACTCATTTACGACCCATTCTGCACCTTGAGGTTCAGCAACTCTTAATCTGCCTTTATCAACTTCTTCTATTACTTCGCGAATGGCATTACTATAGGTATCGTCTTTTAATAAAGTACGATCATTCCAAACTGTTTCAATTTTAGTTTTTAAGTCCATTTTAATCAATTTTGGCAAAAATACAAGCTTGAGCAGGAATTATAATAGATTCTTTTGCACAATAATGAACCTTCGTTTATTTGTAGGTATTGTTTAATTTTGCATCATGTTTCCATTTGACCTAGATATACAAGAATGTGTAAAAACCCTGGAAGCTGGGGGTTTAATTTTGTACCCAACAGATACTGTTTGGGGTATTGGGTGTGACGCTACCAATGCCAATGCCGTAAGTAAGATATTTCAACTTAAAAAAAGAGAAGATGCCAAAGCTATGATCGTTTTGGTGCAAGACGAGCGCGTGATTCTTAGGTATGTGGAAGAAACAGATTTGCAAATATTCGATTATATCAAGGGTATTCATAAACCTACTACAGTGATTTATCAACATGCAAAAAATTTAGCACCTAACTTAATTGCATCCGACGGGTCTGTTGCTATAAGAATTTGTAATGATCCTTTTTGTAAAAGTTTAATTAAAGAATTCGGGAAGCCTATTGTAAGTACTTCTGCTAATATTTCTAGTTATCCTACACCATTGTGTTTTAATGATATTTCTTTAGATATTATAGAAGGGGTGGAATATGTGGTTAAAATCCGTCAGGACGAAATGGATTTAAAACAACCTTCTTCCGTTATTAAATGGGATGAAGAAGGGAATTTAATTATTTTAAGACCCTAATACGACAAGTCCCAAATGCAAAAAATATTAGTTATTCAAACAGCCTTTATTGGTGATGTAGTATTAAGTACCGCTTTATTAGAGTCTTTACATAAAGAGTATCCTGACATTACATTAGACATTTTAGTTCGTAAAGGGAATGAGGCACTTTTTAATAATCATCCCTTTATAAATTCAGTATTAATTTGGAATAAGAAGGAGAAAAAATATATACATTGGCTGCAAATTTTACAACAAATTAGAAATGCAGATTATGATGTGGTAATTAATGTACAACGTTATGCGGCAACAGGATTGTGGACTGCTTTTTCAAATGCTAAAATAAAAATAGGCTTTGACAAAAATCCATTTTCATTTTTATTTACACATAAAATAAAACATTTAGCAGAACAAAACGGACTTCACGAGATTCAAAAAAATCATGAGTTACTTTCCGCAATAGGGGATATGACTTTATGCAAACCTAAATTATACCCATCCTCAACTGACGTATTAAAAATTACATCATTTCAAACTAAACCTTATATCTGTATTGCGCCTGCATCCGTTTGGTTTACCAAACAATTTCCAATGGAGCAGTGGGTGAAATTTTTAAATGATTTAGTTTTTGAGGGAACCGTATATATTATTGGCGGCCCTGGAGATAAAAGACTTGGAGATACGATAATTGCTAGTCTCCCTAATTCACAAAACGAAATTGTGAATCTAGCCGGTCAACTTGATTTTTTAGCATCTGCTGCTTTGCAAGCAAAAGCAGTTCTAAATTATGTGAACGACTCTGCCCCCATGCACTTTGCGACAGCGGTAAATGCGCCAGTGGTGGCCATATACTGCTCCACTATTCCCGACTTTGGGTACGGTCCATTGTCAGCGCAATCTTTTATAGTTCAAACCCAACAGCAATTAACTTGTCGACCTTGTGGAATTCATGGTAAAAAAGCATGTCCTTTGGGGCATTTTAGTTGTGCGAATACTATTCAAATGCAACAATTATTGGAACCTTTATTACAAATGGCTCAACATTAGTACTTTTGCGCCCTATGCAGATTCATTTTACAGACAGAGAAACCGAATTACTTCATGCGGTCGCTACAGCGGCTACTGGTCTTGGAGTACCTGCATTTGCCGTAGGTGGATTTGTACGTGATAAAATACTTGATAGACCAACCAAGGATATAGATATTGTTTGTTTAGGTGACGGGATGGCTTTGGCACAAGCTTTTTCTAAATTGTTTAAACCTACACCTCCTGTATCCTTATTTAAAACATTTGGAACTGCTCAGGTTAAATTCGATGATATAGAAATAGAATTTGTTGGGGCAAGAAAGGAAAGTTACGCGAGAGATAGTAGAAAGCCAACAGTAGAACCAGGTTCGATAGAAGACGATCAAAATAGAAGAGATTTCACAGTGAATGCCTTAGCGGTTGAATTAAGCTTTGAACGTTTCGGCACTATAATAGATCCATTTGGCGGATTGGTTGATATTGAGAATAAAATTTTAAAAACACCATTAGCCCCTCAGCGAACATTCGACGATGATCCGCTAAGAATGATGCGCGCTATTCGTTTTGCTACACAGTTAGGTTTTACCATAACCAAGGAAACCATGGAGGCTATACAACAAATGGCGAGTCGTATTTCAATTGTTTCTCAAGAACGTATTACAGACGAGTTGCAAAAAATCATGATGACACCCACCCCTTCAAAGGGCTGGTACTTATTAAGAGATGCAGGTTTGTTACAAGAAATATTTCCATTATTACTACAACTAGAAGGAGCGGAAACACTTGATGGCATTGGTCATAAAGACAATTTTTCTCACACGCTTCAGGTATTAGATAATGTTGCAGCTAACAGTAATGATATTTGGTTAAGATGGGCGGCTTTATTACATGATATTGCAAAACCAAAAACTAAAAGATTTGAAACAGGATTTGGTTGGACTTTTCACGGGCATGAAGTAGTTGGCGCAAGAATGGTGCCGAAAATTTTTACACAATTAAAGTTACCATTAAATGATAGAATGAAAATGGTTCAAAATTTAGTAGCACTTCATTTAAGACCCATTTCATTAACTAAAGAAACAGTAACAGATAGTGCAGTAAGAAGATTGCTATTTGATGCCGGTGAGGATATCGATTATTTGATGATACTTTGTTCTGGAGACATAACTAGTAAAAATCAAAGTAAAGTAAAAAGATACTTACAAGGTTTTGAGTATGTTCGTCAACGTATTGTGGAAGTGGAAGAGAAGGACAAGTTAAGAAACTGGCAACCGCCTATAACAGGTGAAATGATCATGGAAATATTCAATATCACCCCTTCCAAAAACGTTGGAATTATTAAGGACGCTATTAGAGAAGCTATATTAGACGGGATTATTCCTAATGAATACGATGCTGCACGTATATTTATGTTAACAGAAGCTGCAAAGCTTGGTTTGTATCCTACAAAATAGAAAATAAATAGTATTTTCGTCCTTCTAAAAGCACCAAAATGGCAATATTAAAATTCAGGGTTTATTGGGAAGAGGAGGATGCAATCTATAGAGATATTTTGGTGAAGCACACACAACATTTTTCTGATTTTCATCAATCCATTTTGACCGCATTTGAATTTGATCAAAAACATGATGCCACATTTTTTAGAAGTAATGAATTATGGCAGAGAGGAAGAGAAATTAGCAAAGAGGTTTATGCTAAAGAATATAAAGCCCCACCTTTAATGATGGAAGAAACTACAGTGGGTTCTGAAATTATAGATACCAATCAACATTTTGTTTATGTATATGATTTTGCGAAATCTTGGACATTCTTAATTGAGTTAATTCAAGTTATAAAAAATGCAGATGCTGATATGGAATTAATGTATCCTGTAATTGCAAGAATCGAAGGAGTAGGTCCTATGCAATATGGCACCAAAGGTTTATTAGGTGAAAAATTTGCAGACATTGAAGAAAAGTATGATTTATCGGAAACGGGAGAAGGATTCGGAGAAGAAGGCGAATCGGATCTGTCTGACGAAGAAGGCTCAAATACTTCTGATGACGAAGACGATTCAGATGATGACAATAGTGCTGATGATCAAGATGATGCTAACGATGATCAACAAGAATCGTCTTCTAGTGAATTTTTTGATGGTGATGCTTACTAGTATTTTCAAAATCTATTTCATTGTCTAAAACAGTCTATATCATAATGGGTCCCACTGCAGTGGGTAAGACCAGCTTTGCAATTCAATTAGCAAAAGCATTAAATACTGAAATTATTTCTGCCGACGCAAGGCAATGCTATAAAGAATTAAATATTGGGGTTGCAAGGCCTAATCAGGAAGAATTAGCGGCTATTCCGCATCATTTTATTGCAAGTCATTCCATTCAGGATACTGTTAACGCTGCAGTATTTGAGCAATATGCATTAGAAAAAGTAAATGACTTATTTGCCACTAAGGACTCGGTTGTCATGGTGGGTGGAACTGGTTTGTATATCAAAGCATTTTGCGAAGGATTAGACGCCATTCCTCCAATTGATCCTTCTATAAGACTAAGCATTGCTAAAGCGTATGAAACAGCTGGATTAGATTGGCTACAAAGTGAAGTTGCCCAAAAAGATCCAATATACTGGGCACAGGCAGCACAAGACAATCCACATAGATTGATGCGTGCATTAGAAGTGATGCTTGGGGCTGGGGCTTCCATTTTAAGTTTTCAAAAACAATCCAAAAAGGAAAGACCTTTTAAAATAGTGAAGATTGGGCTAGAAATGCCAAGAGCACAGCTATACGAAAGGATAAACCAAAGAGTTTTGAATATGGTCGAAGGTGGATTAGAGCAGGAAGTGATCGGGTTGAAATCATTCTTTGAACTAAACGCATTACAGACAGTAGGTTATCAAGAATGGCTTTCTTATTTTGAAGGAAAAATGTCAAAAGAGAAGGTTATAGAATTGATTCAGCAAAATACTAGAAGATATGCTAAGAGGCAAATGACCTGGTTTAAAAAAGATGCTGAAATTCAATGGTATCAAGCCGAAACGGCAACGACAGTTGAAGTAATTTTATAGTTAAATTAGTTATTAATTTCTTATTTTAGGTAGATTTTAGTTAGTTTTAAACTAATTAAAAATCTATTACATGCAAAAAAAATGCATTCTTGGTTTAGTCAGTTTGTTTGCCTTGCAAATTGTTAATGCACAAACACAAGCCATACAATTTGAAAAATATACTTTACCCAATGGTTTAAAAGTAATATTACACGAGGACCATTCCGCTCCTGTAGTAGCAGTAACTGCATTGTACCATGTTGGTTCCAAAAATGAAGATACTGCTCGTACCGGCTTTGCCCATTTTTTTGAACATCTTTTATTTGAAGGCTCTGACAATATCAAAAGAGGAGAGTTTGATAAATACATTGCGAATGCTGGTGGTGTAAACAACGCAAATACTTCTCAAGACAGAACTTTTTATTTTGAACTATTCCCATCTAATCAAGTGGATTTAGGATTGTGGTTAGAGAGTGAAAGAATGATGCATGCTAAAATTGAACAAATTGGCGTAAATACACAACGTGAAGTGGTGAAAGAAGAAAAACGACAAAGAATGGACAATCGCCCTTATGGAAGTTTTTTGACAGAAGTTTTAAAACGTTCCTTTAAAGTACATCCTTATAGATGGGCACCCATTGGTAGCATTGATCATTTAAATGCGGCAACCTTAGAAGAGTTTGTTCAGTTCTACAAAACCTATTATGTTCCTAATAACTGTGTATTGTCCATTGCTGGCGATATAAATAAAGCAGACCTAAAACAAAAAATCGCTAATTATTTTGGTCCAATTGCCAAAGGAGCAACCCCCATTAATAGACCAAGTATTAAAGAACCAGCATTGGGTGGTGAAGTGAGAGATACTATTTATGACAATATCCAACTATCAGGGGTATTCCAGGCGTACAGAGCTCCTAAGCAAGGAGGCAATGAATATTATGCGTTCAATATACTTTCTACTATTTTATCTGGCGGAGAGTCTTCTAGAATGACAAAAACATTAGTTGATACTAAACAACAAGCTGCTTTTGCTGGGTCTCAACCTTTCTTCAATGAAGACGAGGGTTTATTTATAACCATTGCATTGGCTAATGCAGGAGTTAAGCCAGATTCATTAGAATTAAGTATTGATAGTGTAGTGAATGACTTGAAAAATAATTTAGTAGGGGAGCGGGAGTTTCAAAAAGTTAAAAATCAAATAACAACAGAATTAGTTTCTAGTAAAGCAACTATGGCAGGTATTGCAGAGAGTTTAGCAAATAATGAAGTGTACTTTGGCGACGCCAATTTAATTAATACGGAATTAGAAAAATATAATAAAGTAACTAGAGCCGATGTACTAAAGGTTGCTCAACAATATCTAAATAAAGACAACAGAGTAGTATTGTATTATTTACCTAAACCAACAACTGCTAAATAGTTTCTTAGCTAAGTTTAAAAAATATATCATGAAAAAATTATTATTCCTTTTTATTTACTGTATGCCAATTGCTTTATTGGCTCAGTCGGTTGACAGAACCAAAGCGCCGGCTCCTGGGAAAGCACCTTTAATTCAGGTGGGGAATCCAGTTAAGTATACTTTAGCAAATGGATTGCAAATATTTGTAGTTAGAAATACTAAGTTACCAACCGTTGTTGCATCCTTAGTTATAAACCTAGATGGTGTAAAGGAAGGAGATAAAGCAGGAGTAGCAGACATGGCTGGTCAGTTGTTGAAAAGAGGAACTACTAAAATGTCCAAGGAAGTATTAGACGAAGCGGTGGAATATTTAGGTGGAAGCTTGAGCACAAGTAGTTTGTCTGCGACAGCGAGTTCATTAAAGAATAATTTTCCTAAATTATTTGAATTAATGTCTGATGTAATTTTACATCCAACTTTAGCTAAAGAAGAATTAGAAAAAGTGCGCATTCAAACACTTTCTGGAATTGAATCTAATAAGGATAATGCAGATGCTATTTCGAATAATGTAATGAATAAATTAGTCTATGGTTCAAATCACCCATTCGGAGAGATGGCAACGACTAAAACGGTGAATGCTGTTAATTTAGACGATGTTAAAAATTATATTAATACTTATTGGAAACCTAATATGGCTTATTTAGTTTTTGTTGGAGATATAGAACCAGCTACAGCTAAAGCTTTAGCCGAAAAAAACTTAGGTATCTGGAAAAAGGGGACTACCATTTCTCAGCAATTCCCTAAGCCAATTAAACCTAGCAGCACTTATGTTGCTATAGTAGACAGGCCCGCTTCTGTTCAGAGTGTGGTTGCGATTGCAAGTTCGGTTGATTTAGTAAAAGGTGCACCAAATGATATTAGTGCCAATGTGATGAATAATATTCTAGGTGGCAACTTTTCTGGTCGTTTATTTAATAATTTAAGAGAGCAGCATGCTTTTACTTATGGCGCCTATTCAAGCTTAACACCTAATAGACAAATTGGAATATTTTCTGCAGAAGCTTCTGTAAGAAATGAAAAAACGGATAGTTCAATTCAAGAAATGTTATATGAGATAAATGTAATTCGTAATAATAAAGTAGGTGATACAGAATTGAACAGGATGAAGAATTATTTATCTGGGGGTTTTGCAAGGTCTTTAGAAAGCCCTGTTACTATTGCTAATTTCGCATTGAATATTGCTAAGTATAATTTACCTGCAGATTATTATCAAAAATACCTTACCAAATTAGCTGCTGTAAATGCGGACAATGTTCAAGCTGCTGCGAAGGAATTACTGAGTCCAACCCAAATGCATATTGTTATAGTGGGTAATGCAAAGCAAATTTCAAAAGGGTTAGAGAAATACGGTCCAGTTAAATATTTTGATATAGAAGGGAATGAAGTTGCTGCTCCTCAGGAAGCCAAGGCAGATGCTAGTTTAACTAGTGAACTATTAATTGAAAAAATCACAACAGCCATGGGCGGTGCTGCAATAAGTAAGATTAAAGACGTTCAATTAATAGGGAAAGTGAATATTATGGGGCAGTCATTAGACATGAACCAGAAATTATTATTACCAGGCAATGCCATTCAGACTATGTCAATGGGAGGAATGGTTATTGCTAAGCAAGCAGTTGTAAACGGCAAATATGAAATGTCTCAACAAGGCCAAGAAGCACCTATAACGGATGAAGTGAAAGAAGGATTAGACGAGTCAACCCATTTAGTTCCGGAACAAACTTACGTTTCCAAAGGATATAAGTTTGCCATTGTTGGTGCAGAAAAAGTAGAAGGCAAAGACGCTATTGACGTTGAACTGGTAACGCCATCTGGGAAAAAATCACATCGTTATTATGACGCTACTACCTACTTATTAGTTAAGACTATGAAGTCTCAGGAAGTGCCAGGCAGGGCGGCTGTTGTACAACAGGAGTACTTTAGAAACTATGAAACCGTAGAAGGAGTTTCCTTTGCTAAGGAAGCTACTATTGATCTAGGTCAGTTTAAAATGAATATTAAGTATAATGAGATTAAAGTAAATCAAGGATTAAAACTGGAAGACCTAAAATAGAAATAGAATGCGAGTGCATAAACTATTTAAGCTGGGCTTGACAAGTATCAATAGATCAACATTAAGTTGAAAGCAATAAAAAGAGCCGCTCAAAATTGAGCGGCTCTTTTTAGTAGAGGTAGTAAATTAGTTGAACTTAATACCATAACCAATATTAAACATCAATTGGTTGCCTGTATAATTAGCGTAAGTATTAGGCTTATCATTTAAACGATAAGGGAATAAAGCGTCTTTTGTATTGGTATTGGAAACAGTAAAGTCAATAAAATGATTATTGCTTCTATATCCAAGACCACCACTTACAACCATACGTGAAGCTTTGATAGTTTCGTCTTTGTAAGGAGTTCCATAATAAGCAAATCCTGCTCTTGCCATCCAGTTTCCAGTTAATCTCAATTCAGAACCAACTTTAATGTTCACATTGTTTTTGTAAGCAGCTTTAATGGTGCTATTTAATGCGTCATAATAATCGGTACTTGATTGGTCGTAAGTATTTGCATAGTAATGTGTGCCTGTATAATTTACCCATTCTAAGTCGGCGCTAATAAAGCCAAGTGGTTGTGATGGCTTATTAGGTTGTGCGAAAAAATAGCTACCACTAAATATAGTTTTCAAAGGAGTTGCAATGGTATACTCTCTTATGCCAGGGTAACCGTCATTTAAGTCATTTGAACTAGCGGACTGCACACCTGCATACTTTTCAGTATTCGTTGTCATGTCGGCGCTAATTTTATCTCTTAAAGTAATCAATTGTGGTGTATGAATAGTAAAGCCTAAACGTAAGAAAGATTCAGGCTTGTATATGATACCTAATTTCGCTCCCAATCCCCAACCCTTAGAACTAAAGTTTTCGTTTAATACAAAACCACCAAAGTAATTATTTGGATTAGGGTTACCGTTTTGGTCTAGTAAGTCGGTTTCTGAGTATTGTGTAGTTCTGTTATAATTAATCATTGGCATTACTACACTTGCTCCTAAATATAATTTATTTTCTAAGTTGCCCGCCCATCCAAATGCCAATTCATTGTAAGAGCCACTAGTGTATGAATCATAATTCTGCATCACCCCTGTAGAAACGGGTACTAAACTTTGGTATCCATTTACATTCCCAGCTGCGTCTGCAGAAGTGTCAACTAAATAAGTTCTAAACGCTAACGAACTACCAAAGATATAATTATTCAATGCGGAGTTGGTATCCGCTTTTTCAGCGACTAACTCTTCTAAATATTTTTCAGACAAACTACTAAAATTATTTTTACCGCTATAGTTGATATGGTTGTTATAGTCGGCAACTTGCGTGAAGCTAATAGAGAAAGCACTACTTGTCCATCTATTAATGCTTCTGCCGTCTGCAAATACTACAGCAACGGAACCTAGGCTTGACTTGGTGTCTTGTGAACTACTTGGAGTTCCTCTAAAATTAAAATTGTTTTTAGTCACTAGATATTTAGGAACTAATAATAATTCACTCTTTGTATAAAAACCAAGACCAGCTGGGTTGATATGATTGGAAGAAACGTCCCCACCCAAAGACCCCATGGCTCCACCTAATGCATTACTTCTCGCTGTTCCATTAGGAGCAAACCAAGACAACCTAAGCCCATCCTCTGGACTTTGCGCAAAGGAGGCAACAGTAGAGACCATCAAAATCGAAAATAAAATCTTCCTCATAATTCTGTGTATTTATTAATTACAATTAAATGTAAATAGTATAGTTCTAAATTTTTTATTATTGTCTACCACCGCCACGACCAGCTCTTCCTCCGCCTGTAGAAGAACCGCTGCTATTGAATCCACCGCTTCTTCCCCCTGAATTATTATTAAAGCTTGGAGTGGTGTTATTATTTGATGGAGTGCTATTCGTTTTATATTGGTTTGTAGATCCTGAATTATTGTTATTGGAGAAATATCTAGCTGGTCGGTCAAAACTATTCGCTTGGCCTGCATTTGGATTATTTGTAATAACACGCTTCATTAAATTGCCAAAATTATTATTCAAATCTGGGTTTCCAGTATAACGGGTATTGCCATTGATAACTTGATAACTGCTATTTGAATTATTATAAGACCTATTGTTTCTATAAGAATTTAAAGCGGGTGCACTTGTTTGCATGGCACGACGACTTTGGTAATTATTTCCATAATGATTAGGTATGCCGCCATATCCACCACCGTAGCCTCCGCCATAATAAGATCCGTATGGGTTCCAATAGCCTGCATAATAAGGGTTCCATCCGTAGCCATATCCACCAAACCCTCCATAACCGTATCCACCAAACCCTCCATAGCCAAACCCACCATATCCAATTCCAAAATCATTGAATCCCCATCCCATACTATAATAAGAATTCATGTAAGGAGAATAACCACCCCATCCCATATTCATAGTATATCCAAATGGATTGTACCAAGAAGCACCATAGTAGCCTGTATACCAACTATTCCATCCAGTGTAAGAAGGGTAGAATGCATTGTTATAACGCGGATCATTCCAATAGCCAAAATCGTCAATAGCTGACCAACGATTACGGTTGGCCACTTTTAATCTTAAATATCTGTCGTCCTGATAGTTTTGGTAGTCCTGATATTCCTCGTTGTTGCTTTCCTCTTCTCTAGCAACTACTCTTTCAGTTGCTTGCTTTTTTGCAGGTATATCGTATAAGTCGTCCGCTGCTATGGATGTAGATTGTTGCAAACTAGTACAACCAGTTTGTAAAAAACTAAATGCTACAAGACTAACGCCTACGAGCAAAAAAGAGAGTCTAGTTTTTTGATTTTTCATCTTACCGTGTTTTTGGTTTTAATATGCCCCTGATTTAGCATACATTTGACACTATAAAGGTAATAAAGTTTAAAACATAGAGCGTTTTTCGTAGATGTTTTGTTACACATTAAATGTTAAGATTTAGTATACAATGGCAAAGGAATTATCAACAAGAGCAGCAGACTATTCACAGTGGTATAATGACCTAGTTTTAAAGGGAAATTTAGCTGATTATAGTGCTGTTAGAGGATGTATGGTTATTAAACCATATGGTTATGCGTTATGGGAAAACATGCAAGCAACCTTAGACAAAATGTTTAAGGACACAGGTCATGAAAACGCTTATTTCCCATTATTCGTT
>CALPWK020000048.1 GCA_943327245.2 Comamonas sp. lk | reverse complement strand
TTAGTGGAAATATTGGATCAAGACAACAAATGAATTTCACTGTAATTGGAGATTCTGTAAATCTTGCATCACGTTTATGTTCCGTTGCAAAGGCTAACGAAATTATTGTATCAGATACGGTTTGGAAACACGTGAAGCATAACAAATCCCTAAAAAGCAAAAAATTAAATCCTGTTAAGGTTAAGGGAAAAGTAAAGCCAATAGAAATCAAAGAAGTGCTCTATGATCGCCCTCCATTTAATTATGAAGTGGCATTTGGTATGATAGAATCGTTTTTGATGAATCATCTACCCAAGGACTATACTTACCACACTATTCATCATATACGTGATGTAGTGGTACAGTCAGAAAGAATTGCGAAAAAAGAAAAAATTAATAAAGAAGATATAGCTGATTTAAAATTAGCAGCTTGGTTACATGATGTAGGTTATATATGGGAACCAGGAAGACATGAAGGCAGGGGTGCCGAATATGCAACCACGGTCCTAAATGCTATGGATTTCCCAGCTAAGAAAATTAATAAAATAACGGGGATGATTATGGCTACTAAGATCCCTCAAAGTCCTAAAAATATATTAGAGCAAATTATTTGTGATGCCGACTTAGATTATTTAGGAAGAGAAGGGTATGAAGAAAATAGCCTACTATTATTACAAGAGCTTAGGCTAAAGAAAAACGTTACTGAAAATGACTGGATAAAAATTCAGGATCAATTCTTAACAAAACATTCCTATTTCACTAAAACATCGAATACCACAAGGAACAAATTAAAAGCTACCGTATTAGCTACTATTAAAAATAAATTAAAATTCTAGAATTATGGCAGAAGCAGGACACAGTGCGAATAAATTACATTTTCAATTAGATCGTATTTCATTTTTTACTGACGGTGTATTTGCTATTGCAATTACCTTATTGGTTATTGAATTTAAAGTACCCGTTATTGAACATCCTACAGACCATGCTTTATGGGAATCATTAAAAGAAATGGCTTGGAAGTTATTGGGTTTTATAATAAGCTTTTGTATTGTTGGTTATTACTGGTCGGTTCATCATCGAATTTTCGGTTATGTAGAAAAATATACAACAAGATTAATCTGGTTGAACTTACTATTTCTTTTTTCTGTAGTGTTGCTCCCTTTTACCTCTGGACTACTGGGAGAATATGCGGCAGATAGTGAATTACACCTACCATATGCAGTCTATGTAGTTAATATTTGCTTAACAGCTACTATGAATGCTATATTATGGTTTTATTTAACCAATCATAATTTGGATATTTTCACGCATAAAATTTCAAAAGAAAGAATCTTATTAGGCTTTTACTTCACATTAGTAGTACCTATAATATTTCTTATTTCATTAGGTTTAGTTTTCATAAATCCAACTATAGGAAGACTTGTTCCATTACTAATCCCCTTTGTTTTAAAATACGGAATGAGTGGACTAAGTAAAGCTGCAACAGTAAATGAAAAACAACCCCAAGCAGCTCATTAAAATCATCGTCGAATCCTTCTAGAATTAACGCTTGCTATGAAAAAACTACTATTATCTGTTATTTATCTGATCTGTTTTATTAATGCAAAAGCGCAGGTAGAATACAAGCACATTAATATAAAAGATTCATTAATTAAACTAGAGCAATTAAATACTGCAATAGAAAAAGTTGAAGTCTTAATGCATATATCTATAAACTATGCTTATTTCAAAGGCGATTCTGCTATGATATTTTTAAAAAAAGCAGAAGCTTTATCTATTGAAAACAATCTTAGTACTAAACTACCATTAATATATTTTTATATGGCTAGTTGCAATTCTAATACACTAAGTAATTATCCAGCAGCATTAACTTATGCATTTGAATCCTTAAAAGCGCTAGGAAATATTAATAAAGTTGATAAAGAATTGCAAGATTTAACATTGTATGCAAACTATGCAGTTGCAAACACGTATGCTTTTTTATTAAATAAGGTGAAGTCGAACGAGTATATGACTAAAGCTTTAGAAGAATATAAAAAGATTGAACCAAAATATAGTAATGGAGATAAAATGACCATTTACGGTGTATTTACTGAAACATATATACGAAATAATGAATTAGAAAATGCACGTAAATACAATGATTTAGCAATAGCAATTAATGATAGCTATGATTTTAAAGATAGATGGGGTATTCCCTATATTTCAAAAGGGATGCTTTTACAAATAGAAAATAAACACCAGGAAGCAATAGTCTATTTTAAAAAATCGATCCCGCTTAGTTTAATCAGAAATGTTTTAAAAGACGAGTCTCAAGCATATTTGGGTATAGCACAGTCGTATTATGATTTAAAGAAATTTGATTCTTCTTTGGTTTATTGTAATAAGATAATCGAAAATGCAAAAATTATTACATTTAATGAGGGCTTGCAAAAGACCTATCATCTTAAGTATGATATATATAAATTCAATAAAGCACAAGACAGTTGTCTTAAGTATTTAGAAAAGTATAATGATATTAGAGATCAAATTTTTAATGATTCCAAGAGCAATGATGCTCAAAACATGGCAATGAACGAGGAACTTAATCAGAGAGCGTTGGTTGAACAAAGTGCTAAACAGCAGAAAATATATTTTTTGATTGTTCTTTTTTTAGTAGTATTTGCGATAGGGTTTTATTTTGTTGTAAAGCAAAAACAAAAAAATAAAATTCGTAAAATAGAAGATGAAAGAAAAAATGCCGAATTACAAGCGGCGCGCGATTTACAATTAAGCATGTTGCCAAAGCAAAACCCTAAAAGAGCCGATTTAGACATAGCTACTTTTATACGTTCTTCAACCGAAGTGGGAGGAGACTATTATGACTTTTTTCAGCAACCAGATGGCACATTATTTAGTGTATGTGGCGACGCAACAGGACATGGTGTTACTTCGGGAATGATGGTGTCTGTTGCTAAGGCTGGTTTAAATGGTATTGGTCCAATAAAACCCAATAAAATTTTACAAAAATTGAATGGTGTAGTAAAACGTGTTGACTTAGGCACTTTAAGAATGAGTATGAATATTGCCGAAATAGAAACCCATGAAATTCATATAAGTTCTTCAGCAATGCCACCAATATACTTATATAAATCTGCAACGAAAACAGTAGAAGAGTATATGAATAATGGATTGCCACTAGGAGGCTTAAGAGACGAGGAGTTTGTTTTAGAAACGATGCCATTTGAAACCGGAGATGTATTAATCCAGTTGTCAGACGGTTTGCCAGAAGCGCCAAACCCAATAGGCGATCCGTATGATTATGATCAATTAAAAAGTTTAATTCTAGTTAGCTGTCATTTAACAGCACAAGAAATAATTGACACATTAATAAAATCGGTAGACCAATGGATGGAGGGACTGCATAACCCAGATGATATCACTATAGTTATTACTAAAAAAATATAAAACAATATTAATAAACGAACGCCATGAAAAGACTAACACTTGTCATATTTGCTATATCAATCGGTACTTTTTCATTTGCTTTAAATAATGAAAAAATAAACGTACTAGACTCACTTAAAAAAATTGAATCTAGCACCGATTATAAAGTTAAAATTGCCACATATGTGAATATTGGAAGTTATTATAATTATTACAAAGGTGACTCTGCCATATATTATTTTAAAATCGCTGAAAAGCTATCCTTAGACAACAAGTATTATAATTTTTTAAATAGAATTTATGGAGATGGAGCATCTGTCTATTTGAATGTATTAGGTAATTATCCACTTGCCTTATATTACTCTTTCCAATGCGCAAAGTATGTTAAAATCAATATTGATAACAACTTAATAGGCGAAGGTTGGTGGAGAAAAGCTTGGCAAGACTATTCCAATTATTCTATTGCCATGAGTTACGCCCAATTAGGTAATCATAACAAAGCACTTGAGTATATCAATAAAACTGCTTCAAAAAATGGGGTAAAGGCTTTTAACGATGAGTATATCAAAGTTGGATTTGAAACAAACCAAAGATTAAATCAGAATCATTTAAGTTCACAATTTTATATTGCGATAGGCGAATATGACACAGCACTAAAATACAATGAAGTTATACGTCATTCTGTTGATACAACTATTGCAGAAAAAAAATGGAGTGCTCCCTATATTGTATATGGCGAAATATTAACAAAACAAGGTAAATATACTCAGGCCATAAATGCGTATAAAATAAGTATACCTTTTGCAATTAAAGATTTATATTATAAAGATATACTAGAAGCGAATTATGGAATTGCTTTAAATTATTTCAATTTAAAGCAAATAGACTCTTCTATAAAATATGCATCTAATGTAGTTATAATGTCTTCAAATTTTACATTTAATGAAGGCTTATTAAAAGCTAATCAGTTGTTATATAAGGCATATAAATTCAATCATATTCAAGACAGTGCATTCAAATATCTAGAAGCTACAGAAGTATTAAGAGATCAAATATTTAACAATATTAAGGCTAACGATGCTCAGAACATGGCTATTAATGAGGAGGTTAAACAAGCCGAATTGGCCGAGCAAAAAGCTAAGCAACAAAAAATATTAATGTTAACTGCGTTAGCATTAATATTTTTTGCCATAGGTGTATATTTAAACGGCAAAAGAAAACAAAAAGATAGATTAAGAAAAATTGAAGAGGATCGCAAAAACGGAGAATTAAAAGCAGCACGCGATTTACAATTAAGTATGTTGCCTAAGGAATTGCCAAAAAGAGCTGATTTAGACATTGCTACATTTATACGTTCTTCTACCGAAGTAGGTGGCGACTATTATGATTTCTTCCCACAACCAGAAGGAAATTTGTACAGCGTATGTGGAGATGCTACCGGACATGGCGTAACTTCTGGTATGATGGTGTCAGTTGCTAAAGCAGGCTTAAACGGTATTGGCCCCATTAAGCCTAATAAAATATTACAAAAACTAAACGGGGTTGTAAAGCGAATTGACTTAGGTACATTAAGAATGAGTATGAATATTGCAGAAATTAGCAATGACGAGATATTTATAAGTTCAGCTGCTATGCCTCCAATTTATTTATACAAGGCCGCAACCAAACAGGTAGAAGAGTTTATGAATAATGGGCTTCCACTAGGAGGTTTAAGAGATGAAGAGTTTGTACTAGAGACTAGAGCTTTTGAATCAGGCGATGTATTAGTTCAATTATCAGACGGTTTACCAGAAGCGCCCAACTCAATAGGCGAAATGTATGATTATGACCAATTGAAAAACTTAATACAAGCTTCTTGCCATTTATCTGCACAGGAAATTATTGATACTTTAATAAAATCTGTTGACGTATGGTTAGAAGGTCAAAACAATCCGGATGATATTACTTTGGTAGTAACAAAAAAGAGGTAGACTAAATTAAAATTTTAAAATGAAAAAATATTTTGTTTTTATTGCTTTTATTGCAATATCAAGTAGCGCTTCGGCACAGTATAAACTCTCGGATTTTAGTATTATCAAGCCTTCTCCAAAATTTTATGATACATTGGAAATGCTTAAAACTATGCCAGAATCTGTTGAAAGGGCAATGCTAGAGTCAAAAGCTTTTACTTTTTATTTTTATTCTAATTCGGATAGTGCATTATATTTTGCTAAGAGAGTAGAAGCATTTGCTAAAAAGAACGATATAAAAGCAATGCTAGTGTATCATCAACTTTTCATAGGCACTCACTATTCTAATATAAAAGGCAATTACGCTCTCGGTTTATATTATATTAATTTATCTAAATCGGAAGCTAAGGAATATGGGTTGAGCGATAAGTCCTTTGATGGAACTTCAACTATGATGCAATTAATGAGTTATGCAGGTTTAGGGAGTTTTTCTAAAGTCAAAAAAATGCTTGCAAATGAAGGATCCGCAGCTGTGAGAGATGCGTATATTAAAGAAAATACTTGGACACCAGAAGGGATGATAGGACAAATTTTTGGAAGTATAAAGGAATATGATTCTGCAATAAAATATGCAACCCTAGCAATAAATATCAATGATACCATGCCCTTAGCTCTGAAATGGGGATTTCCGTATATTGTATTAAGTGACGCCTATAATCATAAAAAAGAGTATCAAAAAGCATTAAATATATTAATTAAAGGAGCCAAAGATATTAAAACGAATAATTTCGAAAAAGATATTGCTGAGTCAATGGCCATTTCCGCAGAAGCGCATCTTGGACTTAAAAATTATGACAGTGCTATATATTATGCTAATGCGGCTTATAAACTTTCTAGTATTGTAAAACTGACGAATACTATTTTAAATGCAAGTAACATACTCACTAAAATTTACACTAAAACAAATAAAATTGATAGTGCTTTTAAATATTTGACTTTAAGTAATGCTATAAAAGATGATATATCTGATAAATCTAAATTAAACGAGATTGAAAATATTACCATAAATGAAGAACTAAGACAAAAACAAAAGGAGGAAGAGGAGACTACTAGAAAAAAATTAATTATTGGATTTAGCTTGTTTTTTATTGTTGGCTTTACGAGTTTAACTATTTATAATAGACAAAAGCAAAAAAATAGAATCCGACAAATAGAAGAAGATCGTAAAAACAAAGAACTAGAAGCTGCTAAAGAATTACAAATTAGTTTACTTCCAAAAACGAATCCCAATAGACCTGATTTAGATATTGCTACTTATATTAGATCTTCTACTGAAGTGGGGGGTGATTACTATGATTTTGAAATACAAAATGACGGCACAATCATCTCTATTTGTGGAGATGCTACAGGACATGGTGTTGCATCTGGTATGATGGTGTCTGTTACTAAGGCGGGTTTAAAAGGTATTGGTATTGAAAAGCCAAGTGATACACTTCATAAGTTAAATAATGTAGTAAAAGAAATTGAACTTGGTACTTTAAGAATGAGTTTAAATTTAGTCAAAATTACTGCCGATACACTAGAAATAAGTTCTGCTGCCATGCCTCCAGTATACCTATACAAGGCATCGACAATGGAAGTGGAGGAAATTTTGATAAAAGGATTGCCACTAGGCGGCTTAAAAAATATAGACTTCGATTCAAAATATAAATCATTTAATTCCGGCGATGTATTAGTTCAATTATCAGACGGCTTACCAGAAGCGCCCAACTCAAAAGGTGAAATGTATGATTATGACCAATTGAAAAACTTAATTCAAGCTTCTTGCCATTTAACTGCACAAGAAATTATTGATACTTTAATAAAATCGGTTGATGCATGGTTGGAAGGGCAAAACAATCCAGATGATATTACTTTGGTTATTACTAAAAAGAAATAAACATGAAAAAATTAATTATTATAATTGCTTTTGGAATATTTTCAAATAACTTATTCGCTCAAGAAAAATTCTCCGATTATATTTATCCAACACCTACAGAAGAATTTAAAGATAGCATAGGACTAATTAACGCTATGCCTGACAGTAAGACAAAGGCAATTCTTCAAGACAAAATTGCTACTTTTTATTTCTATTCCAATGCTGATAGTGCAATAGTTTATTTAAACAAAAGCGAAAAAATTGCAAAACTATTAGATTTAAAAATACTATTGGCATTGAATCATTTGTCTACGGCAATGAGTTATATGATGATGAAGAGTAATTATTCGTTAGGGCTGTATTATGTGAATTTGTCAAAAAAAGAGGCAGAGGCAGTTCATTTGACGGATCCGATCTTTCAGTCTAATCTTTATATGCAGCTACTAGGTTGTTATAGCGGTTTGGGAAGTTACTCAAAGGTTAAAAAAATGCTTACACCACAAACATTAAAAATATTTGAAGAGGGAATTACAGGAACTGAATTATGGACACCAGTTGGCATGTTGGGAGTATATTATAGTCAAATTAAAGAATATGATTCAGCTTTAAAATATTTATATAAAGCCGTTGATCTAAATAAAAACCTGCCTTTATCAAAAAAGTGGGGCTATCCTTATTATGTAATAGGGGATTGTTATATTAAAACCAAGCAATATCAAAAAGCAATTGATATTATTGAAGAAGGAAGACAAATTATCATCTCCAATAATTATGATAAAGACATTACTCAGACATATGAAATTATTGCCAGAGCAAATTATAATTTAAATCATTTAGATACAGCAGTACGTTATGCAAACTTGTCTTACAAATTAGGTCAAAAAGTTAACTATACAGAAGCCTTATTAAACTCAAGCGAATTGCTTTCTAGTATTTATAAAAAAATGAACAAGGTGGATAGTGCTTATAAATATTTATTATTAAGTAATGAAATAAAGGACGTTCTAACAGACAAGTCGAAAGTAAATGAAATTGAAAATATTAATCTTAACGAAGAACTACGAGAAAAACAAATACAAGAAGATGAAGCTAATCGAAAAAAATTAATCATTGGATTTAGTTTATTCTTCGTTATTGGCTTTGTAAGTTTGAGTATATATAATAGACAAAAACAAAAAAATAGAGTAAGGCAAATTGAAGATGACCGTAAAAACAACGAATTAAAAGCGGCTCGTGATTTACAAGTAAGTATGCTACCAAAGTCCTTACCTACAAGAGCAGATTTAGATATTGCTACATTTATCCGTTCTTCTACAGAGGTGGGTGGTGACTATTATGACTTCTTTCCTAACGACAATGGAGTCTTATATTCAGTTTGTGGTGACGCTACAGGTCATGGCGTAACTTCTGGTATGATGGTGTCAATTACCAAGGCTGGTTTAAATGGCATTGATGCACAATCTCCTAGTTTAACATTGCAAAGACTAAATAATGTGGTTAAAAAAGTGGATCTAGGCACTTTAAGAATGAGCTTGAATATTGTTGAAATCAAAGACAGAGAGATAACAATGAGTTCGGCAGCTATGCCACCTATTTATTTATATAAGGCAAAGTCAAGCATGGTGGAAGAAATTATGAATAGTGGCTTGCCTTTAGGGGGATTGAAAAACGACGTGTTTGAGCAATTATCCAGAACTTTTGATTCGGGTGATGTTTTAATTCAGTTATCAGACGGTTTGCCAGAAGCACCAAATGCCAAAGGTGACATGTATGATTATGACCAACTTAAAAATTTAATTCAAGCTTCTTGCCATTTATCGGCTCAAGGTATTATTGATACTTTAATTAATTCAGTTGACACTTGGATGGAAGGGCAAAATAATCCAGACGACATCACACTAGTTGTAACTAAGAAACTGTAATGCCTTGTTTTTTCATTTGACTGTGCATCACCTTAAACCATAAGGGTGGACATAGTGATAATAAGATCATGCCTGGGTAGCCCGTAGGCATTTGAGGTGCATTATCTATATTTCTTAAAATTTGATATTTTCTTGACGCTAAATAATGATGGTCACTATGTCTGCTTAGCTCAAATAACATTAATCTGCCAATTACGTGATTACTATTCCAGCTATGGTGTGGTTGAACACGCTCGTAATTAGTACTTTCTGTTTTATTTCTTAATAGCCCATAATGCTCAATATAGTTAACGGTTTCAAGTAATAAAGCACCTATCAAAGCAGCGAATATAAACAGTCCCATTATAGCACCACCCCAAATAAGGTAGATCACAGCAAGAAAAGTTATTTGAATCATTTGAAATACACTCATTTCTTTAGCGTCAATATGCCAAGCACTTCTATAGGTCCCTACTAAAGTTTGCTTCCAAAAAGCAAATACATTTTGATTCAACTTTGCAGAACTTGGATCCTGCGGTGTTGCTACATTTTTATGATGACCTTTATTATGTTCAATATAGAAATGCATATACAAACTAGTTAGTAATAACATTTTTGCAAGTGTGCGATCAAACTTGTTTACTCTATGTCCTAATTCGTGTGCAACATTAATTCCAAAAATTCCACAAAGTAATCCCATTGCTATTACCCTTCCGGCAATATCGGCATTGCTTAATTCAATGTTTTGTAAGGAATTTAAGAATAGGTATAAGACATAATATTGAATTACTACAGCCAAGTATAAAATATAATCATACATTTTATTTTGCTTGGTCAGTTCTTCTTCTGCCTGTTCTAAATTTTTTGCGTCCGGACGAATTAATAATTCAACAAAAGGAATTATAAAAAATACATACAAAAGGGGAAGCCAGCATACTATTCCAGTGCCACCAAATGCAATAATTGCCAATATGAATAGCACAAAGGGAGTTAAATATTTAAAGGCTCTAATACTTACAATCATACCATTAAGTTAAACAAATCGGTTATATATTCCATTTTAATTTGTAATTTTCATTAAATCAAATTCATGAAAAAAATATTATTAGCTATCGCCGTTTTTGTTGGCTTCGCGGCAAATGCACAAGAGTTACCTAAAAATTTCAACGACTTAGTTAAAAACATTGAACCACAATTAATTAGCTGGCGACATCATTTTCATGAATTTCCAGAACTATCTAATAGAGAGTTTAATACTGGTAAATATATTGCAGACTATTTAACTTCTATAGGTCTAGAAGTAAAATATCCGGTTGCTAAAACAGGCGTGGTGGCAATTTTAAAAGGAGGCAAGCCTGGTCCAGTAATGGGCTTGAGGGCAGACATTGATGCATTGCCAATTGCAGAAAGAGTGCCAGTTCCATTTGCTTCTAAAGTAAAAGCGGAATACAATGGCCAACAAGTTAGCGTGATGCATGCTTGCGGACATGATGCACATACAGCCATTTTAATGGCGACTGCGAAAACCTTAAAAGACATGCAGAAAGACCTTGCTGGTACAGTTGTGTTTTTATTCCAGCCTGCAGAAGAGGGTGCGCCAAATAATGAAGAAGCCGGTGCGCCATTAATGATTAAGGAAGGCGCTATGGACGCTCCAAAATTGGATGTAGTATTCGGTTTACATATGGCAGCTCAATTACCTGCGGGTATGCTTGGATATAAGTCTGGTGCAGCGCAAGCATCTTCTGACTTATTTAAAATTGTAGTTCATGGCAAAGGAAGTCATGGTGCAATGCCTTGGGGTAGTATTGACCCAATTGTAGTGTCTGCACAAATTATTGAAGGTTTACAACATATTGTAAGTAGACAGTCTGATATAACCAAAGCACCTTTGGTGATTTCTGTAGGCTCATTGCATAGTGGAGTAAGGGGGAATATCATTCCAGAAACCGCTCAAATGGACGGCACTATTCGATCTTTAGATGCTGAAATGCGTAAAGAGACGCATGAAAAAATTCGTCTAACTGTAAAGTCTATCGCTGCCGCTTCTGGAGCGACTGCAGATGTTGAAATCAAAACACAAACCTTAGTGAACTATAATGATCCTGCATTAGCTAAAAAAGCCGCAATCTCCTTAAATAAAGTAGCAGGTGCTGATAATGTTTCCGAATCAAATTGGACTACTGCTGCAGAAGATTTTTCTTTTTATGGTGCTAAAGCGCCCACTTTCTTTTTTAGTTTAGGTGGTATGGAGAAAGGGAAAAAGGCTAATGAAATTTTTGGCGGCCACCATACGCCAGATTTTTATTTAGATGAATCTAGTTTTTCAAATGGAGTGAAAGCATTTTGTAATCTAGTATTTGATTACGCGAAGAAATAAAATATGTAAAGCAATAAAGTACACAAAGAAAATATAGTCCTAAAAAGAAATGCCCCCATCAAGTGTCTAACTTATGGGGGCATTTTAATAGTAGCTTTTATAGTTTATGATTAAGTCCTCAAAAGAGTACTTGATGCTGAACTATTTTTTTGTCAATTTTTCAAATTCTATTTGTGTATCAATAACTGCTTTTTCAATAGTAGAGGTTGGAGACATTTCTGTACTTTCTAATACTTGGAATAGCTGATTGAATTTTCTTTCAATAGCAGGGAATTTATCATGTGCTAATTGTTTTCCTTTATAACAAATCATGGATAAATCATGTTGTCTTTGTAAATCCTTCATTGAAGTTTTTACTCTTGGATCCATCTTAACTTCCATGGTTTGTTCTTGTATTTTTCCATTCACTGTTAATTGTACACGATACATTCCTGGCATTACCCAAGGTGCAGTTGCGTCTGGTGCGGTATTATTTTTAATTGCACCCATTGGATATGCTGCTGGTTCATTTATTGGATTATATTTCATATCCCATAAAAAACGATGCGCGCCAATTGTTTTTGATAATAGCTGTTGTGGCCTTATCCAATAAAGTGGAATATTCACTTCTGGAATTTTATAGAGTGTATCGTTGCTACTAAATTTTCTAACGATATTACCTTTACTATCTATTATGGTTAGTTCAATTGGTGCAGTACTATTTTCTCCAATAGCATAGTCAATCATAGCGCCGTCTGGAGGATTTTCTCCTGCTGGTTCTTCTGGAGGTAATGGCGTATCCGTATTCATATTCCAACGTACACGTGTAGCCGTTTGTGGCTTAAATAATTTAGTTGAAACTGTTTCTTTAATTTGGATTTGTCTTAGTGGATTAATATTATCTAAAATCCAAAAACTCCTTCCATGAGTTCCTAAAACCAAATCATCGTCTTTAATTACTAAATCTCTAATGGAAGTAGCTGGCATATTTAATCTTAAGGATTGCCAGTTTTCTCCTGCATCTAAAGAAAAATAAACTTGATTTTCTGAACCTGCAAATAACAATCCTTTTCTTACCGCATCTTCTTTAACAGAATTGATTGGCTCAGCTGGAATACCTTTAATTATTTCTTTCCAAGTAATACCTCCGTCTGTAGTTTTATAAATATGTGCTGTCATATCGTCTAAGCGAATTCTATTTACTGCAACATATGCTGTGTTTACGTCAAATCTACTTGCTTCGATCATGGATATTTTACTCCAAGAATTGATAGCTGTCGGTGTAATATTTTTCCATGTTTTTCCACCATCTTTAGTGATGTGAATTAAACCATCGTCCGTGCCAGCCCAAATAGTGTTTATATCTTGATAAGAAGGAGCTAATGAATAGACCACGCCTCTTCTTTTCATTTTCTGTAATTCTGCTGTATTATATATTCCAACACTAGCCGGGATATCCCAAGCTTCTCTAGACAAGTCCGGACTAATTTTTTCCCAACTGTCTCCACCATTTTGAGTTTTAAAAATTACATTTCCTGCGAAGTATAATGTCTTATTGTCCACTGGTGAAAATAAAACAGGAGCGGTTCTTATGAATCTAACATCTCCCGATCTTACTGGTTCTGGTGAAATGTTTTGTACCTGACCAGTACGCTTATCGTATTTTGTGATTTTCCCGCCATATATAATATTTGGATCTAGTGGGTCTACAGCAACATATCCATATTCTTCCACACCTACTGGATGCCATTCTCTAAAACTAATATTTCCATCATTGGACCTTGAAGCAATCCCTACTGAACCACTTTCTTGTTGTCCTCCATACACATTATAAGGATAAGCATTGTCTGTACTCACGTGATAAAACTGTGCAGTTGCTTGATTGTACCAGCTGGAATAGGTTTCTCCTCCATTCACAGTAATAGTTCCTCCTTGGTCCAAACCAATCGCCATGATTTTTGGGTTATTTGGATTGATCCAAATTCTGTGATAATCGTCCCCCCCTGGTGCTCCTTTAATACCTGTCCAATTTTTCCCACCATCTGTTGTTTTCCAAATTACAACATTGGCTGAGAATACTATATCTTCATTTGTTGGGTCACATTTTACTTCTGCAAAATCACT
>CALPWK020000047.1 GCA_943327245.2 Comamonas sp. lk | reverse complement strand
TACTTATATCAGAAGCAATAATTTTAAGTGCTGGTAAACTTCTAACTTGTTCTTCTATTACAATGCGTTCATCATAGTAAACATCAGCATTATATCCTAATAAATGCATGAAAGCATAATTAGCTCTCATTAATCCAGGGACTCTCTTTGTAGCAATCAATGCAGCTTCTATTGCTAAAGTACCAGAACCACACATTGGATTAACAAATGCAGAAAACTTATTCCACTTAGTAGATAAAATTGTTGCTGCAGCCAAGGCTTCCAACATAGGCGCTTTACCAGGTAATTTTCTATAGCCATGTCTAGCTATAGAATCTCCGGTAGTATCCAAGAATATTTCTGCTTCATCATTTTTCCAAAATAAATAAACAACCGCTCCAGATAATTCAGAACCTGTGGATGGACGTTTATTGGTTACTTCTCTCATTCTATCTACAATGGCATCTTTGACACGCAAATTTGAGAAAAGATTGGTTGTTATAGAGGGGTGAAATACATTACTTGTTACTGAAAAATAGCCATCAGGAGCGATCATTTTTTCCCAATGTATGGTTACTAAGTTTTTATATAATTCGTTTGGATCATTACAAATAAAAGCTTTAATAGAATACATTACCTGACTTGCACATCTTAAATTTAAATTCAATCGTATACAATCTTCTACTGTACCTGTTAGTTCCACTCCGGTTTGAAAAACACGGTCTACATCGAATCCTAAGCCAATCACCTCAGCTCTTAAAGCTGGTGCTAGCCATTTGTGACAGGTGATGATAATTTTACTTTGGGTCTTGAATACTTGCATAAATACAAATTTAGGTCAATCTATCTGCTATTTAAAAATTATTATTTTAAAATTATAGTTGTGTATTTGACGACTATCAAGCTAAAATTGAGATCCGGTCATTGTTAATAGTAAAATACAGGGATAATTTTAACGTATCATAATCTTGAATTTAAAATTAGTGTTTTACTTATATAATGTCATTTCCATGAAAAATTTAAACAAAAAATTAAACTTAGTAATTAAAATAGTTATCCTAGTAATAAATCTATTTATTACTGATCATCTTTTAGCAAAAAATTACTATGTCGACCCCTCTTCTACAGTTACCATTGCAAATGGAACCATTACAAACCCTTGGAAGACCATTGCACAAGTAAATTCTGGAACTACTACTTTGTTGCCAGGGGATTCTGTATTATTTAAAAAAGGGCAAGTGTTAAGTGGAAGACTGGTTATTAGTTCTTCTGGAAGTACAACTAAGCCAATTGTATATTCAAGTTATGGTACTGGAAATATACCTGAACTCACTTATACAGCAACTGATATTATTACATTAACAAATAGACAATATGTAATTATTGACGGTTTTAAAATAATTGATAGAACCATGAGCACAACAGATCATAGTATAACAGCAAAAATAAGTTATGCTATTATTTTAAATAATTCTCCACATATTACGATTAAAAATTGTGATATAAGTTTAGTGGGTATTGCTATCACTACCGAAGAAGGATCAGATTTTACCACCATTGAGAATAACAATATTTACAATCTACGTGCAGTTCGTAATACCGTTGGTGGAGATGATGATTATGGAGCAAATGCAATGGTAATTGGAACTTCATCTAATATCATAAAAAATAATATTTTTAAAGATTGTTGGGCACTAAGTTATGATTATGGATATGATGGAGGTGCTGTTGAGTTTTATGGTTCTACTATTAGTGAAAATATCATCTCTTATAATTCGGCAATTAATTGTAATGGTTTTATCGAAATTGGGAGTGGGAATTATGGTATCGCTACTAATAATTTAATTTCATATAATAAAATTTTGAATTGTGGTACGATTGGCGCTTTTCATAATAAAATAGACGGATTCTCAATTAGAACAGATAATTTAAAAATTTATAATAATGTTATTGTAGATACTAAAAAACAATTTAATCCTATCACATCCATGTTTTGGTATGCTGACCCAACTAAAGTGGATGTGGTAATAATGAAAAATAATATTATTTGGTTGACTACTGGCGAGAATGTGGTTAACAATAATTTGAATACTGCTAAAATGATTCATACCAATAATATCTATAAACTACGTTTAGGCACTTTAGGTGTGACACTTGACCCTACAGAACTAATAATAAACAATTCAAAAATATTTCTAGATACCATAGGAGATCCAGAAAATTGGGATTTCAGAATTCCTGCAGGATCACCTGCAATTAATTTTGGCGCAAGTTTAGGTTTGACAACTGACTTTGTTGGAAATCCAATAATTGACAGACCTGATGCTGGAATTTTTGAATATCAAACCGTTGTCACTCATCAGACAAAATATTATGTAGACCCCTCTTCTACTTCTAATTTGGCAGACGGTTCATTCACCAGCCCATGGAAAACAATTGCACAGACAAATGCAGGAACAACTGGCTTATTACCTGGTGATTCAGTATTTTTTAAACGAAGTCAAACTTTCATAGGATCACTTGTTATAGGTGGTTCTGGAACAATACTAAAACCAATAGTTTATACAATTTATGGAACTGGGGATATCCCAGTCTTTACTAATACAACTTCAAATGTAATTAGCATTATAAATAGACAATATGTAATTGTTGATGGAATTAAAATAACTGACAATACTATTAGTACAACAGATCATTCTGTTCAAGCTAAGATTGGATATGGAATTACACTTATAAATTCACCAAACTGTACTTTACGTAATTTAGAAATTACATTAGTTGGTATTGGAATTTCTTTAGAAAATGGTTCAAATAACACGGTAGTAACCGGAAACAATATATACAATTTACGAGCTGTTGTAAATACGGCTGGGGGAACAGCAGATTTTGGCGCCAATGCCATGGTTATTGGAAGTTCTAATAATTTAGTAAATCATAATCGATTTGAAGGATGTTGGGCAAATAGTTATGATTATGGATTTATTGGGGGGACTGTTCAATTATATAATAGTTCAATTAATAATAATATTATTGAATATAATTCAGCAATAAACTGTGCATCCTTTATTGAAATTGGTGGAGAAAGTAATGGAACTGCATTAAATAACTTAATTGCTTATAACAAGATTATTAATTGTGGACAAACCGCCATATTTCACAATTTGTTAAATGGTAATTACATCAATACCAATAATACTAAATTTTATAATAATGTAATCATAGAAACAAAAATACAATTTAAAAATGCAAGTACTATGTTTTGGTTTGCAGATCCAACAAAGAACGATGTTGTTATTATGAAAAATAACATAATTTGGTTAGCTACTGGTGAAAATGTAGTGAGTAATAATTTGGATACAAGCAAAATGGTGCATACTAATAATATTTATAAATTAAGAAATAGTATTTTAGGTGTAAACTTAGACCCCACAGAACTTATCATTAATAATTCACAAATATTTGTTGACACATTAGGAGATCCTGAAAACTGGGATTATAGACTTATCGCAAATTCACCTGGGATTAATTTTGGAACTAATGTTGGAATTACTTCAGATTTTATAAACAACCCAATTGTTGGTAATCCAGATGCAGGTATTTATGAGAATATAATTATCCCACCTGTAGTTGCTAAAAAATACTATGCAGATCCTTCTTCCACTTCTTTAATTACAAATGGAAGTTTTGCGAATCCTTGGAAAACAATTGCACAAGTAAATGCTGGGACATTAAATTTAGTTCCGGGTGATTCTGTATTTTTCAAAAAAGGTCAGTCTTTTACAGGTTCACTTCAAATTACAGGAATTGGTACTACTGCAAGTCCTATTGTATATAGTACTTATGGGACAGGTAATAAACCCGAACTAACTACAACGACTGGTGATGTTATCGATATTATTAATGGACAATATGTAATAGTTGATGGCTTTAAAATACTAGATAAAACTATAGACACCATAGCTCACACTACAATAGCAAAAATTCAATATGGTATTGTGATCCAAAATTCACCTTATTGTACAATTAGGAATAATGATATTAGTTTAGTTGGAATAGGAATTACCTTTGAAACGGGTTCTGATTTTACAACTCTAAATAATAATTTTATTCATAACCTACGTGCCATTAGGAATACAGTGGGCGGAACAGACGATTATGGAGCAAATGGCATAGTAATTGGAAGTTCTTTTAATCTTATTCAAGATAATAAAATTGATGGAGCTTGGGCTAGTAGTTATGATTATAGTTTTATTGGAGGAGCTATTCAGTTGTTTAACTCAAATATTAATAGCAATAGAATATTATATAATACCGTTACCTATTGTAAAGGATTTATTGAAATTGGTGGTGAAAGTAATGGTAATGCATTCAATAACTTAATTGCATACAATAAAATTATTAATTGTGGTCAAACTGCTACCATACATAATAAGTTTGATGGATCTTTTATTAATACTAATAATACTAGATTCTTTAATAATACTATCATTGAAACCTTGAAAGGATTTAATAGTGCTACTTCTTTATTTTGGTTTGCAGATCCTACACTATTTGATATCATTATTTTAAGGAACAATATTATTTGGTTAACTTCAGGTATTGATGTGATGACTAGTAATTTAGATACATTGAATTTAATCCACAAAAATAATATTTATAAATTAAGAGGTGGTATTTTAGGTGTTAACCCTAATTATGATGAATTAGTTATTGACAATCAAAAATTATTTTTAGATACCACTGGTAAAGCAGAAAATTGGAATTTAAAATTAGCTAATGGATCTGTTGCTATTAATTTTGGGTATGATGTTGGTTTAACGAGAGATTTTATTGGAAATTCAATTGTAGGCAACCCAGATGCTGGTATCTACGAAGATCAGAATATTTTAGTAGTTACACCGCTTAATGCTTCAATTAGTAACGGAACTATCAGCTGTTTTGGAGGAACAACAAATATTATAGTTAGTGCGAGCGGAGGTACTGCTCCATATACAGGAACAGGTACTTTTCCTGTAGTAGCAGGAACTTATACTTATATTGTCACAGACGCCTTAGGTAAAAAAGACACAGTGAGTACTACCATAACCCAACCTACAAAGCTTGACTTAAGTTTAAATGCGGGCATTTTAACTCCTTCAAATACCACAACAACCATCACAGCAACAGCTTCTGGAGGAACTGTTCCGTATTCTTATAAATTGAATAATAATACACCACAAACTTCCAATGTATTTACTAATATTTCAGCTGGAACTTATAGTGTAACTGTGAATGATGCAAAAGCATGTACTATTTCAAAATCCATTACAATTGCAGCACCAATTATACCGCCGTTGGTTGCTAGCATATCTAGTGGCACTATTAATTGTTTTGGAGGCACAACTACTATAATCGTTTCTGCAACTGGAGGAACTACCCCTTATTCTGGAATTGGCAGTTTTACGGTTAAAGCAGGCACTTACACTTATATCGTAACAGATGCATTAGGTAAAAAAGATACAGTTAGTAAAACCATTACGCAACCAACTAAATTGAATTTGATTTTAACTGCCGGTATTATTACCTCATTTAATAGTACAACAACAATTACTGCAACTGCATCTGGCGGCACAACACCATATACTTATCAGTTAAATAATAATGCATTCCAAACTTCAAATTTATTCTACTATAATTATGCAGGAACTTACGATATTACGGTCAAGGATGCAAAAGCTTGTACTAATATGCAAACTATTACAATCAACATAACTCCTATTACGGAGAATCCAGATAGAAGATTGGTATTAACTGTTTATCCAAATCCAAGTTCCACTAGTTTTACAGTAAGTACAATTAAGTATAGAGGTAGTTATGTTACAATGAAATTACAAGTATTTAATTCATCTGGATTTTTAGTGTACGCCGCACAAGGAATGTCTAATGTTAAATATACATTTGGAGCTAACTTTCCCCCAGGTACTTATACACTACTAGCTCAAGTGGATGGAACCTTTCAAGCTGTTCAATTAATCAAATTGTAGCGTTTCAGATAATCCATAAAACACTATTACTATATAGGTAATTATAATAAAAAAGTCCTCAACAAATGTTGAGGACTTTTACTGTGTGGGAGCACACGGGTTCGAACCGCGGACCCTCTCGGTGTAAACGAGATGCTCTAAACCAACTGAGCTATGCTCCCTTTTAAGGAGTGCAAATATAAGTCGCAATTCTTAAACTCCCAAAAAAAGTATAATTAATTTAATTGTACGGCTGGAAGTCGGGTAGATTGGCTGTCATAAACGAATAGTTCCACTATTTCAAAGTTCCAATATTTGTTTAAAGGTGACTTTTCCAAGTATTCCCTAGCCTCTTTCTTGTTTTTGGCATTTAACGTTATCCAAGATTGCTGCGTTTCCATACTAACTGCATAACTATCAATAATGCCTTTATTTAGCAAATAATTGATATAAGTTCGATGAGGAGGTACGAGTGCCATAAAATCCTCATCCATATCGAAAGATATGATTGCTTGATATTTATTCATAACTATACTAAGTTACAGCATGTAAAGCTTAATTGATTCATCTTAAGTATAATTTTTCGGATTTAATAAAAGATTTAATTGACAAAATTAATCTATGTTAAAATAGGCTATTCTACCCCCTTTACCCGCTAAAAATACTTTCTTCGTATTCGGCTGTGTTTGAACTATATGGAAACTTTCTTTTGAAATCATAGTCCAAGATTTACCTTTATCCTTTGATATATCTATACCGGACGTACCACATGCAACTGCAATTTCATTGTTAAAGAATTTAACGGAGGACTTATATCCAAAAGGCTTATTAATTAAATTAATTTGGGTTAAAATTGGCTTCATTATATAATTATTGCCACTTGATTTTGTTTTAGCATTTATTTCATATAAAACAATGTTCCTTTCACTCATTGTATCTTTTTTATAATCTCCCCCAACTATAATAATGTTCTTTAAATTAGGCGAAATGTCGATACTATTAGCTCCCGATGAATTATTGCCTTGGATAATTGGCAAAGCATAGGGAGAACCATTAATCCAAAGTCTACTATTCAAACCTCCTGAGACAAAATAAGCATCATTAGCTATGCTTGTTAAAGCTATGCTTGTTAAATTAGAATTACTAGACGCGAAGAAAGATTCTCCATTTAAAATTGTATCCTTAAAATAACTTGATTCTACTTCCACCCATTTATCTCCATAATCAGCTGAGGTTAACATAAATGGAATTTGATAAATAGGGTCACCAATAACAATCCCATGACCATCTTTAAAATGTATTGCATCTAAGAACATGGCAGAGTCCATATTTTCATATACTTTCTTCCATTTTTTTCCGCCGTCTATAGTCTTTAATATAATTCCTGGAGAGGCAATTGCTACAATAATTGCTTCACGCTCATTCCAAGCATGTATAGCCCTAAAATCTCTATTAGTATACCCTTCTACCACCATCCATTCAAAATGAGCTCCCCCGTCAACAGACTTCGCTATTGACCCATTACTGCCACTAGCCCAAATTGTATTTTTATTTGGGATGGACAATCCCCTTAAACTAACACCCTTTCTTTCTGTCGCTATAGTAATTGGATATTGACACAAAGCATTTATGGAGATCAATAAACTTAAACTGAAAATAATTTTTGTAATGGACATTGGTTTACTCATTTTTGCAGTCTAAAGATACAGCATGATCCCATATTGGATGAGTAGAACACAATTAATGTTAGGCGACGAAACCTTAGAAAAATTAATGAAGCAGAATGTGCTAGTTGTAGGTTTGGGTGGAGTTGGTGGCATATGCGCTGAAATGTTAGTTAGAGCAGGTATTGGAAAGTTGACCATAGTTGATAATGATGTTATTGATTTAAGTAATATTAACAGACAAATCCCAGCCCTTCATTCCTCTGCAAAACAACTTAAAGCAACCGTTTTAGCGGAAAGATTAAAAGATATTAACCCTAATTTAGACTTAACGGTACTTCCAATTTTTATACAAGAGGAATTAACTACCCAATTATTAGATAAAGAAGAATGGAATTATGTTGTTGATTGCATAGACACTTTGTCAGCAAAAGTGTTTTTAATCCAATCTGCAATTGAAAGAAAATTACCAATAGTTAGCTCAATGGGTGCTGGTGGAAAAGTAGATCCCACTCAAATAGAAGTAGCTGATATAGCACAAACACATGAATGTAACTTGGCTAGGTATGTTAGAAAGAGATTGCATAGTTTAGGCATAAAAACCGGCTTTAAAGTTGTTTATAGTGCTGAAAAAGTGGATCAAACAAAGGTGATAGTAACAGAGAAAGCATATCCTAAAAAGTCAATAATTGGAACATTAAGCTATATGCCAGCCATGTTTGGTTGTACAGTAGCAAGTGTTGTAATTAGAGATTTAATGGCTAAGGATTGATTTTGAGCATTATTTTCTTTGATTTAAGCGTAAAATTTGCTTAAATTTGCACCCCGACATACTATATTTTATGTCATGGTTCGGTAGCTCAGCTGGATAGAGCGTCATCCTTCTAAGATGAGGGCCATTGGTTCGAATCCAATCCGAATCACAAAGCCTGTCACAAAAGTGACAGGCTTTTTTCGTTTGAGGCTGCGTCACAAGCTTGCTTGTGTAAGCAGACGAGAATGAAAAAAGCCAACTAAACGCGAAGCGATTAGTTGAAAGGCTTTGGGTAAGATACCCTAAAGGATCAGCGAACGCAGAGAGCTAATCCTTTAGGATGTACAGTGAGCTAATCCTTTAGGATGTACAGAGAGCTAATCTCAAATGCTTATTACTAGAATACTTATATTTATACTAGCACAAGCAATCCAATATGAAAAAGTTTTATTTACTCCTAAACTTGATTTTAATACTAAATAGTACAAATGCTCAAACTGGATTAGGTTCTAGTGGTGGCAGCTCCGAAATGTCAAGTTTTAAGTCGGCAAATATGACAATAAATATAGATCCATATGGTGTAGTTGATAGAGATGGTACCATGAATGGAATTAGGTATGTTGATATAAGTGGCACTCCCTTTTTATATGATGACTGGCGATTAGCAAATATTTATGATATAAATAATAAAAAAATCGCACAGGTAAAAGTTAAATACAATAGCAATACAGATCAGATACATTTTATAGACAACAATGAGAAGGAATTAGTTGCTGATAAGTCTATTATTGGGAAAGTAGAAATACTAAATAATGAAATTGCAAATGAACCAATCATAAATTTAATAAAAGGCTACACGGATAATAAAGGATTACTGAATTCTTATCAATTTGTGCAGGTTTTAAACGAGGGATCTATTCAATTATTAAAACAATACAGCAATCAAGTTTTACAAAAAGACTCTCTTTTTGGGACAATGAAAATCAATAAATTTTCCCCAAACGCCAGGTTTTATTTAAAAATTACAAACAAAGTAGTTAGTTTAAGGAAATTGAATCAGGAAGAATTGTATGCTATTTTACCAAACAAAGATTTAGTACTGAATTACGCTAAAAAGAAGCTTAAAAACGAGAATGATTTTATTGATTTTTTGAAATATTATAATCAAGTAAAATTTTAATAAATACAACTAGTTAAAAAGTTGCTTTTATAAGGATAATAATCCTTATTTAGTTTTTAAATAAAATATATATATTATTTAGTTAATATGAATAAATGTAAATACATTTGTTAAACATGTACCCGTTAAAGTATCTATATTATAATACCTGCTTAGTAATAAAAGCATTATCAAGTTTAAAAAAAACAGAAAAAAAAGGTATACAATTTATCCATTTAATTGAAGCAAAATACAATGGTAAAATTGATAAAGCGGCTATAAATAAAGCGGCTAAATTTCAAAGCATACAACAACATTTGATTAATGATCAGTTTACTGGTTTATATGGTAGAACTACAAATGAATATGAACAGGTAAGTAATAGATTGTATTTTATCATGTCAGGTTTATATGACGACATTGTGGATCAAAAACTATTATCTGAATCAGAACTGGATTTGCTCTTCGAATATCCAGAAAATGCGAACCAAGCAAATTCAAAAGAACGTTTATTAGCATCCATCCATTTAAAATTACTTTATAGGGTTAATGAAATTGATAAATATAAGGAAGTTTTAAAAAAAATACACCAAGCACAGAAAGATTCAATTAAGCAATTTGATGAATCTATTTCTTTAGAGGATATCTTATCAATTACCAAAAGAAAAGGTGGCTTTAGTTTACTAATGTGTAGGCATTACTTAAACTTAAATAGTTCTAAACATATGGATGATTGTTGGTTTAATTTAGGTGGAGTAATACAGATGACTAATGACTTATTTGACATTTATAAAGACTTACAGGACGGTATATATACATTCGCGAATACAGCTAAATCCTATGAATCTGTAAAAGTATTATTCGACCAACAAGTAGAAATATTCAAGTATACTGTTAAAAGTTTAGATTATATAGCGTCTAAAAAGCAAAAACTATTAATTCAACTTTCTATCATTCCTGCTTTTGGATATCTTGCTTTGGAAAATCTTAGGATCATCCAAAATGGGAAATCCACTTTGCCAGATTTGAAATTATTAGATCGGAAAAAATTGATTATTGACATGGAAAATCCAGCCAATATTGTTAAACTACTAAAACACAGTTATCTAATTGCTAGAAACTAATTTTTGTCTTAACATTTCTTGTTCAAATAATAATGACAAATTAAAAGCGTCACTATAATAATAAAATTTTCCAATTTTAGTTGCAGACAGTATTCTTTTAAAAGGATTATTTAAAATTGCAGCCATATTAGCATTAAAATAGGGATAATCATTTTGTATTAATAACTGCTTATCATTTATTATTTTAATTGCAATATTTTCATCCACCTTCCCTCCCATTTGCATTATTGAATTTATCAAGATTAATCGCTCTAAAGCAGACTTACTATCATCAAGTAACTTATAGGATTGCTTTAAAAGCAATGGTTTTAATTGTAATAAAGATGAATGATTTGAATATTGCATTAGTCTAGCTACATGGTATATTATAGTTGAAGCATTGCTATAATGTACTGAAGCGTAGGAAGGGTCATTAATATGTTTATTCCTTTTTAAAACGTCCACTATTAAATCCAATGAGGCAGAATCATACTTATTTAGAGATTGATGATACGTATATTTCAATAATAGCACATTTGAAAGCACCGATATGTCAATATCAATAGGATATCCATTACCTAGCCAAGTATTATATACAGGTGAATTCTTATATCTTTTATAATACCCATTTGATTTTTTTACTTTAGTATTCGTAAAAGACAAGAATAGTTTACTCATATTGTTAACTAATGAATCTTGATTACCTAATGCTAACATCAATAAGGAACAATCATCCACGTCGTCAGGAAGCGCGTTCATTTCATTAAATTTATTTAACCATCCTCCATTGGGAAATACTTGGGCAGGATATTTTGGCCAAAAATTATAAGTCAGGTTATTTTTTTTGTTCTTAAATAGTTCAAAATATGGATTTGCATTAGCCTTAATTTGAGCTAAAATTGACAATTCTTCCTGAGTTAAAATAGCTTTATACCTTTCAATATTATAAATTACTAACGCAGTATAAAATAAATTATAGTCTGCTTTTAAAGTTTTACTAAAATGGTATCTACGAAAAGAAGGGAAAGCACCGTCTGGGAAATCTTTAGCATCTTTTGATTGTAAGGAGGCTATTTGCTTTAAAATATTAATTCTTGGTTCATTTGCCACTACCTTATAGGAACAAAAAAAAATGCATATAAAGAGTATCCAGTTTTTCATTTAATCAGATGCATTTAATTAGTTATAATGCTGTAATTTAGTAATTATGGAAGTAAAAATAGACGCCAGTTGGAAAGAAGTGCTCACGCCTCTATTTGAAAAAGCATATTTCAAACAAATAGTAGCCCATTTAAAGACCGAAAAGGCTTTAAAAAGTACTATTTATCCCAAGGGCTCCCTTATTTTCAACGCTTTTAATCAAACTCCTTATGACCAGGTTAAAGTGGTTATTTTAGGTCAAGACCCTTATCATAACCCAGGTCAAGCAATGGGACTTAGTTTTTCTGTTCCTGAAGGTGTAAAACCTCCTCCTTCCTTAATGAATATTTATAAAGAATTGAATAAAGACATTGGCATGGCTATTCCCACTAGTGGCAATTTAACTAGTTGGGCTAATCAAGGCGTCTTATTAATAAATGCAGCACTTACTGTAAGAGCAGACGAACCTGGAAGTCACGCGAAAATTGGATGGATGCAATTTACTGATGATGTAATAAAAATACTATCAAAAGAAAAATCTAGACTTGTTTTCCTTTTATGGGGTAATTTTGCAGGCCAAAAACAAATTCTAATTGACCATTCAAAACATAAAATATTAAGAGCAGCTCATCCTTCCCCATTGAGTGCTCATAATGGTTTTTTTGGTTGCAAACATTTTAGTGCAACCAATGAATATTTAGTTCAACATAATAAAAACCCAATTAATTGGACACCATAGCATATGAAATTGATTAAAAATATTTTTGCTAGAATACTTGCCTTTTGGGCTTTATTTGTTTTTGCTTCTACCATGCTTATTTTTTTATGGTTTTATCTCTTCTGCTTTATTTTGCCTGAACCACAAAAAACTAGATGGCATCGTTTGGTGTCTCGTGTTTGGATGTCCATCTTCTTAACATTATCTGGCTGTACATTTAAAGTTACAGGGAAATCCGTTTTCGATAAAACTGAAAATGCAATTGTAGTTTGCAATCACAATAGTTTAATAGATATTCCTATTAGTTTCCCCTTTTTACCAAGAGCAAATAAAACTATTGCCAAGAAAGCATTTGCGTATGTACCATTATTTGGTTGGATATATTCTTTTGGTTCTGTATTAGTTGACAGGAAAAATGACCGTAGTCGACGAGAGAGTTTTGAAAAAATGAGACAAGTCTTAAATAATGGACTTGATATGTTAATATATCCCGAAGGAACAAGAAACAGAACCAGTGCACCATTAAAGTCATTTTATGATGGAGCATTTAAATTAGCCATTGATACTCAAAAGCCAATTATTCCAGTTATTTTATTAAATACCAAGAAAATTTTGCCTGCAAAACCTGTAATGTATTTTACACCGGGGAAAATACAAATGGATATTCTACCTGCTATTTACCCTCAAGGTCACACAGCTGCTTCATTAAAGCAATTAGTATTTGATACTATGGTAAAACATTACCTACTAAATAATAAATAGTATTATTTGATTTGAGATCCTAAATTATAAGTGATTAGTAAGTGGAGGAAGAGAAGGTTCTACTTCTATTTATTCTTAAATCTCTCAATATTCCCGACTTTGGATTTATAGTAATGCTAAAGGACTTATAAATGCCAATTGGAGTCACATTAATTGATAATTGCCAGCAATGCATTTCTCTAGTAATAAACAAACTCATTTGTTGTATACTCGCTTTTGCAACATCAATATACCCTGTCCCTCCAACTTTCCATTTAGGTGACAAGCTGAAGTCTCCATTTAAATTTAAACTAGAATACGTCTGTATGGTAAATCCTGAGTAGTCAGGCTTCATCACTCTTGTAAATTGAAATGAATAAGACATTGTTAATGACCATGGAATATCAAAATCTGTAAATTCAGCTGGATTTGCTTTTACATATTGTAATTGCCTTTGCTGTTCGTCTGGTGTCATAAAAGGATCTATAGGAATCACTTTTTCTGTTTTAGCTTTATCGTCCTTTGTTTTACTTCTAAAAGAAGTGGAGAAAGATAAACCACCACTTGTAATATGACCAAATTTTAATTTAGATGGATCTATGTAATATTTATTAACCCTAAATCCCCTGCTGTCATTAGCATATGGATCTACCGTAAAACTTGAACTAATATTGAATTTTTCAAACAAAGTAGTTCTAGCATAAAAATTAAAAGAACTTAATGCAAAACTATCCGCTAAAAAATTATAACTAGACGTAAAGCCAAAACCATCAATT
>CALPWK020000046.1 GCA_943327245.2 Comamonas sp. lk | reverse complement strand
TTGTTCTGAAACTCACGTTTTAAATAATTATCCATCTCTTCATCATATTTATACTCCTCTAATATGCTAGGCGAAAATAAAGTGTATTCAATTAATCCCTTCTTATCTGACAAAGGCAATATGTACATAAATCCAGTATAGTCATGTTGGCTAACATTAAAATCCATTAGTCTAGCAACATTAGCTTTAAATACCGGAGTTTCAAATTCTACTAAACGACCTTTAAAATGTTGCCATAAAAAAGGACTTTCTATATCGCCTTGACTTAATTTGTATAAAGTATCTAATGGCAATATACTAGAAAAAACAAAAGGAGCATATGCACTACCATTTTCCCAATGCACTACACCTATAGAGGCAATTTGATCTATTTCTGTTATTCGCGTTTCTTCCCAAGTGACATTTGAGCATTGATTTGCTAAATCAATAACATGATTATAAAAATCAATTCCATTAATCATTTTATATTCATATGAACCAGTGGAAAGTTCTTTATTAAAATCATTATGATGCACAGAAATAGTATCCCATTTTTTACACACAATCGATTCAAAAGGTCCAGCTTTGTTTTCCCAAAAACACCAGGTTCGATCATTTGATTTTTTCAAATTCTGGTCGATTACTAATATTTTTTTAGTGTTTATATTTGGCTCTTGTAGTATATGATACAAAAGTGACAAGCCAGCACAGCCAGCACCTGCTATAATATAATCGTATGTATTGACTTGTTCCACTAGGTATAGAACTAAGCTTTATTCTGTATTTTTTCGTCGCGTTTTACCTTATCCCAATACATTTTAGCTACCCATAACATTCCAAAACTTTCACCATCTTCTTTATTAATATGCTTATGGTGCATTTTATGTGCCCAACGGATGGTTTTAATATATCTAGAATCAGATCTAGTGAAAAACTTTAGACGTTGATGTATTACAACTTCGTGTACTATAAAATAAGCTAGTCCATACATTGCAACACCAGTTCCAATTGCAGCAACCCACAACGGGCCACCAAATGTTCCGTAAAAAATACAAGCCATACTTGGTATTGCAAATATTAAGAAAAAGGCATCATTTTTCTCCAGCACATACCCCGTTGGTTGATGGTGATCTTCATGCAAATACCATAAGAAACCATGCATAACATATTTATGTGTTAACCAAGTAATCCCTTCCATGATAAAAAATGTTCCTAACGTTACGAATAAAAATAACATATCAAATGTTTTATAATATTATAAAAATAAATTCTAAAAAATTCTGAGAAATTATAAGAAATTTAACTGGCTTCTCAGTTTCGCTTTTGCCAAGATAAATAGCTTACCATAATCAGGAATTCTAATTCTTGTTTTAAGTATCGCATGATGTTTCGTTTTTTTTATTTTTCTGAATAAAGAATAATAATATTTAAACGCTACATATACTCCAAATCTACATTCCAAAGGTAATTCTTTAATTCCCACTAATGCTTGCTCAAAATCTTTTTGAATATCCGCCTCAATAGTAAGCTTGTCTTCTAATTTGAAATCAGAAAAGTCACAATTTGGAAAATAAACCCTTTCTAATCCTTCAAAATCTGCTTTAATATCTCTCAAGAAATTAACTTTTTGAAACGCTGCGCCTAAGCTTTGAGCTGTTGGCTTTAATTTTTCAAACAAAGTTATATTACCATTACAAAAAATATATAAACACATTAAACCTACCACTTCTGCACTTCCATAAATATACTTTTGATAAGAAGCTTCGTCATGTGCATGTTGGTTCAAATCCATTTCCATACTGAACAAAAATGCATCTAATAATGCAGGATCAATTTTATATTGATGATAAGTTAATTGAAATCTATGCAAAATTGGATTCAAGCTTATTCCTTGCTCCAAAGCCAAATAAGTATCTACTTTAAATTGTTTGAATAAAGTTGGTTTATCATAATCATGAAAGGTATCCACTATCTCATCCGCAAACCGAACAAAACCATAGATATCATAAATAGGTTGTTGTAGGTCCTTGTGTAACAATTTAATGGAAGACGAGAAGCTTGAACTATACAATAGCGTAGTGTACTTACTACTATAAGCGGCTACTTCATTATATAATTTTAAAGATGACATAGTATGATGCTTATTTTATTTGTTATTTTTATCTATTAAATTCGCCACTACTTCCCCACTAATTAAACTTGGAGGTACACCTGGACCTGGCACTGTTAATTGACCTGCGTAATATAGGTTTTTTACTTTTTTACTTTTACATGACGGCTTTAAATTTGCTGTTTGTAACAAAGTATTTGCTAGTCCATATGCATTCCCTTTAAATGAATGATAGTCTGATTTAAAATCACTAACGGCATAAGACCTTTTATATATAATAGCATCCATTATAGATACACCCCACTTTTGCTCCAACCGTCCAATAATTTCATTAAAATAGTGTGTTCTAATTTCTTCTGTATCGCCTTCTAAACCAGCTGCAATGGGTATTAATAAAAATAAGTTTTCACATCCAGCTGGTGCAACTGTAGGGTCTGTCACAGAAGGTACAGAAGCATAAAACAAAGGTCTCGTTGGCCATTTAGGGTCGGTATAAATTTCCTTCCCGTGTACACCAAAATCTGTATCAAAAAATAAGGAATGATGAAGTGCCCCTGGAATTTTTTTGTTCAACCCAACATAATATAATAGTGAACTTGGAGCCATCACTCTTGTATCCCAATATTTTTCAGAATACGATTGGTATTCTGGATCTAATAATTTTGTTTCTATATGGTGGTAGTCCCCAGCTCCAACAATCACGTCAAAATCATACGTTTTTATTTCACCGTCATTACCTAATCTTGTTGAAACTTGCTTAGCTTGGCCATTTTCAACTTTGATATGAGTCACTTCCTCTCCTAGTTGAAATTGGACTCCTAATGAAGTAGCTAAATCATACATTGCTTGAACAATACTATACATACCATTCTCAGGATACCAAGTACCTCCTTTAATGTCAGCATAATTCATCAAACTATATAAAGCAGGTGTTTTTTCCGGCAATGCTCCTAAAAACAATACTGGAAATTCCATTAGAAATTGGATATAAGGATGTTTGAAATATTTAGAAACATGTTTTTTCATTGACTGGAAAACATCCAATTTGAAAATACCTTTAAATAAATCCATATCAAGAAACTCTGTCAATGAAAGACCGGGCTGTTGTACCAACTTACCTACTCCAATATCATATTTAAACTTCGCCTCCGCTAAAAATAAATCTAATGCATTTCCTGCTCCGGGTTCAACAGATTCTAATAAAGCTTTTAATGCTTCATAATTAGCAGGCATATCCCAGGATGCATTTTCAAAATAAACTCTGTAAGATGGGTCTAATCTTTGCAACTCATAATAGTTGCTAACTTTTTTACCAAAAGAGCCAAAATATTTCTCAAAAATATCTGGCATCCAATACCAGCTTGGTCCCATGTCAAAAGTAAAACCTTCTGCTTCAAACTTTCTTGCACGTCCACCAGGTAAAGTATTTTTTTCAATCACTGTTACATTCCAACCCTTTTGTGCTAAAAAAGATGCTGCGGACATGCCGGCAAATCCTGCACCTATTACTAATACTTTTTTAGACTTAGTTGACATGTATTTAGTATCGTTGGATTTTTTGTTTTAAAATTTTTCTAGCAAAGTGAATTCTACTTTTGATAGTTCCTAATGGCTCATCCAAAGCATCAGCAATCTCATTGTACTTATACCCTTCAAAATATAAATTAAAAGGCGTTCTGAATAATTCAGGTAAGTCATGAATGTACTGCTTCACTTCCCTCAAATTTAAGTTAGTTATTGCATCATTGGTAACTTTATTACTAGTTTGATCTATTAAAAAGTCGTTAGGTGAATTGTCGAATACGGTTGACTGTTTAGCTTTTTTGCGGTAATCATTAATAAAGATATTTCTCATGATGGTATATAACCAAGCTTTGATATTTGTACCTACATTGTACTTGTCTTTATTAGATATAGCTCTATATAAGGTTTCTTGAAAAAGATCTTTTGCTGATTCGTGATTCTTAGTAAGGTTAATAGCAAATGGTCTTAAAAATTCTGCATTTTCGGTAAGCAACATGCTAAATTCTGCGTTTGACATATAATTCTGTTTAACTTTATAAAGAACAAAGCTAAACAAAAAAATAACATCTAGGCAAATATTTGTTTAAGTTTTTTATAAAAAAGATTAAACAATATGATTTAATAATTTATTAAAATACTTATTATCAATAGGTTATGATAAAATAAGATGACTTAGGAGTTTAATAAACTATATGCTCTCTAGGAAACTAATGGTTTCAGTGAGAGAACGCTTTAAATAAATATTGGGTGACGTGGCATCTGTATAAGATTGTGCCATTTGACCTGAAATGATAATAGGAACTTTCTTACTTATAGGGTCCAATTGTTGGAAAAATTTAGCAGCTTTGAAGTTCCTCGCCGGAGATGTTAAATGACAGTAGAGATAATCCACTTTATTTAAAGAAGCTAAATATTGCAAATCAACCATTGGAACATTAGATCCAAGATAATCTACATAAACACCTCTTTGCTTTAATAAGTAATGAACAAATAAAAGTCCAATTTCATGATACTCCCCTTCTGGCATAAATAAAACAATTCTTTTGGTATAATAGCTTGCTACTGATGGCAATTTTTCAATACCTAAAATAATTTTTTGACGGATGATATTGGTTGCTAGATGCTCCTGTGCAGGGTTGATATGATTGGTTATCCAAAGAATGCCCACTCTCTCTAAAAATGCAAAAATAATTTCAGTGATAGTTTTGTCAACTCCTTTTTGTGCAATATACATATCCAACTGCCTCTCGAATTCTGCCATGTTCAAGGAAACCATTTCCTTGATTAACGCATTTACTACCCTTTCTTTTTGCGCATCTAATTGATTCAAACTTAAAATCTTCTCCTCAATTTGATCAGTAGACATTTTGTCTATATGAGAAATTTTAAACCCGTACTTATTTAATAAGGAAACGTTTAAAATAACTTTTAATTCATCACTTGAATAGGATCGAATATTAGTCTCAGTTCGTTGAGGCTGCAAGAATTTGTAACGCTGTTCCCATATACGAATGGTATGCGCTTTAATTCCTGAAATTTTCTCTAAATCCTTGATTGTATAAGATGACATGCTATAAAAAACAACAAAATCTTAGAAAGGTTCAGTCAAATCCTACTTTTTTAATCCTCTTAGGTATTCACCATACCCACTTTTAGCGTATTTATCCGCTAAAACAAGCAATTGTTCCTTATCAATAAAGCCCATTCGGTAAGCCACTTCCTCTATACAGCCTACTTTTTGACTTTGTCTTTTCTCTATCACTCTTACAAATTCACAAGCATCTGCCAATGACTCAAAAGTGCCAGTATCCAACCAAGCAGTGCCACGATTCATGATACCCACTTGCAATTGCTTGCGCTCTAAGTATACTTTGTTTACATCGGTGATTTCATATTCCCCTCTTGGTGATGCTGGAATATTTTTAGCAATTTCTATCACATCATTATCATAAAAATATAAACCAGGTACTGCATAATTTGATTTAGGGGCAACCGGCTTTTCTTCTAATGACAATGCATTATTGTTTTCATCAAATTCCACCACACCATATCTTTCAGGATCATTTACTTCATAAGCAAACACCGCCGCACCTTCTACATCATTAAATGATTGCACTAACTTACTAAAGCCAGCACCGTAAAAAATATTATCTCCTAATACTAAAGCAACCTTCTCCTTACCAACAAAATCAGCTCCTATCACAAACGCTTGTGCTAGTCCATTAGGCACCGCTTGTACTGCGTAACTAAATTGACAGCCTATCTCTGAACCATCGCCCAACAATCTTTTAAATTGATCATTATCTTCGGGCGTAGTGATGATTAATACTTCTTTAATACCCGCCAACATTAATACAGACAATGGATAATATATCATTGGCTTGTCATAAATAGGCATTAATTGTTTGCTAATTCCTTTTGTGATTGGATACAATCTTGTACCTGATCCACCTGCTAATATAATTCCCTTCATAAACCTAATAATTTAATTTTTTGTTTGTGTATATGTTTTCGCACTTCGTGCTCAAATCATAACACTTTTTCTTTTAGTTAAAACTCATCTATAAACTCGCAGCATACTCCGCGAAGCTTCCTAATACTTTGTCTTTATCCGATAATATTAATTCACTGTCTGCTAAGTTCCAATCAATATTTAAATCCTTGTCATTATACATTATGCCAACTTCGTTTCCTGGTTGGTAAAACTTATCTACCTTATAAAAGAAAGTAGCTGTTTCACTTAACACTACAAAACCATGCGCGAAGCCTGCAGGTACAAAGAATTGTTTATGATTATCCGCTGTCAATTCAATGGTAAAATGTTGTCCAAAACTAGGTGAGCCTTTTCTTAAATCCACCGCCACATCCAAAACAGCGCCTTCTAATACCCTTACTAATTTTGCTTGCGCAGCAGCTCCGCTTTGCATATGTAAGCCTCTTAATACGCCCTTGGACGACCTAGATTGATTGTCTTGCACAAACTGAATATCTAATCCACTCACAGCATTAAAATCTCTTTGATTATACGTCTCAATAAAATAACCACGCGCGTCTCCGTGTACTTTTTCGTGCACTATAAAACAATCTTTAAGTGGGGTCTGCTCTATTTTCATTCGGGGTAGGGTATCTTAATAATTAATTTATAAGTTATAATAGTTGACTATCTATTGGTATACATGTCGTTATAATAGGCTTGATAAGCACCACTCGTTACATTTTCCAACCAAGCTGCATTATTCAAATACCATTCAATGGTAGCGTCTAGGCCTTGCTCAAAAGTAACTGAAGGAGACCATCCTAATTCTTTATTCAATTTAGTCGCGTCTATGGCATAACGTCTGTCATGACCTGGTCGGTCTTTCACATAGGTGATTAATGCTTCGCTCTCTCCTTTCGCTCTTCCTAATTTCACATCCATTTGAGCACACATTAATTTTACTAAATCAATATTCGTCCACTCGTTGAATCCTCCAATATTATACGTGTCACTTCTTTTTCCTTGGTGGAAAATCATATCAATCGCACGCGCATGGTCTATAACGTATAACCAATCACGTGTGTACAAGCCATCTCCATACACTGGTAATGGTTTTTTATTAATGATATTATGTATAAATAATGGAATCAATTTTTCCGGAAAATGATTAGGGCCATAGTTATTAGAACAATTAGAAATCACGATGGGTAAATGATAAGTCTCTCCATAGGCTCTAACAAAATGATCACTCGCTGCTTTACTTGCAGAATAAGGTGAGTTAGGATCGTACGCTGTTGTCTCCGTAAATAAACCTTCTTTACCTAAGCTTCCATATACCTCGTCTGTAGATATATGATAAAATAAATGATCTCTTTGCGTATGCCAAGCACCGTCATGCGCTTTTTCATAACTCATATCCCCCTTCCAAAATTCCTTTGCAGTATTTAATAAGTTAACCGTTCCTATTACATTGGTATACACAAAATCTAATGGAGAAACTATGGACCTATCTACATGTGATTCTGCTGCCAAATGAATTACATCGGTGATAGCATGTTTGGTGAAAATCTCTTTTAAAGCATCTGCTTCTAAGATGTTCGCCTTTACAAAATGATAATTAGGTGCTTGCTCAATATCTTTTAAGTTCTCTAAATTACCCGCATAGGTTAATGCGTCCAAATTAAAGATCTGATAATCAGGATACTTGTTTACAAATAAACGCACTACATGCGACCCAATAAACCCTGCTCCACCCGTAATTAATATGTTCTTTTTCATAGGAATTGATAGGTCGCAAAGATATTAATTCAATCATATATATTACAAAGTAATTTTAATACATTTGGGTACCATGCAAACACAACGCTATCAGTCATTAGACGTATTTAGAGGGGCTACCGTGGCCTTGATGATTTTAGTGAATAATCCGGGTTCTTGGGGGCATATTTTTAGTTCATTAGAACATGCCAGTTGGCATGGCTGCACCCCTACCGACCTCGTTTTCCCCTTTTTCCTTTTCGCTGTGGGCAATGCGATGTCTTTTGTGATGCCAAAACTAGAAATAGGTACCGCAAATCAGTTCTGGGTTAAAGTGGTAAAAAGGACTTTAATGATTTTCTGCATTGGCTTGTTTTTAAATTGGAGCCCATTTGTAAAATGGTCCGACGGCGAACTTGTTTTTAAAGTTTGGGAGAACGTGCGTATACTAGGTGTTTTACAAAGAATTGCTATCTGTTACTTTTTTGCTTCTGTTATTATTTATTATGGTAAATCAAGAATCGGTTTATTTATAGGCATCCTTATTTTAATGATTTATTGGATACTTAATATTTTATTAGGCGCCCCTGGTCACCCTTATAGTTTATCTGGATTTTTTGGGAATGCTATTGATCAAAGTATTTTAGGCATTAGCCATATTTATAAAGGAGAAGGTGTTCCATTTGATCCAGAAGGATTAGTAAGCACTTTCCCTGCCATCGTTCAAATTATCTTTGGCTATTTAGTAGGCGAGTACATTCAAATGAAAGGAAAGAATTACGAAATGCTTTCCCAGTTATTGTTAACAGGAGTGGTACTAGTTTTAGCTGGCTATATTTGGGATTTTAGTTTCCCCATTAATAAAAAAATATGGACTAGTAGTTATGTATTATATACAACAGGTTTAGCCATGATTACTTTAAGCATGTTTATTCACTTATTAGAATTTAAAAATGCTGGAGGTGCTTGGAGTAAGTTTTTCGATGTATTCGGGAAAAACCCTTTGTTCATTTTTGTAATGAGTGGATTTTTACCAAGAGTATTGGCATTATTAAGATGGGTAGACCATACCGACGAGAATGGAGCTCCAATCTACACTTCTGCACTCCCTTGGTTTTACGAGCATGTATGTAAGAATATAGCTAGCGATTTGCGGATTGGTTCATTCGTTTATGCACTATGCTTTATCAGCTTTTTTGCATTGATAGCTTACCTATTAGACAAGCAGAAAATTTACATTAAGGTTTAAAAAGCAATGCAGCTTTTTCCAAACTCTCTGGCTTTCCTACGTCTAATAAAATACCATCACTATGGTCAAAGTAGTAGATAGGATAATGTTGTGCAATTTGTAAATACGCATCTATTAATGAGAATTTTCCATTCAATGTTAAGGCAGTAAAAAATGCACTATGAATTATTTGTATACCGCTAAACGCTTTGGGAACTGCTGTACTCGGATCTCTTAAGGGATTTGCCCATTTCTCCTCTCCTGTTGTATTATGCTTCCAACCACATAATGTTCCAGCTGCATTAAATATTAAATTTCTGCTAGTAGTTCTATTGGTTACTGCAAGGGTCGCCATCATGTCCCCCTCTGCATTTGAAGTATGCAATGAATCTGCTGCTATCATCTTATCCAATGCTAAATCGGTTAATATATCAGCATTCATCACCAACCATCTTTCCTCGTTTGCAAAATAAGCTGCTGCACGAAGCAAGCCACCACCCGTTTCAAGCACTTCGTCCGACTCGTCAGAAATGGTTACAGTTGAGCCCCAACCCTTATTGTCTGCAATTGCTTTTATAATTTGATCTGCAAAATGATGCACGTTTACAATCACTTCTGTGATGCCATACTTTTGCAAGTACTCAATATTTATTTGCAATAAAGTTTTGCCATTCACTTGGGCTAAGGCCTTAGGATGGCTATCTGTAAAGGGCTTCAGCCTAGTACCCAAACCCGCTGCTAAAATCATGGCACGCATACAATTCTTATTTAACCCAATTTAATGTATTGGTATGTTCTAAAACTACTTTCACTTTATACTTATTTTTTAAATGTCTCGCTGTTTGTTCTGCAGCAAAAACACTTCTATGTTGTCCGCCTGTGCAACCAAAATTAATTTGAAGTGACTCAAAGTCTCTAGACATATAATTTTCAACAGTAATGTCTATTAAGTCCCAAACACTATTTAAAAATGTGTTCATTTTAGTTCTTTGTTCTAAGAAGTCTTGCACTGGCTTATCCAAGCCAGATAGTTTTTTATAATCATCAAATCTTCCTGGATTCAAAATGCCACGCATATCAAAAATAAATCCACCTCCATTTTCAGATTCGTCCACAGGTAAGCCTTTTTTGTAACTAAAACTATTAATTGTAATAATTAAAGGCGTCTTTTCATCTGCAATAATGGGGGTGAATCTTTGCAATACTTCTTCTCCCACCATCCAGTCTAAAATACCAGCAAATACTGGCGTATCCGCGTCTAATCGGTACAATTGTAGAAAATGTTTTAAATTATTTAACCCTAGCGGTATACTAGTTAAAAAATGTGCTTTTCTTTCAAACAATCCTCTAAAACCATACGCCCCTAAAACTTGTAATAACCTCAATAAAACAAAGCCATAGTATTGCTTTTTAAATTGAGCAATGTCAATCTTAGTTGGCAATAATAATTGGACCTCACTAATATAATAATCTAATAATTTAGTTTTCCATTCGTCCGGCAATTCTGCTTTTGCTTGCCAAAGTAAAGACGCAACGTCATAAGACAAACCGCCTTGCATACCTCCCTGAAAATCGATAAAATATACTTCGTCATTTCTAACTATAATATTTCTACTTTGAAAATCACGAAACAAAAAATGATTAAACTGCTTACTTGCCAATTGATCACTCAATAATTCAAACTCGTCAATTAAAGTTTGCTTGTCATAAGGGTATTGTAAAGTATCTAGAAAATAATATTTGTAATACAATAAGTCAGTTAAAATGGAATGTTTGCCAAACTCCTTGGAAGTTAAACATTCATTATAGTCCAACCCTTCGCTACCTTTTACTTGTAATTGTGCTAAAGCTTTTAAACTTTTTTGAAATAAGGAATAAGTATGTTCCGTTTTCCCTTCTTGTTCTAATACCTCTAATAATGAAATAGTTCCAACGTCCTCCTGAATATAGATATGATGGTCATCACTTACCGCCAGCACTTTGGGCACAGGCAACCCCTTAGCGTGAAAGTGTGCTGCAAAATATATAAAAGTCTTATTTTCTTTTAAGTTGAGGTTGTAAGTAGCAATCCAAGACTGACTCCCTTGAATAATTCTAAAGTAAATTCTATCCCCGCCACTTTGTGGAATTTTCTGGATCTCCTCCCAAGCTACCGAGTTTAACCTGTTAAATAAATTTCTAATTTGTTCTATTTTAGCTTCCATAGGGGTTTTATGACTATTAATCGCTTTAAAAGTAATTAATTATAGCTTATAAAGCAATAAACACAAAAAAGTGTTAAATTGATATCAAATAAAAATATATGATTAAAAAACTAACTACTCATTTTAGTTTCCTTTTATTGTCATTGTTAACAATTACTTCATTTGCTCAAAAGCAAAATATTAAAGGAAGAATTACTGACAATAGAGGGAATCCATTAGAAGGTGTAACAATTAAAGCAGTTACTTCTAAAACAAATTCAATTTCTGAGAAGAATGGTACCTACTCGATAAATGCTTCCATGAATGAAGTTTTAGAATTTAGCTTTATTGGCTTTGATACCAAAAAAATGATTGCCAATAGTAATACCATCAATGTTACCCTAAACACTAGTACATCCGATTTACAAGATGTAATATTAGTAGGTAGTCGTGGAGCAGGTCGTGCAAAAATAGAGTCACCAGTTCCAGTTGACGTTATAAAATTAACCGAGGTGGGAATTAATACTGCGAAGATGGATTTGACGTCTACCTTAAATGCGGTTGCTCCCTCCTTTAACTATAATAAACAATCAGGTGCCGACGGTGCCGATCACGTTGATATTGGAACACTTAGAGGCTTAGGTCCTGACCAAACTTTAGTATTGGTTAACGGGAAACGTAGACATAGCACAGCTTTGGTTGGCTTGTTTGGAACAAGAGGTCGTGGCGGTTCTGGAGTTGACTTAAACGGATTCCCTGAATCTTCTGTTGATAGAATTGAAATTTTAAGAGACGGTGCTGCTGCACAATATGGTTCTGATGCCATTGCAGGTGTAATGAACGTAGTATTAAAAAAGAGTACGAAAGAATGGAATGTGGTAACCGGTATTGCTGGTTATGCAGATAAGAAATTCAATACTTTTCAATTTAGAGATAATCATGATTATTTAACGGCTCGTCCAATTGATGGAATTACACAATCATTAAGTGTTAATAGAGGTTTTGATATTGGTAAGAAAGGCGGCTTCGTAAATTTCTCATTTGATTTCTTAGACCAAGGAAAAACTTTCCGTCAAGCAGCTAGTTCTGATATTTCAAAAGCAGATGGCTTACCAACTAATACTTGGAGACAGGGTTTTGGTGATGGTTCAATGCAGTCTTATGGTACTATGATGAATATGGAAATACCATTAAACAATGGGTTTAAATTTTATGCATTTGGTGGTATGAATAGCAAAAAATCTGACGCATACGCTTATACGCGAAATTGGTCAGCAAAGCCAGCTCGTTTCCCGGTAACTAATAATGGAGATTTAATCTATGTAAGAGACATTATGTTTACTTCCGGTTCTGGCGACACTAGCTATAACCCGCATATTCAAGCAAATATCAAGGATATGTCTTTAGCTGCTGGCTTAACTAAAACAACTGAATCTGGCTGGGATTTTGATTTGAGCAATACCATGGGTTATAATGGCTTTCATTATTACGGTAATGGGACTTTCAACGCTTCTAATATTGGCAACCCTACTCAAACACGTTTTAATGATGGTGGATTTGAGTTTATGCAAAATACAAGCAACTTAGACGCGACAAAACAATTTGGAACCGTTAACAAAGGCGGTATAAAAGTTTCTGTTGGTGCAGAGTTAAGATCTGAAAAATATAATATCTCTCACGGTGAATACGCATCATTTGCAGCATTCCCTAATAGCCAAGGATTAGAACAAGCACCAGGCGCACAAGGCTTTCCTGGATTTAGCCCTGACGACCGTGTTCGAGCTTCTAGAACTGTAGGCGGCGCTTATGCTGATTTTGAATTTACTCCTAATGATCTTTTATTAGTAACTGCTGCAGTAAGAGGTGAGAACTATTCTGACTTTGGATCGGTAGCTACTTATAAAACTTCATTCAGATATAAGTTAACTGATAATTTTAATTTTAGAGGATCTATGAGTACTGGTTACCGTGCTCCTTCTTTACAACAAAAATATTTCAGTAATACTTTAACGTCATTCTCTCAAGGACAATTAGTGCAATCAAGAGTAGCACGTAATGACGATGCAATCACAAAATTAGCAGGTATCCCTTCTTTGAAACAAGAAACTTCTATTAATAAAAGCTTAGGATTTACTTGGAAACCATTTAAAGGTTTCTCTTTAACAGTAGACGGTTATACTATTGAAATGAAAGACCGCGTAGTATTATCTGGATTATTTAGTGCCGCTGACGAAAGCTTGCCAGTAGCATTAACTTCTAAGTTAAATACAATGGGTGTTGCAACTGCTCAGTTCTTTGCAAATGCAGTAAATACAACTAATACAGGAGTGGACGTAGTTGCTGACTACCAATTAAAAATTAACAATAATAATAAATTGAAATTCTTATTCGTTGCTAATTTCCAAGGTATCACCATTGACGATATTCACGTACCTGCTGGATTAAATACCAATACTTATAATGCGCAAACTTTCTTTACAGACAGAGAGCAATATTTCTTAAAAGCTTCTGCACCAGAATCTAAATATTCTTTCAGTTTGGACTATTCAAGCAAGAAATTTAGCTTAGGTACCAGAATTACTTACTTTGGTAATTTAGCATTGACTGGATTTGGTGTGAATGGAGACGGTATCAACCCAATGGTACCAGCTGACGCAGACGAAACTGGTAACACATTGGTGCCAGAAATTTTCAACTATAAAGGCAAGTTCACTACAGACGTTTATGCAAGTGTTAAATTATGTAAGGCTGCAAATTTAATTTTAGGTGCTGACAATATCTTTAATGTACATCCTGATTTCGCAGTGAACCCACAAGCAAAATGGTGGGCTGGCGACAATGAAACAGGTGGACCTTGGGATGGTGTTCAAATGGGCTATAATGGTTTAAGAATTTTCACCAAATTAGCTTTCAAATTCTAATTAATTCATTTATTTGAATAACTTTAAGTCCTCCCAATTGGGGGGACTTTTTTTTATCGCTTTGATTGATTCTAAATAAGCAATACATTTATATAAATAAGTAAACATGAAGCAGCTCCTTTTTATTTTAAGTTTTTTATGTAGCGTAGCGGCGGCAATGGCACAAAATGGTATTGTAGTTTTTCAAACTGATTTTGGAACAAAGGACGGTGCTGTGTCTGCCATGAAAGGAGTGGCGAGTAGTGTAGACGCTAATTTAAAACTATATGATTT
>CALPWK020000045.1 GCA_943327245.2 Comamonas sp. lk | reverse complement strand
TGGGGTAAAAGCAGCTAAGCGCTGGTTAAGACCTGTAGCATACCAAAATTGGTCTAATCATTTATTACCAGCCGCATTACAAAATGAAAATCCATTAAATATTTTTAGAACTATTAATGGCAATTTAACTAAGGAGCAAGTATAAAAGTAGAGTAAAAGTCAATTTTGCAATTTCAGTTAACTAAACAATGCTCATTTTCTTAGAAGTAAACCCTATTGAAAATAAGTATACTGCAATACTAGTTATTGCAAAATAGGCAATCATTAAATAATTACTCCAGCTAATCAAGTTTGTCAAGCCAAACCAACTTCCTGTATTGAGTATCCAATAAATAGCTGCTGCGTTTTTACCAAATTCCATAATCCATGCATTCGGATTCCGGTCCATGAATTCAGTTAATGCATATACGTGTATAAATACAAAAGCGCCATACACAAATATATTAGTGTGGCCAATGCTTGCTATATTACCAAACAAATAGCTCACAATTAAAAGCAAAGCAAATAATTGAAACCATAAATAATATTGAACTTGCTTTGAAGCAACCGTATCATATTTTTCAAAATGGTATACGTCTTTGATTTTTTCTACTGGATATTTTGCAGCAACATCTGCTGGGCGCCAACCTAATGGCTTAAACCAAATAGTTAATTTATCCATCCAACGCTCAGCTCTCCATGCATCTTTAATTAATAACCACATATGCATGAAATTAATTTTAATTGGATTCCATGTTTTCACAGGTCTTGTAATGCCATATACACAAGGCGTATCCGCTCTTTCTTCTTGATAGGTATTAAATAGTCTATCCCAAAATATAAATACTTGACCAAAGTTTTTGTCTAAATAAATTTCATTAATCGCATGATGCACTCTATGATGAGAAGGGGTTACAATAAATTTTTCTAACCAACCCATTCTATTAATATGTCTTGTATGATACCAAAATTGAGCAAATAAATGTAGTGGTGCTACAATGGCAATCACTTTTCCTGGCACGCCTAATAAGGCAGCAGGGATAAGTAACACTGCGTAAATTCTTACAAACACAGAAATGCTTTGACGTAAAGCACATGCTAAATTATATTCTTCACTACTATGGTGTACTACATGGTTGTTCCAGAAAAAATTCATACTATGCGCTAGTCGGTGTACCCAATAGCCTGCAAAATCTAAAGCTACAAATGCGATAATATAAAGTAGCCAACTAGTTTGAATATGGACAATTGCTAAACGTGTCAATAACCAGTCGTAACTAATTATGGCAATACTTAAACCTAAAACGTCTTTTGTACTATTTGTAACTCCCGAACTTAAGCTTGAAATCATGTCAAGGGTTCTTACGGTCTCAAATCCTTTTCTCCAACCATACCATTTTTCAAAAAGTATGAATATCAAAAATAAAGGCATTGCAATAATCAATATCTTTCCATAGGTTTCCATAAGTAATCGTTTTAAATGCTTACCAAATATATTAATTTTATCCCATGGCAGCAATAAATCCAATCAGCTCCAACAACTTTGGAGGGTATCAATTATCAGGTGCTATATTTGAATGTATAGACGCGCACACCTGTGGTAATCCAGTAAGGGTAGTGGTAAAAGGGGGGCCTGCTTTGGAAGGTGATACCATGAGTGCAAAACGTCAACATTTTTTAAAAGAGTTTGACTGGATTAGAAAGGGTTTAATGTTTGAACCAAGAGGGCATGACATGATGAGTGGAAGTATTTTATATCCAGCGCATGACCCAGAAAATGATGTAGCGGTTTTATTTATTGAAACTAGTGGATGCCTGCCTATGTGCGGTCACGGTACTATTGGAACCATTACAGTAGCCATTGAAGCTGGATTAATACAACCTAAAGTACCAGGTAAGATAAGAATGGAAGCGCCAGCCGGGTTGGTATTAATAGACTATACCATGGAGGGTAAAAAAGTTAAGTCGGTTAAATTGACCAATGTCCCTTCTTTCTTAGCCGCGCAGGATATTAAAGTAGAATGTCCAGATTTGGGCATTTTGAACATCGATGTTTGCTATGGGGGGAACTATTATGCAATTGTGGAAGTACAGGACAATTTTAAAGGAATTGAACATTATACAGCTGGGCAATTAATTGCATGGAGCGGTGAACTAAGAAAGCGCATAAATGCAGCTAATACATTTGTGCATCCATTGGATCCCACCATAAATGGCTGTTCTCATATTTTATGGACAGGCTCTGTATTGGACTCCAAGAATACAGCTCGAAATGCAGTATTTTACGGGGATAAAGCAATAGACCGATCTCCCTGTGGAACAGGAACTTCTGCAAGACTTGCTCATTGGCATGCCAAGGGCAAATTAAAACAAGGGGAACCCTTTTTCCATGAAAGTATCATTGGGTCGGTCTTTATTGGCAAGGTAGAAGCGGTTACAAAAATTGGAGAACAGGAAGCTATTATACCTTCCATTGAAGGGTGGGCTAAAATATATGGGTTTAATACTATTTCAATTGACCCTGCCGACGATCCTTATGCAAATGGTTTTCAAGTAGTTTAGTTTATATTTGCCACCTAAATAGGCTTATGGAAGTAGTAATCATTGGAGGGGGAATAGTTGGGTTAAGCAGTGCTTACTTTTTACAAGAAGCAGGTCATCAAGTGACTATTATTGACCAAACAGACATTTCAAATAATTGTAGCTATGGAAATGCAGGCTATGTATGTCCAAGTCATTTTGTTCCTTTGGCTACTCCTGGTATTGTTAAGCAAGGTTTAAAATGGATGTTGAATGCGGAAAGTCCTTTTTATATTCAACCAAGATTAAGTAAAAGTTTGATTCAATGGGGTTGGAATTTTATGAAGTCTGCCACACCAGAAAAAGTAGAAGCGGCGGCTATACCATTAAGAGATTATGCATTTCTGAGTCAAAAATTATATGAGCAATGGGCTACGTTGCCACAGTTTGATTTCGCCTACGAGCATAAGGGCTTATTGGAAATATTTCAAACGGAAAAAGTATTGGACCATGCACATCATTTAGTGGACCAAGCAAATGCATTGGGTTTAACAGGCACTAAATTATTAAGTCAGCAAGCACTATTCGAATTAGAGCCAAATCATAAAATAAATGCACTAGGGGCAATTTACTTTGCATGTGATGCACATTTATATCCAAATAAATTGATGCAGCAAATGATTGCACATTTAAAATTAAAAGGAGTGCGTTTTTGCTTAAATGAAACGGTTACTGACTTTGAAAAACAAGCAGGAAATATTACGGCTGTAATTACAGATAAAAATAAATACAAAGCGGACACAGTTATAATAGCAACTGGTTCATGGAGTAGGGAGCTAGCAGAAAAATTAGACATCACTATGCCATTAGTTGCTGGAAGAGGTTATTCTGTTACTATAGAGGATTCACCCTATAGAACGAATCATCCTGCTGTATTTGTAGAAGGTCGTGTGGCATTAACGCCAATGGATGGAAATAAAATGCGTTTTGGAGGTACTATGGAAATTACGTCTACTTCAACACCTCCTAAGTTGAATCGTGTAAAAGGTATTTTAAAAACAGTAAAACAATATTTCCCAGAATTCGATATACCAATGCCTAGCATTGAAAATATATGGTATGGCTACCGACCATGTTCTGCCGACGGCTTACCTTATTTAGGTCGTACTAAAAAATGGACTAATGTAGTTATTGCAACAGGACATGCTATGGTGGGCTTGAGTTTAGGCGCAGGCACTGGAAAATTAGTTTGCGAAATTGTAGAAGAACAAAAAACAAGTATCAATATTGATATTTACAACCCCGAAAGATTTGATCGTTAATGAAATTTAGCTCTACACAAATACCATATAGCGAAACGGGTTTATTTTCTCCGCTTGTTCGTGATTATATCCAATCAAAAGGCACTGCATTAAATTTTACGGCTTATGCTCCAACATATCAAGGAGTAGAAGCTGCTATTGCAGCAAGAGCGAATTTCAAAACGGACAGACAAGTTTTAGTAAACGTTTTACAAAAGCAATATGACGAACTAGCTACTAAGTCGGCTAATATAAATCATCCTTCAATTAAGGAAACTCATTCTGCAGTTAAAACCAATATTGAATTATTAGCAAAGGAAAATACATTTGTTGTCACTACTGCGCATCAACCAAACATATTCACAGGTCCTTTATACTTTTTTTATAAAATCATTCATGCTATTCAATTAGCGGCCGACTTGAAAGTCAAATATCCAGCTAATAATTTTGTTCCTGTATATTATATGGGATCGGAAGACGCTGATATAGATGAAGTGGGAAGTTTTGTTTTAGGAGGTACAAAACATCAATGGGTAACTAAACAAACTGGGGCTATTGGAAGAATGAAAGTGGACGACGCTTTGGTTACTTTGATGCAAAATTTAGAAGGGTATTGGTCTGTGAAGGGAGCAGGTAAAACGGCTTTAGCAGTTTTAAAGCAGGCTTATCAAAAAGGGAATACCATTAATGAAGCAACATTAGCATTAGTAGATGCTTATTTTGGACAATATGGTTTATTGGTTTTACAGCCAGACGACGCAGCATTAAAATCTTTATTCATACCCGTTATGGAAAAAGAATTAAAAGAACAATTTTCTCATAAAGCGATACAACCTACTTTAAAGGCGTTAGCTACTGAATACCATGTGCAGTCAGAAGGGCGAAGTGTAAACTTATTTTATTTAAAGGATCACTTACGTGCAAGAATTGAAAAGCAAGGAGATGATTATATTATTGTTGATACCGATTTAAGATTCTCGCAAGAAGAAATCATTAAAGAATTACACGCTTACCCAGAAAGGTTTAGTCCTAATGTAATTTTAAGAGGCGTATATCAAGAGTTGATACTGCCAGGTGTTGTATTTATAGGTGGTGGAGGTGAATTAGCTTATTGGATGGAATTGAAAAATGTATTTGATGCTGTTGGAGTGCATTACCCCGTTTTACAATTAAGAAATTCATTTGCCATTATTAGAGAAAAGCAAATGGCACAATGGTTAAGCCTAGGATTAAAATTGTCGGATTTGTTCAAGCCCTTAATGGACTTAGAAGTTTTGTTTGTAAAAAAACAAGCAACGGAGAATTTAAGTTTGTCGGAACAGCTTAATGATTTGCAAAAATTATATGCAAAAATAAAAGAGGATGTAATTAAAGTGGACCCTACTCTAGGGGACCATGCTATGAATTTAGGACATCAGTCAGAGAAGAAAATACTTGAATTAGAGAAAAAAATGATTCGTGCCGAAAGACGCAAAGAGGCGGTGAATATTGAACGTATTCATGCCATAAAGCAAAGTTTGTTCCCAATGAATAGCTTACAAGAACGTGTAGAAAATATAGCGGAATGGGTAGGAGACTATGACTGGGCTTGGGTAGAAGCAGTTATGAAACATTCAAATACCATGGAGCATTCGTTTACCATTATTGACATTTCAGCTTAGTATCTTTTATTCGTAGTCTTTTTTATTAAGGGATCTGTTTATTTATCAAAAGCATTATTGAATTTGCCTTTTAGGTTCTCCACTTTAGTTAATACTTCTGTCCCTAAGTTTAATTTATAGGCTTCAATAGCATGCGAAATAGCGGCATCATGATTGCCAATCATTTGTGCAGCTAAGATGCCTGCATTTTTTGCACCATTTAATGCAACGGTTGCAACAGGTACACCACCTGGCATTTGCAATATGGACAATATAGAATCCCAACCGTCTACTGAATTACTTGATTTAATAGGAACGCCTATAACTGGCAAGCTAGTAATAGCAGCCACCATGCCAGGCAAATGAGCAGCACCACCAGCACCTGCAATAATAACTTTTAGTCCTCTTTCCTTAGCATGCTTTGCATATTGCACCATTCTATCTGGAGTTCTATGTGCAGACACAATTGTTAATTCAAATGGAATATTAAATAGTTTAAGCATTTCTGCAGCAGCGTCCATTATAGGTAAATCACTGTCGCTTCCCATAATAATACCAACAATTGGAGTGTTATTCATAATGCTTAATTTAAGGCAAGATAAGTCAATTTTGAATTAAATATCCGCTTGGCACTTTCAATAAAGGAGGGGCTTTGGATTCAAGGATATTTATTGCAATATATTGTACTTTTTGCGTTGGAAATTGAGTGATTCTTTTGTGACCAATAGTGGTTCCAGTAAAAATGGGCTTCATTGTATTTTTACTAGTCCCTGCTTTTAACTCAAAAGCGACTACTCTCTGACCAAATTCAATGAGCTCTTGTAATTGGATAGTATTAATTGCAACCGGGTAGGCTAAACTAATTTGCATTCCAGTTTTAGTTTTTTGAACTACTGCATTTTTAAATAAGTTAGTTTTAAAAGCATTGTCTCTCATCTTTTTAAACGACATTAATGCAGCAACGTCTAAAGAGTCAATTAATCCTTTTCTATTTGGGGGCACATTCAATAACATATTGCCGCCATGCCCAACCGATTGCAAATACAAATTAAAAAGAGTAGCTCCCGACTTTACCGTGCTATCTTCTTCTGGATGATAAAACCAGCCTTTTCTAATAGATACGTCTGCTTCTGCACCAATCCAATGCTTGCCATTAAAATTCCCCGTATTCAAAGTATCATTAGGGGGAGCGCCTTCTCCTCTTTTAAAACCTACAGTATCTAATAAATTCCAGTTGGTAGAATTAATTATACCACGTTCATTACCAATCCATCTTATATGAGGTCCAATATCACTAAATATGACAAGCTGTGGTTGATAAGCTAGTGCACTATCCTTGAATTTTGTAAAGTCGTATTGTTGTTTTTTACCGTTAGGTCCTTCTGCATTGGCACCGTCCCACCACAGTTCAAAAAATTGACCATAGTTGGTGAGTAATTCTTTCATAGTATTTATATACACATCATTATAAGCGGGCGTTCCGTATAATGGATGATTCCTGTCCCAAGGGGAAATATACACACCCATTTCGATACCGCCTTTTTTGCAAGCTTCTGATAACATTTTTAACACATCCCCCTTGCCATTTAACCAGCTACTTTCTCTTACGGTATGGGTACTAAATTTACTAGGCCATAAACAGAAACCATCATGGTGTTTTGCAGTAATAATTATGCCCTTGGCACCTGCTGCTTTCGCAGTGCGAACCCATTGATCACAATCTAGGGCAGTAGGATTAAAAACATTTGGGTTTTCGCTTCCATAACCCCATTCTAGATCAGTAAATGTATTTGGACCAAAATGCATGAATAAGTAAAATTCTTTATCATGCCATGCTAACTGTTCTTTTGTTGGAGTGGGGCCAAATTTAACTTGGGCATGACCATTTGTAGAGATGATTACAGATAATAGTGGAATGAGTATTCCAAGTAGGAGTGAAGATTTTAAATAGGATATGCTTTTCATAGTTATGAATTATTGGGCAAATTATTTAGTGTTATTTTTTATAAACTAGTATTATTAATAGCACGTTTGTATAATTGAATGGTATTCTCCAAACCTAAATAAAGTGCATCGCAAATCAATGCATGACCAATACTTACTTCGTCCATGTATGGAATATGCTTTATTAAAAAGGCTAAATTAGATCTGTCTAAATCGTGACCAGCATTAATGCCAAGTCCTAAATTTTTCGCCAACTTTGCTGCTGCAACATAAGGTAAAACTGCTTTATCTTTTTGCCCTGCTGCAATTTCCTTCGCAAATGCTTCTGTATATAATTCAATTCTATCCGTGCAAGTGCTAGCAGCAGCTTGCACCATAGCTTCAATGGGGTCTACAAAAATAGAAACTCGAATTCCTGCTTTTTTAAATACGCTAACAATTTCTTTAAGATAGTCCTGTTCTTTAATGGTATCCCAACCATGATTGCTAGTCAATTGATCCAAAGCGTCAGGAACTAATGTTACTTGTTCGGGTTTAGTTGCTAATACCAAGTCAACAAATTTTTGTTCTTTGGGATTGCCTTCAATGTTGAACTCTGTTGTTACTATTTGCTTTAAATCATAAACATCTTGATAACGGATATGTCTTTCGTCTGGTCGCGGATGCACGGTAATGCCTTCGGCTCCAAAACGTTCACAATCTTTTGCAACCTGAATTAAATCAGGGTTATTGCCACCACGACTATTTCTTAAAGTAGCAATCTTATTTATATTCACACTTAAACGAGTCATGAGCGAATTTAAGTTATTTTTGCAACTCAAATAGTAAAGAATGGCGTATTCTAGTTTGGAAGCATGTTTATTGGATTTAGAACAAAACGGGCACCTTATCCGTATCACCGAACAGGTTGATCCTCACCTAGAAATGGCGGCGATTCACTTAAGAGTGTTCGAGCAAGGGGGGCCTGCTATTTTATTTGAAAACGTAAAAGGGAGTAAGTTTCGTGCTGCATCGAATATTTTTGGCACACTAGAACGTAGCCAATTTATTTTTAGAAAAACACTACCTCAGGTTCAGCAGTTAATTGCATTAAAAATTGATCCTACTGCAGCAATTAAAAATCCTTTAAAAACTTTATCTGCATTACCAGCTGCACTAAATGCGTTACCCAAAAAAGACCCCATTTTCAAACCTGTTCTATACGAAGAAATTCAAATTTCGGATCTGCCATTAATAAAACATTGGTCCATGGATGGAGGTGCATTTGTGACATTGCCACAAGTGTACACCGAGGATGCGGATGCTCCTGGAATTGGAAAATCTAATTTAGGAATGTATCGTATTCAGTTGGATGGTAATGAATACGAATTGAATAAAGAAATTGGTTTACACTATCAATTGCATAGAGGAATAGGAGTGCATCAAACTAAAGCAAATAATAAAGGACTTCCTTTAAAAGTAAGCTGTTTTGTAGGAGGCCCACCAGCACATAGCGTTGCTGCTGTGATGCCATTACCTGAAGGAATGAGTGAAATGAATTTTGCGGGTGTATTAGCAGGCAAGCGTTTCGCCTATACTTATAAAGATGGCTTCTGTGTAAGTACAGACGCTGACTTTGTAATTACGGGAGAAGTTTTTCCTGGAGAAAATAAACCAGAAGGTCCATTCGGGGATCATTTAGGATATTATAGTTTGCAACATAGTTTTCCTGTAATGAAAGTGCATAAAGTATATGCAAAAAAGAATGCGATTTGGGCTTTTACAGTGGTAGGAAGACCACCTCAAGAAGATACTAGTTTTGGACAGCTTATTCATGCCATTACAGGGGATGCAGTATCAAATGAAATACCAGGTTTAAAAGAAGTACATGCAGTTGATGCAGCCGGAGTGCATCCATTATTGTTAGCAATTGGTAGTGAAAGATATACTCCATACTTGGTAAATAAAACACCAGCGGAAATTTTAACCATCGCTAATCATATTTTAGGAACGGGTCAATTAAGTTTGGCAAAATTTGTTTGGATTACAGCAGAGGATAATAAAAAGGACAAGGAAAATAAATCAGATAATAAATCTGAAAATAAATCTGCTGCTAAATTAAGCACCCATAAAGTTCCTGAATTTTTCCAACACGTCATGGAGCGTATGGACTTAAAACGCGATGTACATTTTTATACTAAAACCACTATGGATACATTAGATTATTCAGGAGATGGCTTAAATACTGGGTCGAAAGTGGTGATGGCAGCTTATGGAGACAAAAAAAGAAATCTAGCTACGCTGGTTCCGAATTCTATACTAGCTTTAAATGCAAATGCGCATATTGTAATACCAGGAGTCATCGCATTAAATTCGGGAGCAATAAATATACAATCCATTCAAGAAAGCTTAAGAGGGCTAGGTGCAGCGCTTTTAGAAGAAGCAGGTGTATTTATGTTAGTATTAACAGAAGACGCCAGCTGGATGGCTGCGCAATTAAATAATTTTTTATGGGCTGGCTTTACGCGTGTAAATCCCTCCAATGATATTGACGGAGTAGATGCATTTGTTGAAAATAAACATTGGGGTTGCACAGGCCCATTAATATTCGATGCTACTATTAAAAAACACCATGCTCCTCCAGTACTTAAAGACGCGACCGTAGAAAAACGAGTAGATGAAATATTAGCGAAATATAAATTCTAACTAGAATAATTGTTTCGGATAACTAACATTCAATCCAAGTATGGTCTGCTAGTAATTTAGCAGTGGCAATAAAATTAGCAAAAGGGCCCGATCCGCCACCCCATTCAGATGGAGCCACTAAGGAAAGTACATAAGTCCCGTCCTGTTTTTCATAAACATGGTATATCTGACCAATCTGAGGCTTAAAAGTAATCTTGGCCTCGTATATCATCATGCTTAATTCCTTGCGCTTATTGATCTCCTGTGCTTGCCTGGCAAGTAATTCAATTTGTTCCTTTATTTGATTCAGCTGCATGTTGGTTTGATCCTCCATGGCAGACAAAGCCTTATGTTTTATAACGCCTTCTCTTGTTGGACGAATAGCCACGCTCCCTGCAGAAGAGGCATAGGGTAGCACACTTAATTGCTTATGATAAATCTCAATATTTCTGAAGTCTGTCCCGTTTTCTTTTTTACCATAATGGGTTACTTTCAAATACCCATTCGCTAAAATCTCATGCACCACTTTTAATTGTGCTTCATTGTCTTTGAAAAAGGAAACAGTTAAGCAGGAAGCGTTGTTAATTTCAGCGCTAATATGATTTGCAAATGAACCTGCACTATTATCTGTATTGAAAGACTCTTTTTCGCCATTAGGTACTACCGAAAACTGCGCGTAGAAGGCTTCATTTTGAATATTTACCCAGTTATGACTAAAGCCCAGCACATGACCATTTTTAATGCTTTCTATTTTATAATTACCCGACTTAGGGACTAACTGATATTCGAAATCACATTTTTCTGGGAATAACTGCCAGCTAGCTAAAAAATTGTATGCTTGAACCATGTATCTATAACAAGTTTGGTATTGAATTGTTGTTGAAAAAAGGTAAAAAATTAATTAATCGCCACAAAATCGGGCTTATTAATAATACTTGATTTGTATTTGAATCGGATATTGGTAATTAAACTCAAATTCCAGGGACTCAATTGCAAATTGGTCCTTGGGAAATAATATCCCTTAAGTTCAATAGTTCCAAGTATAAGGTTTTCATTTCTAACTCTGCATCCTCCGCCAATGGAAGAATAAATATCTCCAGTAGAAATAGCTTCGCCCATTGTTCTTATATAAGTGAGATTCCCAAATATAAAGGGAGCTTTCTTAAAACCAAAGAAAGGTCTTGAATTATACCAGATGGATTCCCAGTTGGCTGCGATTCTAGTGCCGCCTCTTATACGTTCTTTATTTAGCATCGGGATCCCATAAATACTATTAATAAGTAAAACTTCATTAAACTTATTTTTTAGTGTTTGAGCAAAACTAAGGTTAATGATATGACGATATCTATAACCACTTTCTAGATAATGCAATTTGCCAATTTGTTCTAAACTTGCTAAAAACCTAAAGTCTTGTAATTGCTTATCTCCATAACTGCTACCCGTATTTAAGTTAAGGTGTATAAATTTTTCATTTTTCAAAAGGCGGTAAGCTTCATATTGGAGTCCTAAATAAGGAAGTAATTGATTTTCTCTTATATAATGTCCTGCAGTAATTATATATGAATTTCCTGTTGGTAAATCTTCATTTCTACCAAATCCATATAAGTATTGTGTTCTAATAATTTTTTGTTTAAACACCGTGAAGGAACTTAGGTATGCTTTAATACTTTGATAATTTTTATCAATTTGATTTAAATAATTTTCAGGGCGTTTTGCAAATTCATTCACTAGATACCTAAACTGCATAAAATAACGTTGATTGCTTGCATGGTAGGTTTGTTTATTTGCAAAAAGCTGATAACCAGCCCAGATATCGATATGTTTAAGTTCATATTGCAATGAGCTTGTAAATAAAGAATCAGACCAATTTGGGTAGGAATTCTTATTTTTTGTTTCTCTAAAATCAAAACCCATTGTCCATCTACTTAAAGGGTGAAGGAGGGGCATACTCCCTGAAATATAAATATCACTAGCAGACGATGCACCATTGGCATAGTTGTTAGTGTAGGTTTGAGCGCCCACTTTCATGTCTATAAAACTGCCTAATATATTTCTGGCAGTAAAATCAAAGCCCCATCCTGCCGACACATCCCTTTTCAAATCGTAGTTTTGAATAATGCCAAAAGCATTACCAGCATCATTGATGTTCTCGGTATTTAATCTTGCTTCAAAGGAAGTGGCGCTTTTCATATTTAGTAACGCGCCAATTGGCAATATGTCTTTAGTAATTATAAATATATCAACCTTACTGGAATCTTCTTTTGTTGGGTATGCTAGTATTCTAGCATCCTGTATATAGGCCAAGTCACGTAACCACTTTTCATTATAGGCAATAATAAGGGGGCTTAAAGAATCCCCTTCGCTAAAGAATAAGTTTTTCTTTATGGTAGTCTCATTTGTTTTATCATGTAGCTTGTCTGCAAAACGAGAATAGCGACCTTTTCGAACTAGCTGGGGACTATTAACATCGTATCCAAAATGCCGCTGTTCTATTTTGATACTATTAATTTGTTTCCCTTCGAAACTCGAAATGGATTTCATATACCTCGTAATGGCAATATTGGTGGAGTCGATTAAGGGATTGGGTTTGCCCTTTATCATGTTTAATAGTTTCTGAAAACGACTAGAGTCTTTGGATAGTGCAATATTTTTTTGATAGCTAATAATTTGTGCAATTGCCTTACTTGGTATTGAAAAACTCAATAGCAATAAAATGTATGTAAAAATCAATTTCCTCATTATAGGGCGCTTAAATCCATTTGTTCAAATCTACTACTTTGTTACTATAAAAAAGTCCCGCAGTAGCGGGACTTTTAATTCGGTATGTTATAATATTTTAACAGCTCTCTTTTTTAAGGATTCAATTGGAATGTTCAACAATTTTCCAATTGGTTTACCGTCTCGATAGCTTTGTACTCTTAACAAAGTAACATCTTCTGGAATTACAAAAGGCTTAATGTATTGGTCACTGTAATTGTCGGGCATTTGGTCGTCAATTGTATAATAAAAATTAAGATTTTCTGCTTCTCCCTCCATCGTTACAATCAATTCGCCTTTAGTATTAGACTGGGTATTTACGATTGCATCATAAATGCTTTTTGCAAACTTGACATTAGCAGCATCTAGTTTTTCAAATTGTCCTTCCACTTTATTAGCGAAATTTTTCCAGTCTTTTTTTTCTTTTGGAGACCAGCTAGTTTCGGCAACTGCCAATCCTCTCGGCCATGTCATGTATTGCACATTACGCATATTTTGTAATTGTTCAGTCCATTGGTTAGCTTGATTTCCTAAAATTAAATTTGGATCAACACCTTCTGGTATTGGATCAAAACCATAAGTCGTTTTCATTCTTAATCCTCTATACACTTTTCCCTCTGCGGTAACTTCCCCTTGGTAATAGTCAATATAGTTATAATCGTTTGGAGACATTACTACTTTATGTCCTTGCTTTGCAGCTTCAATTCCACCTTTAACTCCCTGCCAGCTCATCACAGCAGCGTCTCCACTTAGGCCTCCTTGTAAAATCTCATTCCAACCCATCATCTTTTTGCCTTTAGCATTAATAATTTTTTGAACACGTCTTACAAAATAACTTTGTACTTCATTCTGATTTGTTAATCCTTCTTTTTTCATCAATGCTTGTACATTTTCAGATTTCTCCCAATTGTTCTTCGCATTTTCATCCCCACCCATATGGATATATTCAAAAGGGAATAGGGTAGCCACTTCGGTAAATATTTTATCTAAATAAGAATAGACTTTCTCATTAGAAGGATCCAAAGAATTGTCAATTCTTGCAGTAACATGCCCATTAAGTCCTTCCCAGTCCATAAACTCATCACCTGCGTTCACTTGATATTTATAATTAGGGGTAGTACTTAATTCTGGATAGGCTGTATTTATGGCCATACTATGACCAGGTACATCAATTTCAGGAATCACTTCCACGAATCTTGTTTTTGCATAGGCCACTATTTCCTTTATGTCTTCTTGTGTATAAAATCCGCCATATGTTTTAGGCTCATCAAGTGAAGGTGTTGTAATATTCATCCATTTCCCTTTTCGATCTGCTCTCCAAGCTCCTAATTCCGTTAATTTTGGTAATGCTTTTATTTCAATTCTCCATCCTTGGTCGTCTGTTAAGTGAAAGTGGAAACGATTGTATTTATAACGAACCATATCGTCAATAAATGTTTTCACTTCGGCTTTAGTAAAGAAATGCCTACTTACATCTAACATCATACCTCTCCATCCAAACCTAGGCTTGTCAATTACAGAAACATAAGGTAATTGCCATATGGTATTATTTTGTACTGACTTTGCATATATAGCAGCTGGCATTATTTGTTGTACAGTTTGCCAGCCATAAAACAATCCCGCATTGGTATTGGCTTTTATATTGATCCCTTTTTCGTTTACGATTAAAGTATACCCTTCCTCTCCTAATATTTCGTCCTTAATTATTTCTAATTCAATACTCACATTGTTCTTGCTAAAATATACTGTCTTGCCAGTAG
>CALPWK020000044.1 GCA_943327245.2 Comamonas sp. lk | reverse complement strand
GTGCTAGCCAAATGGAAGGCGCCCCTGTACATGAAAATATTGCTAAACAATTCCATTGTAATTTATATTTAGCTAGACTTGCTGAACATGGTATTGATACGACCGAAGAAATGATGAATCTAACAGCAGAAAATTATTGGGAATCTGCAAAACAGGCTTATGCTATTGGAAAGAAGTTAGGCAAGAAGGTTATTTTAATGAGCACATCAACTGGAGGAACTTTGTCATTAAAATTGGCCGCAGCTTACCCTGAAATTGCCGGACTCATTATGTACTCCCCTAATATTGAAATTTACAACCCAACTGCTCCTTTATTAAATGATCATTGGGGATTACAAATAGCAAGAATAGTGATGAAGGGGAATTATATGAATATTCCATTTACTAATTCTGAATATCCAAAATATTGGAATACACATTACAGGCTAGAAGGCACTATCGCTTTACAGAATTTGGTAGAAGCCACTATGAATAAAGCATTGTTCAAAAAAATAAGTCAGCCGGTTTTGACATTGTACTATTTCAAAGACGAAGCCCACCAAGACAACGTGGTAAAAGTTGGCGCTACGCAAAAAATGTTTGCTGAAATTTCAACACCCGATAGTTTAAAAGTATTAAAGGCGATGCCTGAAACCGGCAATCATGTGCTTGCCTCTCCGATACTTTCTAAAGATATAGCGGGAGTAGAAAAAGAGACAGCCCTTTTTATAGCATCAAAAATTATAAAAAAATAATACAGCTATAAAACAATGGAGACATTATGGCTTTGCAATTGCTACTGCAATTTTAGAATCTGCCGTGCCATAATATAATATCCATTGGTCTTTGAAATATACAAGCCCCTCTACAAAACATACTTCATTCACTTCTCCAATTTTTTCATAGTCTTTATCAGGATGTATGAAATAGTTTTTGGTACGGTCTATTTGCTTATAGGGAGTGGCCGTGTCATATAATGCTTGTGCGGCGGAATAAGTATATTTAGGAAGTGACGGGTCATTATTATTTGCAGCATTACTACTATTATAAATTAGCACAATCCCTTTGGGGGTATACAAAGCAAATGGACCAGGTTCTACTAATCTGCTATCAAAATAGCCGGCCCTTGGCGACAATACATTTACTAAATTCTTTGACTCTGCATTTTCTAATGCTTCCCAATGTAACAAGTCGATGGAATAAGCCATGAATAAATTGGTGTCCCCAAAATACATCCAGTATTTGCCATTAATTTTCTTAGCTATCATTTGACTTCCTACTCGCTCCACAATCACGGCTCCCGACTTAGACCATGCATTAATATATTTTGGCGACTGTAATACTGGACCTCTTTTCTCCCAATGGATTAAATCTCGCGTAGTTGCGAAACATAAACGTGCGGTTTTGCCGTCATAAGAAGTATAGGTTAATAAATAAGTACTGTCTGGTGTTTGAACAATACGAGGGTCTTCCACTCCACCCTTCCATTCATATTGTTTATACCCATCATTAGCTGGATAAAAAACAGGCGCTGCTTGCTTTACGAAATGTATTCCGTCCTCGCTAATAGCTAGTCCTAGTCGGGACGTCATGGCACTATCCTGTGCACGATATAATAAATACACTTTCCCGTCCTTAACAAACGCAGTAGGATTTAAAACATTCTTAGACTGCCACTGCACTTGCTTATTTGAGATTGGACAATTAAATCGAAATGAAGTATCTGGCAATAAAATCGGATTAGCCGAATCTACTTTCACAAACTCATTAAATGCCCAAGCCTCCTGTGATTTTTCTTTTTGGTTTGAAAAATTACAAGAGGCCAGTACTACTATTGCTAGAATATAAATATGTTTCATGCAACCAAGTTACAACTTTGCTAATTAATCTACGTGACGCTTATGTTTACTCGAAACATAAGTATACACAGCAGGAATAACAAATAATGTAAGTATTAAAGAGAACATCAAGCCACCCACAATTACCGTTCCCAATGGTTTACGACTTGTTGCTGCTGCTCCTAAGCTAATGGCGATAGGCAATGCACCCAAGGCAGTAGCTAAGCTGGTCATTAAAATCGGTCTTAGTCTTTGTGCTGCAGCTTCTAATACCGCTTCTCTAATACTTAAGCCAGCTTCTCTTTTCTTATTCGCAAATTCCACAATTAGAATACCATTTTTGGTAACTAAACCAATTAGCATAATGATACCAATTTGAGAGAATATGTTTAATGTCTGATTGAATATCCACAAGAATAATAAGGCGCCTGCTAATGCAAGTGGCACCGTAATCATTATAATAAATGGATCGGTAAAGCTTTCGAATTGGGCCGCTAATACTAAGTAAATTAATATCAAAGCTAAAATCAAAGCTTGAGAAGTATTAGATGAACTTTCTTTAAAATCTCTTGAAGGTCCGCTTAAAGCTGTTTGATAACTCTCGTCTAATTTTTCTTTAGCAATTCGCTCCATTGCTTTCACGCCGTCTCCAATTGTTTTCCCCTCCGCTAAGGAAGCAGAAATAGTAGCTGAATTAAAACGGTTATAGTGATACAAATTAGGAGGATTGCTGTTTTCTGTAACAGTCAATACACTTGAAATAGGAATATTCTCTCCTTTATTATTTCTTACATAAATTTTATTAATGTCTGATGGTGTATTTCTTTCCGATCTTGGCACCTGCGTGATTACTTGATACTGACGGTCATTCATAATAAAATAAGCAGAACGAGCTCCACTAAATGCAGCTTGCAATGCTTGCGCAACGTCTGCAGTAGCCAATCCTAAGTCTTTAACACGCATACGGTCAATTGACAAGTCCAGTTCCGGCTTATTAAATTTCAAATTCACATCCACGTTTTGGAAAGTCTTGTCTTTTCTTGCTGCTTCTAAAAAGCCAGGAATCACACTTCTAATTTTTTGGAAGTCTAAGTTTTGAATAATGAACTGCACAGGCAATGAACCTCTTGACATCATTCCCACCGAGATAGTTTGTTCTTCAATAGAGAAAACTCTTATGTTTTTAAATCGCTTGAATTTTTTATTTAAGTCTAATGCAATTTCTGATTGACTTCTTTTTCTTTCATTAGGTGCTACTAGTCCTAGACGGCCAGAGGCAGAACTATTACCGCTACTTCCTCCATATCCAGGAACACTTCCCCATGTAAATGCTTGTTCAGGAAAAGAGTCTTGCATGATTCTAATGGCTTTCATTAAATCCCCTTTCATATCTTCATAGCTTGTTCCTTCCGCTCCTGATAAGGTAATTCTTACCGAGCTTTTATCTTCTAAAGGAGCTAATTCACTTTGAATCGACTTTCCAATTATAAAAATCATTCCTACGCAAGCCAATACTATAACCCATGCCATCCATCTTATTTTCAAAAACTTGGTAAGGAAATTTTTGTAGCCAGATTCCATCCCTTTAAAGAAAGGCTCCGTACGCTCATAAAATTTACTTTGCTTACCGTCTTTTCTATTTAAGTATACATTCAATACTGGAGTTATAGTTAAAGACACAAAGGCCGACACTAAGACCGCCCCAGCCACTACCACGCCGAACTCTTTGAATAAAGATCCTACAAAACCTTGCAAGAAGATAACTGGCATAAACACCACTGCTAAAGTGATTGAAGTGGAAATAACAGCAAAGAAAATTTCTTTACTACCCTCTCTGGCAGCATCTCTTAAATTAAGCCCTTCTTCCAATTTTCTAAATATATTTTCGGTGACCACAATTCCATCGTCCACCACAAGTCCTGTTGCTAATACAATAGCTAATAGTGTTAACACATTAATAGAGAATCCTGCCAAGTACATTATAAAGAAAGTCGCAATTAATGAAATAGGGATATCTATTAATGGGCGTATTGCAATTAACCAGTTTCTGAAAAAGAAGAAAATTACCAATACCACCAATGCAAAAGAAATTACGATAGTTTCTTTTACTTCGGATAAGGCACGGCGTACATTCAAGGTATTGTCAATTGGAATTGCAAATTCAATGTCTGACTTGTTTTGTTTTTTAACTTCTTCTAATCGCTTGTAAAACTCATCCGCTATTTTAATTTGATTTGCTCCTGGTTGAGGGGACACCGTCAACATAACCACAGGAACTCCGTTAAAATAAGTTCCTTGGTCTTCTTGTTCTGGACCTAATTCTACTTTTGATACATCCCCTAAACGTATAATGCCAGTAGCATCTTCTTTTAGAATAATATTTCTAAAATCTGCTTCTGTACTTAAACGTCCTAAGGTTCTAATAATAAATTCAGATTTATTGCCATAAATAGAACCGGCGGGTAGTTCAATATTTTCTTTGTTTAAAGAAGTTTGAATATCATTAAAGGCAATGCCATACGCACTTAATAAGTCTAGATTTGGATAAACACGCATGGATTGGCGCTTCCCTCTCACACCCACATTACTTACTTCGTCAATAGTTTGAAAGCGTTGTTGTAAAACATTTTCGGCATATTCTGTCAACTCAAGTAATCCCTTTGTTTTACTTCTAATAGTTAGCATTAAAATGAAATCACTTGCATCTGCCTTTGAAACTACAGGTGGGCTAGCAATGTCTTGCGGAAGTGATCTTACGGCTTGTGAAACCTTGTCTCTTACGTCATTTGCTGCCGTTTCTAAGTTAGCTCCTAAATTAAACTCGACTGTAATATTGGAATTACCTACTGAACTTGAGGAGTTAATGGTTCTAATACCTGGTATTCCATTAATCGCTTTTTCTAAAGGCTCGGTAATTTGACTTTGTATTACTTCTGCATTCGCACCTGTATAAGAAGTTTGAACATTAATAATAGGCGGGTCAATGGCAGGGTATTCTCGTAATGCCAAAAAAGAAAATCCTACTAAACCAAAAATGATAATAGCAATATTCATAACGGTAGCTAGTACCGGACGCTTCAACGAAAGTTCAGATATATTCATCTAAGTAAGTTAATTTTAAAAAGCTATTTGGTGATATCTAGATTAGACAATGATTTGCCAATCTTTAGTTTTGATCCATCTTTTACGAACAACATACCTGCAACAATTACACTGTCCCCAATATTTAAACCCTTAGTGATTTCAACAGCTGTTTGAGTTCTATAACCGGTTTCAACATTAACAAATTTGGCAACACCATTTTTTACAACCACAATTTGCTTGGCTTTTGAATCTGGAATAATAACATTGGAAGGAACCATAATAGTTGGCTTCATTGTATTTTCTCCTAAGTAAACTTTTGCATAAGCGCCTGGCAGTACTTGGCCTTTAAAACTTGCACGAACTTTGATATTACGAGAACTTGCAATGATTTGTGGTTCAATGGCGAACACGGTTGCATCCATTTTAGATCCAGCACCTCCAATAGTTTCAATATTAATTTTCTTGCCTATTTTAACGTATGCGGCATATATTTCTGGTAAAGTAAAATCAATTTTTAATTGATCTAATTTTTGAATAGTAGCAATAGTAGTAGTCGTATTAATGAACGCGCCTACACTAACTTGTCTTAATCCAATTTGACCTGTAAAAGGTGCTTTCAAAATTGTCTTGTCAATTAATGATTGCGTATAAGCTTGGTCCGCTTTCAAACTTTTTACTTGTTGTAATGAAACATCATAATCGCTTTGGTTAATTCCTTTTACATTTAGCAATTGCTTGTTTCTTTGCTCATTGATATTAGCTAACTCTAATTGAACCTTGATTTTTTCTAATTGCGCTTGCAAGTCAGCGTCGTTTAATTTTGCAATTACTGTACCTACTTTAATTAATTTTCCTTCCGGAACTTGTAAAAATGTAATTCGACCACTTGTCTCTGGGTGCAATTCTACAAAATCGTTCGCCATCACGGAACCATTTACTTCAATTTGCTTATCCACTTTTTGGAACTCCATCACCGCTATGTCAACAGAGACTGGTGCGTTCGGATTGAATTTATCCGAAGTTTTAGCATTTTCTTTACATCCAATTGCAGCCAAAAAACCTGCAAGCACTAACAAATTTAACTTTCTCAAATGACTCTATTTTAGTTAATAAAGGTAAACAATGCAGCTGTTTCAGAAAAATAAAATAGATGAATGGCAGGCTTATTAGCGACTAGCTTTAAATGCCGCATACTTTTGCTGGATATAATAGCCCAACTCAATGTCATTGAGCAAACCAAGCACGTCATAAGAAGGTTTACAATACTCCATAAACTGGTTCAGTGAATTCCCTTCCAAATGAGTTAATTTTTGAACATAACGCTTGGTAAAGCGGTAATTCACGTATTTATCCTGTTCTTGAGATAAAAGCCTTTTTTGTAGAAACTGGAGATTTCGATTTCGCTTAAATCGGAACATATTGATTATCTCGTCTAGATCCAAGCCAATAGTGAGCCCTGCTGGACCAAATAAATTTTGGTTATTACTTAGCTTAAGCCCGGGAGGCTGATAATTAAAATACTTTGCATAATCATTCCTGTTTTGAATGGAATCCAGCTTATAGTAACTATTCCGAACGCTGACTACTGGCAAATCCACCCCAGTAACGTGAATCATGATATTGAAATTGTGAGGATCCTCGATAGTGTCCGTGTTATATTTTTGTGTGTTCTTTCCAAATAAAGAAAACCAAATTGAATCCTTACTTTTCAAAGTAATAATATACCTGCCCAATGAGTCCGTAATAGCTTGATTAGAATTGGTATGAACTATGACTGACTCTATAGGACGCCTACCGGAAATATCATACACAATACCACTTACTACAATAGTCTGTGCTTTACCAACTATGGAAGTAAATAAAATGAATAATATGATATAGGATATCCTTCGCTTCATGAATCATGCAATATTAAGCAAGGATAAATTAATTTGGTTATAGAAATTCGTATTTAACAGGTTTTTACCTTTTTTTACTAGCTTAAATCCAATTAGATAATAATGCACCTAATAACAAGCAAGAAAGCGCGATCCATTGTGGCGCTAATTTATGCTTGTACAATAAATAGGTACTTGAAAAAAATATAATAATATAGGTAATAATTTGAAGACTATTATTAGGATTAATTTTCAAGGTTATGTCTTTTACTAAATACAAGCTGGCACCTGTCATAATACCCACTATTGCTGCATATATACCTTCTAATGACCTATAAAACAAAGCGTACTTTTTTAACTTTTGCCAAATGGGAAAGAAGAATAAGACAATTAAAAAACTTGGAAGAAATATTCCAGCTGTTGCGATAGCTGCGCCAATAAATTGCCAAATTATTCCACGATCTTTTAATGCAATTGCACCCATATAACTTGCAATTGAAAAAATGGGACCAGGTATGGCCCTTACTATACCCGAACCTGTAAGAAATGTTTCACCAGTAATACTAATAACATCCCTTTTTGATTTTTTTATACGATCAGATTGTGGACGCGTTACATATTGTTCATACATAATAGGAATCAAGACATCACCTCCTCCAAACACTAAACTTCCAAAACGATAATTATTCTCAAATAAATTAAATGCTTTTTTATGGCCCCAGTTTTCACTTGCCGACTTTTCTGAAAAAAATCCTGCAACAATAAATAAAAATATAAATACTACTAAACTGATCCATTTTATAGACTTAGGCGCTCCCCCACTTTCTGGAATTCTTTTTTTACTAAAATTGGTAACAATGCCAGCAATAATGATAATGATTGGAATGGTCCATGGAGAATTAAATCCAACAAAAGTAAATGCACAACTTATTACAAAAATCCACCTAGTAATTACATTATTAACGGCTTTATTAAATAACAATAAAGCAGCACTGGCAATAAAACCTACAGACATGGGTTGTAATAAAAGTAATGATTTCAAAACCCAAGCAATATTATAATGACTAAATAAAATTGCCAAGCAGGCCATTATGGTAGCAGCTGGTAATACCCATACCATTAAGGTTAATAAGGCTAAAGGAACACCGCCCCTCTTAAATCCAACAAGCACAATGGTTTGGGTAGAAGAAGCCCCTGGCAATAATTGACAAAAGGCATTATATTCCATCAATTCTTCTTCTGTAATATCCTTTCTACTTTCTACGAATCTACTATGCATAAGCCCAACGGTCACTTGAGGACCACCAAAAGCAGTAATACTATGAGAGAATACCGCTTTTAAAAAATTAATATGTCTGAAAATAGGCAAGACTTGTGTATAGACATTAAAAATAATTATTTTTGTTTAGCTTTTGACATAAGATATCATAGAATATAAGCTATAAATTTAATATTAATTATTTTTACTTGATAATTTATAACTTTGCATTGAACTTTATTCTTATCTACTATGCGTTTTATCCATTTTGTACTAATCGTTTTATTATTAAGTAGCTGTGCACAAACAAATTTTGAGAAATTTGAGGCAAGTTATAAAAATGAGCCATTGGACGCTGTTCCAGATTATGCTCAATTAAAATTTTGGGCTGCGCATCCTGATAAAAAAGATCCTTCTGATAGTATTCCTGCAGATATCAAATTCGAGTATAATCCAAATCAAGTAGTAGACGTTTTTTTTGTTTACCCTACTAGCTATTTGGACCCAAAAATGCCAACCGGGTGGAGCGCCTCTCTTAATGATATTAAAACTAATATTTACACCGACTACAGTTCTATATTATATCAAGCCAGTGTGTTTAATGAAATAGGTCGTATTTACGCACCTAGGTATCGTCAAGCACATATTTTATCCTACAGTCCAAGTAATGCAGAGGACACTGTGAAAGCTTTGGCGGCATTTGAACTAGCTTATCAAGATGTGAAAAAGTCGTTTGACTATTATATGACACACTATAATAATGGAAGGCCTATCATTATTGCATCTCATAGCCAAGGATCTTCGCATGCAATAAGATTATTAAAAGAATATTTTGATAATAAACCTTTGGAGAAAAAATTGGTAGCAGCCTACGTTGTGGGTATGGCACTTGACCCTGCTATTTATACAAGTTTGCAGGCATGTGAAACGCCAAATGCAACAGGTTGTATTTGTGCATGGCGCACTTTTTTAGAAGGCTATGAACCACCATTTGTTCAGAAAGAAAAATTCAAGTCTATTGTAACTAACCCCATAACTTGGGATAAAAATAAAGCATCAATAAATCGCTTTTCTAATGATGGTACTATCTTATATGATTTTAATAAAATTAAAACTCATGTAGTAGGCGCCATTAATCATGATGGCGTTTTATGGACAAAAAAGCCACGTTTCTTGGGAAATTTTTTATTCAATTCTAAAAACTACCATATAGCCGATTATAATTTTTACTATATGAGTATTAGACGAAATGTTTCAGAGCGTGTTTATACATTTATGGGCAATGGAAAAAATATTACTAACTAATTTCCTACAACGCTTAAAAATTTAATGCGCATTATTTTCAATTGTTCCCAAGTGTACTCATTATCACTTAATTCTTCTTGCGCAATCTGCAATGACGATGTTTCACAATTTTTAAAATATTCCAAAATCTCTTCTTGGTCATACGTGTCAAGCCATTCGTCAATCGCATAGTCTAAATTTAATTTAGTACCACTTGCTGCTATAGTCTCCATCTCTTCCAGTAAAGTGTCTAATCTTAAATCTTTATTTTTCGCAATGGTTTCTAATGGGATTTTTTTATCTACATTTTGGATGATGTAAATTTTATTATTCGATTTATTTGCCACCGACTTCATTACAAAGTCATCGGGTTTTTCTATATTGTTCTCTTCTACATATTTGGCAATCATTTGCACAAATGGCTTTCCGTATTTAATTGCTTTCCCTTTACTTACACCTTGGCATCGCTCCAGCTCCGACAGGTCAGTAGGATATAGGGTAGCCATGTCTTGTAGCGAATTTTCTAAGAAAATAACGAAAGGTGGTAGGCTGATTTTTTTAGCCTCAACTTGTCTTAAATTCTTTAGCATTTCAAATAAAGGCTCGTCGGTTACGGCAGTAACGTCTCCACCATTTTGTTCATCATCATCGTCTGCATTACTATCATCAAATACGGTATTCAATACAATTTTGAAGCTAGTAGGCTTCTTTAAAAACTGGTGCCCTTTTTTAGTCAATTTAAGTAACCCATATTCTTCAATATCTTTTTCAATCATGGTTTCTAACATAGCTTGTCTTATCAAGCTATTCCAAAACAAAGACTCGTGTTGTTTGCCAATTCCAAATTGTGCTAATTTTTCATGTCGATATAATCCTATTTGAGGTGTATAAGATCCTGTTACAATTTGGACTACATAGTCGGCCACAAAACGTTCATCTAGTGCAGTAATTACTTGTAATAATTGTACGAGTTCTGTTTTGGCTTCAATATTTTCTTTTGGATTTAAACAGTTATCACATTGACCACAATTCTTATTCTCCCATGCTTCTCCAAAATAATGTAATAAACTTTTTCTTCTACATACCCCACTCTCAGCGAAAGCAACTGTCTCGTCAATTAATTGAGCACCCACTTCTCTTTCACTTAAAGGCTTATCTCTTAAAAAATGTTCTAATTTTGAAACGTCTGCATGCGCGTAATATAAAATGCAATTACCTTCTAATCCATCACGACCCGCGCGACCAGTTTCTTGATAATAATTCTCAATAGATTTTGGAATATTATAATGAATCACAAATCGAATATCTGGCTTGTCAATACCCATTCCAAATGCAATAGTAGCAACAATTACTTGGACGTCTTCGTTTAAGAATTGATCTTGCCTGTCTGCTCTTAATTTTTGATCTAGCCCAGCATGATAGGCCACCGCTTTTATATTATTCGCTTTTAATAAATCTGCTAACTCTTCTGTTGTCTTTCTATTTAAAGTATAAATAATTCCACTTTTCCCTTTATGCCCAGAAATGTATTTTACTATGCTTTTAATGGTTACTTCCTTTTTTAATTTAGGCTGTACCTCATAGTATAAATTGGATCTATTAAAAGAGGAAATCAATACTAAGGGGTCGCGGAGTGATAAGTTTTTGACAATGTCACTTTGCACTTTTGGTGTTGCGGTAGCGGTTAATGCAATGATGGGGACTTTAGGGTTAATTTCTTCCATCATCTCTTTTAGCCTTCTATATTCAGGTCTAAAATCATGCCCCCATTCTGAAATACAATGCGCTTCGTCTACCGCAAAAAATGAAACATTTAAATCACTAAAAAAATCTAAATTTTCTTGCTTTGTTAAGGTTTCTGGAGCAACGTATAATAGCTTCGTTTTACCACTTAGTAAATCCTCCTTTACTATTTTTATTTGTCCCTTATTGAGTGACGAATTTAAAAAATGAGCCACTTCGTCATTTTCACTATACCCTCTTACCAAATCCACCTGATTCTTCATTAATGCTATTAAAGGAGATACCACAATGGCACACCCTGGCAGCATTAAAGCGGGTAACTGATAACATAAGCTTTTCCCACCCCCGGTTGGCATTATCACAAAAGTATCTCTGCCACTCATTAAAGAGAGTATCGCAGGCTCTTGTGTGCCCTTGAATTCATTAAAACCAAAATATTTTTCTAACGCTGTTAATAAGGACGCCCTATCCACATTGGGACCTAACTGCTGATTGGATATTGCCTTTTTAACCGTCTTTTTCGTAGTAGCCATTCGTAATTATCTTAAAATCAATCTTTTATGCAAGTGATGAATCAATTAAATTACGATTTTTAATTGGATTTTTCCGTATAAATTTCTACATTTTTTGTTAAAAATCTTTTTCTAAGGATTTTTTAAAAAGAAGGTATAAAGTAAGCTAAACATTAACTTTGTGAGTTCAGATTTGAACACCCGAATTTAACCTATGAGAGATACCATACTGACCATTGCCAAAAAAGCCCTAGCTATAGAAGCAAAAGCTATTCAGGCATTAGACTCTTTTATTGATGCTGCTTTTTTAGATACCGTAGAAGCTATTTTTAAAACTAAGGGTAGATTGGTCGTAACAGGGATTGGCAAAAGCGCTATCATAGCACAAAAAATCGTCGCAACCTGCAACTCGACAGGAACCCCTTCCGTATACTTACATGCTGCCGATGCAATTCATGGTGATTCAGGAATGATTAGCGACGACGATATCGTTTTGATAATTAGCAAAAGTGGAGAAAGCCCTGAGATAAAAGTATTGGTTCAATTAATTCATCAATTTGGCAACCCCATAATTGGGATGGTGGGTAATATGGATAGTTATCTAGCTATGGCTTCCAAATATATTATTAATACCACCGTTGAAATAGAAGCTTGCATAAATAATTTAGCACCTACGTCTTCCACTACTGCTCAAATGGTAATGGGAGATATTATTGCGGTAGCCCTTATGGAATTAAGAGGCTTTAACGCAAATAATTTTGCCAAGTTTCATCCGGGTGGAAATTTGGGAAAACGATTGACATTAACCACCGGGCAAATTGCTAATTCAAATACAAAACCGTCGGTCTTATTAAATACCAATTTAAAAGAAGTCATAACTACTATTTCAAAAAATAGATTGGGCGCAACAGCCGTAATAGACCAGCAGCAAAAGGTGCTTGGTATTATTACGGACGGTGATATTAGAAGAATGTTAGAGCAATATTCAACAATACAAGACTTAACCGCCGCTGCCATTTATCATGCTGCACCAATAACAATTTCTCCAAATGTATTAGCGGTAGAGGCAGCAAGCCTAATGCAACAAAAAGATATTAGTCAGTTAATAGTTGCAGATGATGGAAATTATGTTGGCATGATTCATTTACATGACTTAATGAAAGAAGGAATTTTATAACTAATAAGATTTCTGAATTCAATTGAAAAAGATAAATTTTCTATGAAAAATAAACATCATTATGTAGCCATCATGGCGGGAGGGATAGGAAGTAGATTTTGGCCAATGAGCAGAACAGCTTATCCTAAACAATTCCTAGACGTTTTAAATACTGGCAAAACATTAGTGCAATGGACCTATGATAGATATGCAAAGTTTATGCCAGCAGAAAATATTTTCATAGTAACCTCGGAAGAATATGTAGAAATAGTAAAAAAACAGCTGCCACTTTTGCCTGTTGCAAATATTTTAGCAGAACCTAGTAGAAAAAATACGGCACCTTGTATTGCTTATATCTCTTTTAAATTAGCACAAATAGACCCAGAAGCTACTTTTATTGTAGCCCCAAGTGATCATCTTATTCTAGAAGAAGCTGCTTTTGAAGCAACCGCTATGCAGGCAATAGATTTTGTAGAAAATATTAAAGCCTTAGCCACCTTAGGTATTAAGCCTACGCAGCCAAATACAGGATATGGTTACATTCAATATGAAGGACTTGAAGTGGCAAAAGGAATATATAAAGTAAAAACTTTTACCGAAAAGCCAAGTTTAGAAATAGCGCGAACTTTTTTAGCAAGTGGTGATTTTTTATGGAATGCCGGTATTTTTGCATGGAAAGTCTCTACTATACTTGCCGCATTCGAAAAACATCAGCCAGAAATGTTTGAATTGTTTGATAATGAAAAACAGCATTTTAACACTCCTCAGGAAAAGCAATCAATACAAAAAATATATCCGCAATGTGTGAATATATCAATTGACATTGCCATTATGGAAAAAGCAGATAATGTTTATGTAATACCGTCTTCTTTTGGATGGAGCGACCTGGGAACTTGGAATAGTGCTTATGATAATATGGAAAAAGACTATTTTAGTAACGCAGTAGCTTCAGACAATGTAGTAGTTATTGATGCAACAAAATGTATGATCAATGCTCCTAAGGACAAATTGGTAGTAGTACAAGGCTTAGACGATTTTATTGTAGTTGACACCAAAGACGTATTGCTAATTTGCAGTAAAGAAAAGGAACAATCTATTAAAGAATATGTAGCGGAAGTAAAAAGAAACAAAGGCGACAAGTATATTTAAACAAACTATTATGGGAACTATTATTAGTGGAACAGGAAGTTATATTCCTAATATTATAAAGACTAACGCGTCTTTTGTTCATAATAGTTTTTATGGGGAGGACGGCGTGAAAATAGAAACTCCCAATGAAATTATTGTTGAGAAATTTAAGGATATAACAGGAATTGAAGAAAGACGTTATGCCGAGCCCAATATGAATACTTCAGACATGGCTGCAAAAGCTGCTGAATTAGCTATTAAGGATGCAGGAATAGACGCTGAAACGATAGATCAAATTATAGTAGCTCATAATTTTGGAAACGTTATTAATGGAAGTATCCAAACGGATACCATTCCCGCAATCGCTTCTAGAGTGAAGCACATATTAGGAATAAAAAATCCAAACTGTGTTGCTTACGACGTGTTATTTGGCTGTCCGGGTTGGATTCAAGGGGTCATTCAAGCAGACGCTTTTATTAAATCCGGAATGGCTAAAACTTGTTTAGTAATAGGCGCTGAAACCTTAAGCAGAGTGGTTGACCAGCATGACAGAGACAGTATGATTTTTAGTGATGGAGCAGGTGCTTGTATTGTTACTCATTCTGAAGACCCTAGCCAGGGCATTTTAGCTTCTAGTGTTCAAAGTCATTGTACCGACGAAACTTACTTTTTATACTTAGGGAAATCATTTCATCCAGACGAAGACGAGCAAACTCGATATATTAAAATGAAGGGTCGTAAAGTTTATGAGTACGCTATTAAGAACGTGCCTATTGCTATGAAAACATGTATTGAAAAAGCAGGCGTTAACATTCAGGATGTAAAAAAATTCTTCTTACACCAAGCTAATGAAAAAATGGATGAAGGTTTTATAAAAGCTTTATTTAAATTGTACGGCAC
>CALPWK020000043.1 GCA_943327245.2 Comamonas sp. lk | reverse complement strand
TTCGGGGCTTTTTTATGTTCCGACTCTAATAAAAAATCCCGAACCATTGCTGATTCGGTGTATGCTTTTCATCGCCTTTTTTTAAAAAGTAAAAGCTTGAAAAGGCATCTCTAATAAAAAATCCCGAACCATTGCTAGTTCGGGATTAGGGGGAGATTAACCTATGGGGAATATCTTATCTCAAGAATAATAATTCTCTGTACTTAGGCAAGGTCCATAATTCGTCGTCCACTAATTGCTCTAATTTGTCAACGTGGTAGCGGATCTTATCAAAGTATTGCGCTTTAACTTTTGCTTCATAAGCAATAGCTTTTTCTCTTGAATCAGTAATATTATTAGCGACTTTTCTTTCTTCAACCATTGCATGAACTAATTCATAAACTTGTTGAATATGTGTACTTACGTCTTTTAATAAAGTTAATTGTCCTTTATATAATTTTTCTGGCAATGCAGCTTCACGCAATAAACTTACATTTTTCAACAATTCATTTTGATATTTAATTGCCGCAGGAATAATGTGGTTGGTTGCTAAATCGCCCATTACACGTGCTTCAATTTGAACCTTCTTAATATAGGTTTCTAATTCAATTTCATATCGTGCTTCTAACTCTGCATGTGTGAAAATGCCGTTGTCTTTAAATAATTTTTTAGACTTCTCTGTAACCATTGCATCAAGCGCAACAGGTGTTGTCTTTAAGTTAGGTAAGCCTCTTTTTTCTGCTTCTTTATGCCATGCTTCACTATAGCCATCTCCTTCAAATAAAATGTTCTTGCTAGCTACAATGTACTTTTGAATTACTTGCATAATGGCAATCTCTTTCTTATCTCCTTTTTCAATCAAGGCATCCACTTCTTGTGAAAATTTCACCAAAGTATCTGCTATAATTGTATTTAATACGGTCATTGGATGGCCACAGTTTGCTGTGGAACCAACCGCACGGAACTCGAATTTATTTCCTGTGAATGCAAATGGAGAAGTTCTGTTACGGTCCGTATTGTCAATCATCAATTCAGGAATACTTCTATGTAAATCTAATTTCAAAATTGCTTCATCTTGCTCATCAAATTTTCCACCAACACGTGCTTCTACGTCATTCAACACTTTGGTTAAATACTCTCCAATAAATACGGAGATAATTGCTGGAGGGGCTTCGTTAGCACCTAAACGAAAATCGTTGGAAGCAGAAGCAATAGAGGCTCTTAAAATGTCTGCGTAATCATGTACTGCTTTGATGGTATTAACAAAGAAAGTCAAGAACATTAAGTTGGTCTTTGGAGTTTTACCTGGCGCTAATAAGTTAATACCAGTGTCGGTAGCCATACTATAGTTATTGTGCTTACCACTACCATTAATACCAGCAAATGGTTTTTCGTGTAATAATACAACCAAGCGATGACGCTTTGCAACACGAGTCATTACGTCCATCAATAGGATATTATGATCAACCGCAATATTACATTCTTCAAAAATAGGCGCACACTCGAATTGTGCAGGTGCTACCTCGTTATGTCTTGTTCTTAATGGAATACCCAATTTGTAAGATTCATTTTCGTAATCACGCATGAAAGCATAAATTCTTTCAGGAATTGATCCAAAATAATGATCTTCCAATTGTTGTCCTTTTGCAGGTGCCGATCCAAATACAGTACGGCCACATTGAATTAAATCGGGACGTGCATTTACCAAAGCTTCGTCGATTACAAAATATTCTTGCTCCCAACCTAGGGTAGGTGTTACCTTGGATATATTTTTATCAAAATAGTTACAAACTGTTACAGCAGCTTTGTTCACCGCTTCTACTGCTTTCATTAAAGGTGCTTTGTAGTCTAAAGACTCTCCAGTGTATGCAATAAAAATGGTAGGTATACATAAAGTTTTTCCGTTCCCTATTTCAATAATAAAGGCTGGTGATGAAGGGTCCCATGCCGAATAGCCTCTTGCTTCAAAAGTGGCTCTTAGTCCGCCATTCGGGAAGGAAGATGCATCTGGTTCTTGTTGAATTAATGCAGCGCCATCAAATTCTTCGATTGCGGTTCCGTCTGCTTTTAAAGTAAAAAATGAATCATGCTTTTCAGCAGTAGCTCCACTCAATGGTTGGAACCAATGCGTAAAGTGTGTTACGCCTTTATTTTGAGCCCATGCACGAATACCGGTTGCAATTTGATTTGCAACTGCGCGGTCAATTTTTTTTGAACCTTTATTACTATTTAATAAACTCTTATACGCTTCATCACTCAAATACTCTCTTGCAGTTTTCATAGTAAAAACGCTTTCTCCAAAAATACCTGTGATTTTAGCACCAGCTACATTGGGTGATGTTGGTTTATTATGACTTACATAATTAACCGCTTCTTTTCTTAATGACATATATAATAATTTATTATTTATTAATTATAACAAAATTAAGCTCATTTTTCGAGTCCTTGCCGAATAAAGGAATCATTAATTAACAAAAAATCCCCCAATTAAGGGGGATTACAATTTAAAACTATATTTATGAACCACTTACGTTAAAATTGATCAACTAAACTTTTGCTGTTTTTACAGTGGTTATGATTCTTGCAGCTACTTTATAAGGGTCTGCTGCAGAATTTGGACGACGATCTTCTAACCATCCTTTCCAGCCTTTCTCCACTGCTCCAATTGGAATACGGATACTTGCACCTCTGTCAGACACTCCAAATGAGAAGTCATGAATAGAAGCTGTTTCGTGTTTACCAGTTAGTCTTAAATGGTTGTCTGCTCCGTATACTTCAATATGTTCTTTTACAAATGGACGGAATGCCTCACAAATTATTTCGTAAGTAGCTCTTTCACCACAAGTTCTTAAGGTAGTATTAGAGAAATTAGCGTGCATGCCTGAACCGTTCCAGTCTAATGTACCTAATGGTTTACAATGCCAGTTAATAGCTACACCATGTTCCTCTCCAATACGCTCTAATAAATATCTTGCTACCCAAATTTGATCTCCAGCTTCTTTAGCACCTTTTGAAAATATTTGAAATTCCCATTGTCCTGCTGCTACTTCTGCATTAATTCCTTCTACATTTAAACCTGCTTCCAAGCAAACGTCTAAATGTTCTTCTACTATATTTCTTCCATAAGCATTGTTTGCGCCAACTGAGCAGTAGTATGGTCCTTGTGGGCCAGGGTATCCGCCTTCTGGGAAACCTAATGGTTTATTAGTTGCAGGATTCCATAAGAAATATTCTTGTTCAAATCCAAACCAGAAATCATTATCGTCATCCATAATGGTGGCTCTTCCGTTTGAAACGTGAGCAGTTCCATTTGCATTTAAAACTTCACACATTACTAAGTATGCATTTTTACGCTGAGGGTCTTTGCAAATAAAAACTGGTTTTAATAAACAGTCTGAAGAACCTCCAAGAGCTTGTTCTGTAGAAGAACCATCAAAACTCCACATATCACAGTCTTCTAATTTTCCACTAAAGTTTCTTTCAATTTTTGTTTTACTTCTTAAAGATTGAGTTGGTTGATAACCGTCTAACCAGATGTACTCTAATTTTGATGCAGACATAAGCGAGAATTTAATATTAAAAAAATAAGATATATTTATAATTGACCTATAATATCCGTTTCAGAGACGAAAATAGGGAAGAAAAATAAAAAAATCTATAATTAATTATATAATAATTAATATTTTATTTGAAAATATAAACATTATAAAAAAGTATAATAAAATATAAAAATATAAAACATTGATTTTCAATGGATTTGTTTTTTTGACTCACTAACGATATTTAGCAAAATGAAAAAAGGATACACATTCTACTCATTTTTATGTTGGTAATTCGCAACAATCTATACCTGCCCATTTTGTACCTTCGCAACATCTATTAAAGTATAAGTCAATTCAAATGGAAATCACTGTAAAAACAGCAGAACAATTAAGGTTAACGGAAGCAGAATTTGAAAGTATTAAAGTTAAACTTGGACGTACTCCAAATTTCACTGAACTATGTGCGTTTAGTGGCATGTGGAGTGAGCATTGTAGTTATAAAAACTCCATTAAATGGTTGAAGACTTTGCCACGTGATGGTGGTAGAATGTTGGTTGCTGCAGGAGAAGAAAATGCAGGATTAATGGATATTGGAAATAATTATGGTGTGGTATTTAAAATTGAAAGTCATAATCACCCGAGTGCGTTGGAGCCATTTCAAGGTGCTGCAACTGGTGTAGGCGGTATACAAAGAGATATTTTTACCATGGGCGCGCGTCCTATTGCTTCTTTGAATAGTTTACGTTTTGGAAAATTGGATGATAATAAAACTAAAAGATTATTAGCTGGAGTGGTTCATGGAATTGGTCATTATGGAAACTGTTTTGGTGTTCCAACAGTTGGAGGTGAACTATATTTTGAAGATTGTTATCATACAAACCCATTGGTTAACGCGATGAGTGTGGGTATAGTTAAAGCTGGCAAAACAGTGAGTGCTACTGCAGAAGGCAAAGGGAATCCTATTTTCTTTGTGGGTAGTGCAACAGGTAAGGATGGAATTGGTGGTGCAAGTTTTGCGTCTGCCGAAATCACAGCGGATAGTGTAGAAGAATTACCAGCAGTTCAAGTGGGTGATCCATTCCAAGAAAAGAAATTATTAGAAGCTTGTTTAGAAGTTATTGAAACAGGTGGAATAGTGGGCATGCAGGACATGGGTGCTGCAGGAATAATTTGTTCTACAGCAGAGATGAGTGCAAAAGGTGGAGTAGGTATGCGTATCGATTTAGATAAAGTACCTACGCGTCAACAAAATATGAAAGCTTGGGAATTACTATTAAGTGAGAGCCAAGAGCGTATGTTGATTTGCGTTCAAAAAGGAAAAGAAGCGGAAGTATTAGCTGTTTTTGAGAAATGGGATTTATCATGTAGCAATATTGGAGAAGTAACAGACGATGGTTTATTAAATTTTTATATGCATGGTGAATTAGAAGCTTCTTTGCCAGCTTACGAATTAGTTTTAGGTGGCGGAGCTCCGGTTTATACTAGAGAATACAAAGAGCCTGCGTATTTAGCTAAAGTGAATGCTTTTGATATGAATGCTATAGCAGACACGAATGACTTAAAAGCTACTGTTAAAGAATTAGTACAATTACCAAATATTGCATCTAAGCGTTGGGTATACACACAATATGATAGCATGGTAGGTGCTGCAAATACGTCAACCAATGCGCCTAGTGACGCGGCTATTGTAATTGCAAAAGGGACTGGTAAGGCATTAGCAATGACCGTAGATTGTAATAGTAAATATGTTTATGCAAATCCTGAAAAGGGTGCTATGATTGCAGTTGCAGAAGCTGCAAGAAATATTGTTTGTAGTGGTGGAGAGCCAATAGGAGTTACTAACTGTTTGAATTTTGGTAATCCTTATGACCCTGAAGTATATTATCAGTTTGTGAAATCTGTAGAAGGAATGGGTGCGGCTTGTAGAAAATTCAACACTCCAGTAACAGGGGGTAATGTAAGTTTCTATAATCAAAATCCAGATGGTCCTGTATTTCCAACACCAACCATTGGTATGGTTGGAATAGTGGAAGACATGAAAAACAGAATGACATTAGATTTCAAAAAAGAAGGAGATACTATTGTATTATTGGGTACACAAAGAAATGACATAGGATCTTCTGAATATTTAAATAAAATCAAAGGGGTGGAATTTTCTCAAGCGCCTTATTTTGATTTAGAAGAAGAATATAATTTACAACAATTAGTTGCTGAATTAATAAAGGAAAGAAAAGTAAAATCGGCTCATGATATTAGTGAAGGTGGATTAATAATTACTTTATTGGAGTCTGCATTCTTTAATAACAAAGGATTTGACGTTAGTTCAAATAATAGCGATTTAAGAAAAGACGCTTATTGGATTGGTGAAGCACAAAGCAGAGTTGTTGTTTCTTGCGATGCTACTGAACTTGCAGCTATTACAACTTTGGCAACAAAACACGGTATTCAAGCTACAACAATTGGCACAGTAACTGCTGGCGATATAGTTGTGGACACAGAAAATTGGGGTAGTATTGCGAGTTGGAAAAATGACTACGATACAGCTATCGAGAAAAAATTATAATTGAAGCTCATGTCAAAACAACCTACTATAGTGGTAACTGGCACTGCCGGTTTTATTGGATCTGTTTTTGTTCAATACTTAAATGAACAAGGATGGGATCAATTAATTTTAGTTGATGACTTTGGCGTAGAATCAAAACGAAATAACTGGGAGCATAAAAAATTTATAAAAGTCATAGAGCGTCAAGCTTTTATTTCTCAACTACCTTTATTAGACTTTACAATTGACACAATTATACATTTAGGCGCAAGAACAGATACTACCGAATTTAATTATGCGATTCATGAAGAATTGAATGTGGAGTATTCTAAAGCGTTGTGGAATTATGCTACGGAAAAACAAATTCCATTTATCTATGCATCTTCCGCTGCCACTTATGGAGACGGAGCACATGGGTACAATGACAATCACGACATATTAGATCAATTAGTTCCATTGAATCCTTATGGTATTAGTAAAAATGAATTTGACAAATGGGCTATTGCACAAACTACACATCCTCCAGTTTGGACAGGTTTGAAATTCTTTAATGTGTATGGTCCTAATGAAACACACAAGGGGCGTATGGCAAGTGTTATTTTTCATGCCTTCAATCAAATTAAAGAAACAGGTATTGTGAAATTATTTAGAAGTCATAAAGCCGGATTCAAAGACGGAGAACAACTACGTGATTTTATTTATGTAAAAGATTTAGTGAAAGTGATTCATTGGATGTTGCAACAAATGTTGTCTTCCACATGGGATGAAAAAAATAACGGTTTATATAATTTAGGTACTGGAAAAGCTAGAAGTTTTTATGACTTAGCTGCGAATACTTTTATCGCACAAGGACTTTCGCCTAATATTGAATTTATTGATATGCCAATTGATATAAGAGACAAGTATCAATATTTTACGGAAGCTAATATGAATAAGCTACGTATTGCAGGGTACACTGCACCATTCACTTCTTTAGAAGAAGGGGTGAAAGACTATGTTGTGAATTATTTAGTTCCCGCAAAGGGGTATTAATATATACATAAAGAAGCCCAATAAAATAGTTCCCGCGAATGGAAGCTATTTTATTGGGCGCTTTACTTAATTAAGTGTTAATTAAATTAATGTGCTTTTAAGAATGCAATAGATTTCGCGAAAGCATCTGCCGTTGCAGTAGGGTTGAAACTTGGATTGCTTGGATTTGCAAAGCCATGATTTGCTTCATATCTATTAACATTTAAGTTTTTACCTGCTTCTTTCATATTCTTCTCAAACTCGTTTACCATGGATGGAGAAGGGGACTGGTCTTGATTACCAAAGAATCCAATGATGTCACATTTTATGGACTTTAATTTTTCCATATTGTTTTCTGGACGACCATAATACATTACCGTTCCTTTTGCTTGAGGCCCTGCTAATATAGCTGTTTGTAAACTCCACATTCCACCAAAACACCAGCCTACACTATAAATTCCAGCATCTGGTCCTGCATGTTTAATAGCGCCTTGAATAATAGCTGTCATTCTAGCCATGTCAGCACCACGCATTAATTTCATTGCACTGTCGGGTGTCGCTGCTATTTTTCCATCATACATGTCAACAGCCATCACGTTTACATCTCCTAATGCGGTGTAGTATTTATCTGATTCCAATTTAATATGATCGTTCAATCCCCACCATTCTTGAATAACAATTAACCATTTATTTGATTTCTTTTTTGCAGGAATAAAATAGGCATGTGCTTCTTTTCCGTCAGCTGCTTCAAAACCGGTCATTTTGCCTAAAAGGTTTTCAGGATTTACTACCAATGGGGCTGGGTGCATTGCAGCGAAAGCTGTCTGAGATGCTTCTAGCTTGTAGGCTTGAAGGGTCTCCATATTTAGACATTCAATGACTTCTGCCTTATTTACCTTTGCATGTTGTGTTTTGTCCCATTGCCAGCTTATTAAACTTGCTGTTAAAATGACTGCAAAAAGGACCGAAATTGATTTTTTCATACTATTTTATTGATTTTATTTTAAGATGTTCACTTTTAAATAACAGTTATAAACATTTTTTGTTCGAAGCCTTCTATCAATTTTGTAGGGGGCTTTTTTTGGCGTAGTTTTGTACGACCTCTAAGAATTTTTCCCAACAATAGATAGGTCGATTAACCAAACCCTTTGAAAGGGTAATCCTCGTAGGCAACTATGATTGGGATTGCTTTTTCAATATTAGACGAATTTAATTTTATGGCAAAGTATATTTTTGTAACCGGTGGAGTGACAAGTAGTCTAGGTAAAGGTATTATTGCAGCTTCTTTAGCTAAGTTATTGCAAGCAAGAGGTATCACTGCCACTATACAAAAATTTGACCCCTATATTAACGTCGACCCAGGTACTTTGAACCCGTATGAGCATGGGGAGTGTTATGTAACAGAAGACGGTGCAGAAACCGACTTGGATTTAGGTCACTATGAGCGTTTTTTGAATACACCTACCTCTCAGGCAAACAATGTTACTACAGGACGTATTTATCAAACCGTGATCAATAAGGAAAGAGCAGGTGAATTTTTAGGCAAAACAGTGCAGGTTGTACCTCATATTACCGACGAAATTAAGCGTCGAATGATGTTACTAGGACAAGACAATAAATATGATGTTGTTATTACTGAAATAGGCGGAACGGTTGGAGATATTGAAAGTTTGCCATTTGTAGAAGCCGTAAGACAAATACAATGGGAATTACCATCCGAAGACGTTATGGTGGTGCACCTTACTTTGATCCCTTATTTAAAAGCGGCTAAAGAATTAAAAACAAAACCTACACAGCATAGTGTAAGAATGTTAAGTGAAACAGGAGTTCATCCCGATGTGATTGTTTGTAGAACAGAAGAGCCATTGAATGATGAAATTAAACGTAAAATTGCGTTGTTCTGTAATGTAAAACAAGACGCAGTAATTGAAGCAGCTGACGCAAGTACTATTTACGAAGTTCCATTATTAATGCTTCAAGAAAAGTTGGATTTAATTGCGATGAAAAAATTAAATATCCAAACTTATAAAGAGCCAGAACTAACTAAATGGAAAGGTTTCTTAGATAAATTGAAGCATCCAAAAGGGGTAGTAAATATTGGACTAATTGGAAAATATATTGAACTGCAAGACGCTTATAAGTCAATACTAGAAAGCTTTATACACGCAGGAGCAATGAACGAAGTTAAAGTGAATGTAGTAAACGTGCATAGTGAGAATATTACGGCAGAAAATGTAAATGAAAAATTAGACGGGTTGGATGGGTTATTAGTAGCACCAGGGTTTGGTAATAGAGGAATTGAAGGAAAAATTATTGCAGTGCAGTATGCACGTGAAAATAAATTACCATTTTTTGGCATTTGCTTAGGTATGCAAATGGCAGTTATTGAATTTGCAAGAAATGTAATTGGTTTAAAAGGAGCTCATTCTGTAGAAATGGATCCTAATGCTGCTTATCCTGTTATCAACATGATGGAGGAGCAAAAAAGAATTAAGATGATGGGGGGTACTATGCGTTTAGGTTCTTATCCATGTGAAATTAATAAAGACAGTTTAGCGTACCAGATTTATGGAACCACGCACATTAACGAACGTCATCGTCATCGTTATGAGTTTAATAACGAATATTTAGCTCAATTTCAGGAGAAGGGAATGGTAAACAGCGGAGTGAATCCAGAAACGGGTTTAGTCGAAATTGTGGAGCTTCCTGATCATCCTTTTTTCATTGGTGTACAGTATCATCCTGAATTAAAGAGTACGGTGGAAGCCCCTGCACCAATATTTGTGCATTTTATAGCGGCGGCTAAGAAGCAAGCTGCCTTAAAGGCATAATTTGGTTCAATAAATCATGTACCTTTGATCCTCAAATAATTATAAATGAATACGGACAAGAATACGATCATAGGCTTTGTGTTATTAGCAGGTTTGTTCTTTAGCTATTTTTGGTTTACCAACAAGCAGCAAGGCGAATTAGAGACTTATAAAAAGCATTTTGAAGATTCGGTAGCAATGGTCAAATCAACTGCTCAAAAAGCAGCTGCATTGAAAGAGGCTACTTTGGATAGTGCTACTAAGGCTAATGTAAGTGACAACGTTCTAATGGATACTGTTAAAGAACAATTCATTGTATTAGAGAATGAAGTAGTAAAAGTTAAATTAAGTAATAAAGGTGGTCAAGTTGTTGGCGTTACTTTAAAAAACTATAGTAATTCTACAAAACAATTAGTGCAATTAGGAGATAGTAGTTCTTTGAACTATCCAGTAAATATCGGAAACAATCAAACTGCGCAAATCAATCAAGTATTGTTCCCAGTTGTCAATGTATTACCAACAGAAAATGGAGTTCAAAAAGTAGAGTTTGCTTATACCACTCCAACAGGAAGTACTATTCGTCATCAATTCTCGTTAGCGCCTAATAAATACAATATTGATTGGAATATTGTATTGGACGGCGCAGATAATTTATTAACAAATCATCAGTTGAATTTTTTGTGGGAAGCACATGCTTTCAAACAAGAGCGTTCTTTAAACTATGAGCGTCAGATGTCTAATATTTGTTATTCTGAAGGGAGTGAGTTTGATTACATTTCAAGTAAGACTACAAAAACTTTTGAAAAACCAATTCAATGGGTGGGTTTAGTACAACAATTTTTTACAACAACTATAATTGCTAAAGACGGTTTTAGTAGTGGTAAGATAGATTGGCAAAGAAGGATTGACAGTAGCAATAGTTTAGCTGCTTTACAGTCTCAACTACAAACAAAAGTGTCAGGTAATAAAGCAAATGTTTCCTTGGCTCTTTACTATGGTCCTAATGACATGAAAATACTTAAATCACAAGCTCCTGAAATGGATAAAATCGTGAATTTAGGTAGAGACTTATATTCTTTTGTTCGCCCTATTAATAAATATATCATTAGACCTGTTTTTGATTTCTTTGCAGGTTTTGTTTCTAATTTTGGATGGGTTGTATTGTTATTAACCATCTTTATTCGTGTGGTAACTTCTCCATTAACTTATTCTAGTTATTTGAGTAGTGCTAAGATGAAAGTATTAAAGCCCGAATTAGATGAAATTAAAAAGAAGTTAGGCGACGATCAGCAAGGTTTTGCAATGGAGCAAATGAAGTTGTTTAGAGAAGCAGGAGTAAACCCTCTAGGAGGTTGTATCCCTGCATTATTACAGATCCCTATTTTCTTCGCATTGTATAGCTTCTTCAATTCTAATATCTCATTAAGAGGTCAAGCTTTCCTATGGAGTAAAGACTTGTCTAGCTATGATATCATTGCAACATTGCCATTTACAGTGCCAATGGGTTTTGGTAATCACATTAGTTTGTTTACTTTAACTGCCGTTATTACTAGTTTAATAATGTCTGTTTATAATATGTCAATGACTCCAACTCAGGACAATCCGGCTTTGAAATACATGCCATACATTTTCCCTTTCATGTTGTTGTTCATTTTCAACAGCTTACCGTCTGCATTAACTTGGTATTATACTGTTTCGAATATTGTAACATTATTATTACAATTTGTGATTCAAAAATTTATTATTAATCATGATAATATTTTAGCTCAAATCCAATTGAAGCGTAAGACCCCTAAGAAAAAAAGTAACTGGCAAAGTAAGTATGAGCAAATGGTAGACGCTCAGAAAAAAGTACAAGTCCTTAAGGATAAAACTAAAAAATAATTTTCCAACAAAGACCTAGTAATCAAACTAGGTCTTTGTTATTTGTATCATATGAAGTTCAAAATTACCCCCATAATTGTGAGTCTTTTCTTTGTCTTGGCATTAAATGGTCAAACCAAAGAAGTGGGAGAGTGCAGGTTACATTTTAGTATTCAACAGCAACAAGCTGGGGTATGGATCCCATTAGGGGATAAAGCCGTTTTCATAAAAGGCAATCAATGTAAAACGGTATTAACCACTGCGCATTTAAGTCAAACACTCATATTTAATCAACAAGAAGACACTGCTGTAATTTTAAAAGAAATCGGGGAGACCAAATTTTTTCAAACCGTAAAATATCCACCTTCCAATTTACCAACACTTATAGCCATGAAGCCTTTAGCTGTTGACTCGGCTATTATAATTCAAGGATATCTTTGTAAGAGAATTCAAGTTCAATGGAGTGATAGTTCTGTTTATGACATTGTTTACACCACCGAAATCATACCAACTGTACCAAATTTCGAAACTGCTTTCAAAGACATTCCAGGCTTGGTGATGTCTTATACGATTACTTCAAATAATGGCAATATTATCAAGTACCAATTAGAACATATCGATTTAAGCCCAATTACATTGAGTCAATTTGAAGTGAATAAATCACTTTATCAAATAATAGATTAAGGTTGAACGACAGTAGGTGTCTTGAATCTCGGCAATACTACTTTGAATCGATAAGGAATAACATAAGAGATATTTCCTTTGTTATACTTCAAATAGTTAGCAGCATTAATATTCATATTTGAATAAGAAGTCATACCCTTGAATTCTAAACTAGACTTTAAAGTATAGAAAGTACTAGTTTTATGTGTTAATGCACTTAAATTTCTAAGTGTATATTTATCAGTCAACTTTTTAGATTCAGTCTTACCTATTGAAAAAGTACTCGCTTGTAAGCTAGTTGAAATAGCTAGTGCAAAACTTAAAATTAATAGTATGGACTTAATGGTACGCATGATTAAGACGAAGATAATAATTATAATATAATACTTGCAATAAAATTTTTAACGAATTCTTAAGGTAATGTGCAGAATAAAATAGGGAGAATTAAGACCAAGTATGTACATTTATTATAGTTACTAGTTGCAATATTAAATATATAATATATTGAAAATCAGTATTTTATAGTTAATTTAACCTATAATACCATGTTTGAACCACATCGCGACGAAGAAGGAGGGGACATTCAGGATCTCTTACAACGCTACCAAAACTTAAAAAATGGCAGGGCAAACGCATATATAGAAGAGGATGACTTTGAAAAAATCATAGAACACTTGGACGAAAAGGACGAGTTAAACGAGGCCATAGAAGCAGCTAACATGGCGTTGGATCAATACCCTCATTCTGCCTCCTTGATGATTAAAAAGGCGGATTTATTACTAGCAACACGTAAATATAGAGACGCGTTGAATTTATTGAACACGGCAGCTTTGTACGACCATAAGGATATGAATTTGTTTATTTTAAAAACAGATGCCTACCTAGCTTTAGATCAACCTGAAAAAGCAATTGTTTTATTACAAGAGGCATTACATTTATTTGAAGGTCCAGAAAGAACAGAAGTATTATTTGAATTAGCTGACGTATATGATGATCATGAAGCTTTCGATAAGGTATTTGATTGCTTGCAATTAATTCTGGAAGAAGATCCAATGAATGAAGAAGCATTGTATAAAATTTGTTTTTGGACAGATTTTACTGGACGTAATGAAGAAAGTATAAGGCTACATGAAAAAATAATTAACGAACAACCTTATAATGCACTTGCATGGTTTAATTTGGCTGCTTCTTTTCAGGGGCTTAAATTATATGAGAAAGCAATAGATGCGTATCAATACGCCATTGTTATTGACGAAAAGTTTGATTACGCGTATCGTAATATGGGGGATGCTTATTTGCGTATAAGAAAATACAGAGAAGCCATAGAAGCATTAGAAAAAGTATTAGAGCTGTCAAGGCCCGAAGATGTTATCTATGAGGCGATAGGTCATTGCTATCACAGAATGAAAAATTTTGCACAAGCAAGGTTTCATTATAAAAAAGCAGTTCACTTAAATCCTGACGACAGTAGATTGTATCAAAAAATTGCAAGTACTTATATGCAAGAAGGACAATGGGATTTAGCCATTAAACAATTAGAGCATTCATTAAGAATACATAAGCACATTAATGAGTATTATATTTTAACAGGAGAGTGTTATATGAATTTGGGACAATTCAAAGAAGCTGCTCAGTTTTTTGGAACGGTAGTAAAAAATAAACCAAAATTAATTGGTGGCTGGGAATATCTTATTAGATGCCTTGTTGCTAATGGCCAATTAGACGCAGCATTAGCGCAAACCGAATTAGCCTATATGTCAACGTTGGGAAGAACGATTTTTATCTATTATCGTAGTGCCATATTATTTATGATGCATAAAACCAATGAAGGATTACTTCAACTGGAGATGGCATTGTCAAAATCTTCAAAGTGGTTGAACAAATTTGTTAAATTTTATCCTGAAGTTGTTCAAGACAGTAAGGTTATGAGTTTGCTCAGTCAGTACAAAAAGGACAAGAAGAGAAAACGATCTTGATGATTTTGAATTAACTTTGCATAAATACTTTATAATATATGAATTTTAATCTTACTCAAATTCCAGAAAGAACAAGTCAGCCTAGAACAAATGGTTTAACCATGATAATGGACAAAGGGTTAAGTCTTGGTGAAGCAGAAAATTTTTTAAGTATAGGAGCACCACATACAGATATTATTAAGTTGGGATTTGGTACCTCTTTTGTTACTCCAAATTTGAGATCAAAAATTGAATTATATCAAAAACATAATATTCCAGTTTATTTTGGAGGTACCTTATTTGAGGCATTTGTAATTAGAAATCAATTTGATGATTATATCGCAATGTGTAAGGACTATAATATCAATATGATTGAAGTGAGTGATGGTTCTATTGAAATTCCACATTCCGAGAAATGTGGCTATATCGAAAAAATTTCAAAATTTGCAAAAGTATTTAGTGAAGTAGGTAGTAAAGATGCAGCACATATTATTCC
>CALPWK020000042.1 GCA_943327245.2 Comamonas sp. lk | reverse complement strand
TGATTGTTTATATGGTTATCGGGGGCTCTGTATTCGCATTCATTTCCTTCATATACACTATGAAACATTTGCAGCCGGCTATTGCTTCTTTATATGCTTATATCAATCCTATTGTTGCAATATGGGTAGGCTCTTTACTTTTAAAGGAAGACATGACTTGGAATAGTATTGTCGGAACGGTATGTACACTTGTTGGTGTCTACTTGGTAAACTATAGCCTGAAGAAACAAAAGGATCCTGTTGTGGAAGTTGCAGATGCAGATGGTATGTAAGGAGCTTTAATAAATTGAGACAATTCTTACTTTCTAATTTGAGATTCCCTGTATAATTGGTTGAATGTTTTTTTAGGGAACTCCAAAGGAGCTCTTTGATTACTCCAACCCTTGAACATTTTATTGATAACCCAATTCTTAATAGTAGCATTGCCTTGGTTCATTATCATTCTGCTTAGAGAAGCTTGCTTCCACATTTTCCAAGCAAATTTTTCTGCATAAGTACTTTCCCCTGAAACAACTGCCTCCCTTCTATTCTCTAATAATAATTCGTGAAGGTTGATTTTTACAGGACAAACCTCGGTACAATTACCACACAAACTAGACGCATCACTTAAATGATGATAGTCGTGCATCCCTCTTAAATGAGGCGTAATAACACTCCCAATAGGGCCACTATAAGTGGTATCGTAAGCATGACCTCCAATGTTTTTATAAACAGGGCATGCATTTAAGCAAGCGCCACACCTAATACAATAAAGCGCTTCCCTACTTTTAGCATTTGCCAATAGTTCCGTTCGACCATTATCAAGTAGTATTACATACATTTCTTCTGGGCCATCTGATTCACCAACTTGCTTAGGACCTGTAATTATACTATTGTAAACTGTTACTTGTTGACCTGTTCCAAATGTAGCCAACAAGGGCCAAAACAAACCTAAGTCGGTCATAGAAGGAATTACCTTTTCAATACCAACTATCACGATATGCGTTTTAGGCCACGCCGCTGAAAGCCTGGCGTTTCCTTCGTTCTCCGTTAATGCAATACCTCCAATATCTGATAAAATAAAATTGGCTCCAGTAACTCCTATTTCAGCTTGCGTATATTTTTCTCTTAAATTTTTTCTTGCAACCAATGTTAATTCTTCAGGAGTTAAATTAATATCAGTGCCTAAGTGTTCTGCAAATAACCTAGCAACGTCTTCTTTGCTTTTATGCATGGCGGGTGTAACAATATGATAAGGCGCTTCGCCATCCATTTGTTGAATGTATTCTCCTAAGTCTGTTTCTACACTTTCTACTCCTATCGATTCAAGATAGGTATTCAAATGGATTTCTTCAGTCACCATGCTCTTACTCTTCACTATAGACTTGCATGACTTCTCCTTACATATAGCTCCAATAAAATTTAATGCTTGTTCGCTATCCTCGGCCCAAAAGACCTTAGCCCCCCTTTTGGTAATTTGATCTTCAAATTGGGTCAGGTATAAATCTAAATGCTCAATGGCTTCCCATTTTTTATTCTTAGCTAATTCTTTTACACGAGGCAAATTAGTGAACTGCATTTTACCCTTAGGAACCACAGCATTATACTTACTAATGTTGAAATTGATTTTTTGTCGATGTTGTAAATCAATAGCCTTAGCGGTACTTTTTTCGTTAAATGATGCTGAGTAGATGCTTTCCATTAGGTCAAAACTAAATATTAATTTTTAATTATTTCTCTTTAAGATGTTTTGCCGTTGCGTCTAGGGCTTCATAGAATTGCTCACCGTATTTACGAATAATGGACTCCTTTAAAAATTGATAAGCTGGCACTTTTAATTTTACTCCTAATGAACACGCCGCCTTACACAAATCCTCTCTAGGTTCGTAGTTCATGTATTCAATGTCTGGGTCTGCCTTGCTTTTAGACAATCGTATGGGGAATAAATGACAACTAATGGGTTTTTTCCAAGGAATTTTACCGTCATTATAGGCTTGTTCAAAAGCACATTTTATGATACCTTCTTTGTCGTGATAACCATAAGCACAAATTTTGCCTTCAATAGTAGGTGTCACCCAGCCAAATTCACGGTCATATAAAAATTGTCCAACTTGCTTAACTTCTTTAATACCCTCTTTGGTCATATAAGGCTCCACAATGGAATAAAACTCTTTTACATACTCTTTTTCCTGATTCTCTAGTGGAGCACCCGCATCACCGTCCTCGCAACATCCACCTTTGCATTTAGTTAAGTCGCAAACAAACTGTTCCTCAATCACTTGGTCGCTTACCAAAACGTTATCAATAGCAATCATAAATTAAATTATTTAGCAAAGATAGTTTTATTTCCAACGAAAACTATTCACTAAGTGCTGTATGTCTTTAAACAAAAAAGCATTCACAGGAGCCAAGGAGTCCTCATTGGGGGTAGTGTCGAAATAAAGTGCCCCTCTAAAGAAATGTCTACTAGAGTCGGTCACGAAGAACTGATAGCTAGTGGCTACGTTTCCTCCTATATGAAAAAAAACGCCTCTAACTCCATAAGGATTGTTAAAAGAAGAGTCTTCTATAAAAGAAGCTTTACTATTATGGTTATTAGCGAATGTATAGGCATCTCGCACCAATGTGTCAATCATACTAGGTTTAGAAATCTTATTATAACTTATATATAAAGTAGCCCCGTAATTGGGAAAACGCATATTTAACCATGCATCTTTTTTCTTGTCTGTACCTAAATAGGTAACCTGGTCGTCAATTTGAGCATACACAGGAAACTCAAAAGTATACGGATAGTTAGGCTTATTAAAAATGGTATAGCTCTTTTTAGGAAACTCCGTATTTTGATATCCTTCCTGCTTTTGCACAAAAGGCGAATTACATGCAATTGCCAAAACCAATAAAATAAAAGTAATTGTATTAAGCAATATTCGCATCTGAACTATTGGTATTAACCGGTGTAATAATTAGTTGGATTTTATGGATCCTGTTTTTTTGAATCTCTAATACTGTAAAACTAAATTGTTTGTATTTGATTACTTGTTGCACTACAGGGAATGCGCCAGCTAATTCTAAAAACAAACCAGCCACGGTGTCACTTTCCCCTTTTACAGTATCGAAAAAATAAGAGGGAAGTTCTATAAAGTTACACAAATCAATAATTGCCGTTTTGCCTTCCACTATGAAATGATAGTCGTCAATTTTTCTTATAGTGGCTTCTTCTTCATCAAACTCATCCTTAATATCACCAACAATTTCTTCTAAAATATCCTCTAATGAAATAATACCACTTGTACCCCCAAACTCATCCACTACAATAGCAAAATGGATTCTTTTTGCTTGAAATTCTTTCAATAAATCTTCAATCATTTTTTGTTCATGTACGAAAAAAGCAGGGCGTATTAAACTGTTCCAATTAAATCCATTAGGCTCCTGTAAATGAGGCAGCACGTCTTTGGTATGAATCATGCCAACCACTGTATCTAGGTCTTCCTTATACACTGGGAAACGGCTATAGTTATACTCTTTAATATTATTCATTAAATCATTAAAACTAATAGACGCTTCAACTCCAAAAACCTCCAGCCTTGTTTTCATGATTTGCTTTACTGTGATATTCCCAAATTTGACAATCCCTTTCAAAATTTTCTTTTCGCTATCTTGATGATGAGGCGAAGTTGTTAATTCAATGGCATGATCTAATTCTTCAATACTATATGAACTTCCTTTATTTTTTTGAGACAGTTTGTTTTCAATAATGTCAGTATACTTGACCATTAAACTGCTAGGTCTAGAAAAAATAAAATAAACTGCTTGAATAATTAAACCAAAGTCTTGTGCAAATCGAATATTATTTTGAGTTGCCATCACCTTTGGCACAATCTCTCCAACAAACAAAAGCAATAAAGTTACTGCAACCACTTTAATTATAAATTCAATTCCAGGTATTGGTATTTGCTCAAAAATAAAAGCGTGGTCTATTAAAATGTTGGCAATTAAAATAATACAAATATTTATAAAGCTATTGGCAATCAACATAGAAGTTAACAACTTTTTAGGCTCTTCTAATAAATCTACTATTCTTCTTAATGGCTTAAATTTTTTAGTTTTAAGCACTTGTAAATCTTTAAAGGATAAAGAGAAAAATGCGACTTCTGATCCGGCAATCACGAATGATAAAAACAAAAGCACTATCATCAAAAGCAATAAACCTGAGTCCTGTTGTACTTTTGCAACATCAAAATAAGAACTGCTTAAAAAATTGAACATACACGAGTGAGCTTCCAAGTTGGATTGATTTTATTTATGGAAAGTTAGCATTTTTTTAGAAAGTCTTGTTGTAAGAACTCATTTATGATTTTCGGGAAGGCCAATGCCTTAATTTGCTTTTTATTGAGCCACAACTCGTTAACTAAAACGGGAGGTAGTTTTTTTAAAGGAACAATGATGAATTTTGCTTGTATTGTTTGATGCGTTAGCTGTTGCTTATAGGGTGCAAATATGATTTGAGGCCCGGCTAAAAGATACTTGTCCTGAATACCTAATTGAACTTTAATCAAGTGTTCGATATTCGTTTCTTTACTAGTTTGCAACTTGTCTTGCTCAACCAGATAAAATTGATTTAACCCTTCCCATATATCTCCTGGTCCTCTTTTTTGAATTAACCAGCTATCCTTAAATTGAAAACAATAAAAATCAAAGTATCTATTCTTTTTTTGAATTGACTTAGATTTTACCGGTAACTGATTCACTTTATTTATTGAAAAAGCAACACATTTTTTCTGCATCACACAGCTAGAACATAATGGAGCCATAGGTTTACAAACAGTAGCGCCAAAATCCATCAATGCTTGATTATAATTACCTGCTGCTGTTTTAGATAAATTTTCTAAGGCTACTTGGTTAAATAAAACAAGGCCTTCTTTGGTATCGGTTGGTGTAGCAAGTCCATAATATCTTGCAAATACTCTAAACACATTACCATCAACCACTGCATGTGGCAGGTTATATGCAAAGGAAGCAATAGCTGCAGCTGTATATGGTCCAATTCCTTTTAATACCAATAATGACTCGTAAGTGTTGGGGAAAATACCAGCAAATTCCTTTACAATATGCCTTGCAGTATACAATAAATTTCTGCATCTATTATAATAGCCTAAGCCTTCCCAAAGTTTGAATACTTTTTCATCCTTGGCTTTTGCTAAATCAAAAATTGTTGGATAGGTTTTAATAAAACGTTCATAATAAGGCCAGCCCTGTTCCACCCTGGTTTGTTGGAGAATAATCTCACTTAACCATATTTTATAAGGCTCCTTCTCCCCTTTCCAAGGCATTGGACGATTATTATCATTAAGGTCCCAATTTAATAGGGCTTTTGTAAAAGGCATAGACATGTAAATGCAAAAATGATCTAAAAACTACTAATTAGTATAGAAATTTTCTAGAAAAATGGAGTTTATGTATTTAAATATTTTAATATATTAATAATTAAAATGTATATAATGCTTAAATTATGGTCAAAAATGAAAAAAATTATAGGAATATAGTTGCATTTAGGAAAAATTTAATTTATTTTTAATACTGAACCCAAAAAATCAACTTCATGAGAAAATCTGATCTCATCAATCAAATCTCTGAGAAAACTGGAATTCCTAAAGTGGATGTTTTAGTTACTTTAGAAACCAAGTTTAAGGAAGTAAAAGAAAGCTTAGCAAACGGCCAAAACATCTACATACGTGGATTTGGTAGCTTTATTACTAAAAAAAGAGCTGCGAAAATTGGGCGTAATATTAAAAAGAATATTGCCGTTGAAATCCCAGAACATTTTATTCCTGCCTTCAAGCCTGCAAAAGAATTCGTAAACGATGTGAAAAGCAAACGTAAGTAACTACCTTTGCAGGAAATCGTTTTATTTTGAAGAAGTCTCAGATTATAGTAGTTTCAATTGCACTCATTTTATTGGGTAGCCTATATTTATGGGCTCCTAGGTTCAAAAAATCAGAAACTACCGAAAATACACCATCTACTGAAAATCAATCAGTTACGTCAAAATCATTAATTGATGGTGCTAAGGTAAACTTAACGCCAGATCAAAAATTAGCTTTGCTAAGTATTGAAAATCAATTGAATAGGTCAAAATCAACTAAAGATAGTATAGATTATTCTAAACAGTTGGCACGCTATTGGGCAGACTCCGCAAAACGCATGGCTCCTTATTTATATTACACTTACAGTGCTGCTTTGTTGGAAAATTCTGAAAAAAGCCTCACTTTTGCAGCCCAGCAGCTGATTGATAACTTAATCGCTCCTGACGCACCGCCTGCCCTCCTTAGTTGGATAGCAAGTAATGCAAAAGTTCTTTTAGAGAAAGCATTGGTAATCAACCCTAATAATGATACAGCAACTATTAACTTAGGAGCTTGTTATTTATTTGGAAATATATCTGACAATCCTATGCAGGGAATTTTAAAAGTCAAACAAGTAGTGGATAAAAATCCATCTAACATGTATGGCCAAATTATTCTAGCATTAGGCGGAAAAAAATCTGGACAATATGATAAAGCGGCCGAACGTTTTCTAATTGTCATTAAAGAACAACCAAGTAATTTAGAAGCAATGGTGAATCTTGCCGAATGTTATGAGTTGAGCAACCAAAAAGAAAAAGCCATAGAATGGTATACTAAAGTGAAAGCCTTAGTTAACATTCCTGAAGCCAAAGAAGCAATCAATAAGAGAATTCAAGAACTGAAGAAATAAACATTTTTTAATAACATAAATTATAGGACATGCCTTGTGGTAAAAAAAGAAAGCGTCATAAAATCGCTACGCACAAAAGAAAAAAACGTTTAAGAAAGAACCGTCATAAGAAAAAGAATAAATAGTTCTATATGATTCAAGCGTGTTATTTTATAACGCGCTTGAATTTTTTTCAATACACTGGCCACATCTCTACTTAGCAACTTTACTTTACCTTTTACCTTCCTTTGTAAAGTGGTCGTGTTTCATATAAATGATAAAGCATTTGTTACGCTATTCTAGTGTGCTACCTGCTTAAAAAAGTTGCCTAAGTGAATAAAGATTTAATTATAAACAGTTCCGCTGATGGAGTTGAAATAGCCCTATTAGAGGACAAGAAGTTAGTAGAAATACATAACGAAAAAATGGATGCCCGTTGGGCGGTTGGCGATTTATACCTTGGAAAAGTTAGAAAAATTATTCCTGGTTTAAACGCTGCATTTGTGGACGTAGGATTTGAGAAGGATGCATTCTTGCATTATACCGACTTAAGCCCTTACGCGAAATCTATTATTAAGTTCACGCAGTTAGCGATGAACGATACCAATAATCAATTTGATTTTTCTAAATTTGAAACTGCTCCTGAGATTGTAAAAACAGGAAAAATAAGTGAAGTGTTAAATGGTAAGCCCAATATCTTGGTTCAAATTTTGAAAGAACCTATTGCGGCAAAAGGACCAAGATTAACTTGCGAAGTTTCCTTAGCAGGAAGATACGTAGTGTTAACACCCTTTAATGAAATAGTAGCGGTTTCAAAAAAAATACATACCTCGGAAGAGCGTAAGCGATTACAAAAAATTATAGAAGCCATTAGGCCTAAAAACTTTGGCGTGATTGTTAGAACTGCAGCGGAAGGACAGAGCACTGCAGAGTTGCACGAAGACTTACTAACTTTAATTGAGAATTGGAAAAACATCCAAAACAATTTGAAGGGTGCCGCGTCTCCTACAAGAATTATGAGTGAGGAGAGTAAGACCAATAGTATTTTAAGAGATTTATTGAGCGAGGATTTTAATAAGATAGTAGTTAATGATAAAAAGATTTTTGATTTAACCTTAAGTTATTTACAAAGGATTGCGCCGCAAAAATCAAATATCATAAGCTTACACACTGGAGACGTTTCCATTTTTGATCAATATGGAATTACCAAACAAGTGAAATCTTCTTTCGGCAAAACGGTAAACCTTCCAAGTGGTGCTTATTTAATTATTGAGCACACGGAGGCTTTACATGTAATTGACGTAAATAGCGGCTTTAAAAGTGTAAGTAATAACCAAGAAGAAAATGCTTTACAAACAAATTTAGAAGCGGCCGAAGAAATAGCAAGACAATTAAGGCTTCGTGACCTAGGTGGTATTATTGTAATTGATTTCATTGACATGAAATTACCAGACAATAAACGCAAAGTACAAGAAGCATTGGATGAGCATATGAAAACGGACCGTGCAAGACATACCGTATTGCCAATTTCTAAGTTTGGATTACTACAAGCTACTCGTCAAAGAATTAGACCAGAAGTAAATATTAATACCGCCGAAGACTGTCCAGCATGTGGCGGATCGGGCAAAATAACGTCTACTTTGTTATTAGAGGATGAAATGGAGAAGAAATTAGCCTATTTAGCCACTCACGGGCACAAATCCCTGGTTTTATTGGTGCACCCTATCATTCACTCACATTTAACGAAGGGCTTATTTACAAGCATTATAAAGCGTTGGAAAAAGAAGTACAAGATTAAATTAAAATCACAGGCTTCTAATTCAAGTCATTTGGTAGAATATCAATTCCTAGACGATCACCAAGAACCTATTGTGCTATAAGCCAACGATACATTTTTCAAAAAAGAGCCACTCCATTGAGTGGCTCTTTTAGTTTTGCCCAGACGCAAGAAAGCCTCCCAATTGGGAGGCTTTCTTTATAAACTAAGTATGTAAATACTATTGTTTTTGTAGCGCGAAGGAATAGTTTCCAACACTAGCTGAACCATTTTGGAATAGCTCTGCTTTCAATGTAATTGAACCAGTACAAGCGAATGCATAACCAGAAGCATTCTTAGCTAAGTAAGTTGTACCTGAAGCATATTTCTCGAAAGAAATACCAGCAGCAGGTAATGAAATTGCGCCAGTTGCAGGGTCAATTGTAAGGATCAAAGGATTTACAATTGAACCACTTCCACCAGGCCATACTCCACTTACGTTCAACGTATTAGCAACAGTGCCAGCTGTGATAGTTACAATGTCACCAGGGTAAGAGTCTTCCCACTCATCTTTTAGAACTTTATAGTCACCAGACATGTCTGTGTAACTACAAACTATATAAGCTCCAAAATCAAAGCTTGCATGATAAGTAGGTCCACCTAATATACCAGAACCAGTGTTTGTACCAGTGTTGTTCACGTCATAACGCGCACCTGACTTAGTCACTACTCTATTATAAAATGAATAAGAACTTCCTGCTTTGAAAGCTGAAGTAGCAATGCCTAAAGCTTTTGCTAAGTCTGCGCCCGTTGCAGAAACTTCCACTGAATCACCACTATATGCCACCGTTTTTACAAACTTCCATTTAGTAGTATCATAAGTTGTTCCTGGAGCAGCAAATACATCGATATGATCGATTGGATCGCCCCCTTTATATTCATGCACAATCACACCTACTTTTGAAGTAGCAGCGGTAGCAAAAATAATGTTAGAATTTATCGTTCTGTCCAACACAAGATAAGAACCAATCTTGTTATTTGTTACAGACGATAAAGGATTAATTTGGCCGTCAGTTTTTTTACAAGAACTCACTGAAAACAGGAGGCTGCTTAAAACGAAGGCGTATATTATTTTTTTCATAGTCTTCATACAATTTAAAATTATTTAATGAAGTTGTCAGGGTTATTATCCCAGAAAACTTTATTCGCAGTAACACCTGGAGTTTTTTGTGCAGGTGCATTTGAGTTTCTATCAACAAAAACTGAAGGATAGTAGAAAGATCTCATAAATAAACCAGGAGTAGCGGTTGTCGCTGCTAATTGTACATTTTTAGGACTTCCAGTTCTTCTTATGTTGTTGTAAGGCTCAATACCATTACCCCAAAGAGCAATATGATACTCAGACATTAATACGTCTAATTTTGCAGCATCTGTTGCAGCAGCAGCATATAAGCCATCAACTAAAGCAATATATGCAGCAGTTTGAGTAGCGTTAGCTAATGTTGCAGCAGGGATAGCTGTGTTTGAATATCCAATAGCAGCTGGGAAACCAGTTACTTTAGCAATTGATTGAGTTACGCCACTAGTTACTAAAGCAGCAGCAGTCTTGTCAGCAGTTACGCCTAAAGTTAAAACAGCTTCCGCTTTTAAGAATGCAGTGAAAGAAGACAACCAAATTGGACTAATACCATTACCACCAGAACCAGCTCCTAAAGTAATACCTTTAGCTTGGGTATAGTCAAATTCACCACCTGCAGGATAGATACCATGTTGTGTTTTGTAAGCTCCGTCTGGAGGTCCACCACTATTATCACCATGGTCTCTTCCCATATAACCTCTACCACCAACTACGCAATATGGTGTAACATCTGGAACAGAAGGATACCATACTGGATATGTAGCAGAACCATATTGAGATTTCAAGATACAAGGACAAGTTGACTCATTTGCCCAAGAATATGTGTTAGCCGTATTTTGACGATAGAAATAATAACGTAAACGTGGATCACCTGTTGTAGCAGCTACAGAAGTTGAAGATACACCAGTAACAATACCAGCATATTTTTCAGAAGCCACTTTCCAGATGAAGTAGTTAGACAAATATCCACCACCACCATTGTTATTATAATCACCAGCATAATCAGGATGTCTACTGTCAGGAGTCAATGCTTTTCCATATTGGAAAACAAAGTCATTTGCAGCAGCATTGATCAAGTTATTAGCAGTCAATAAAGTTTGGATTTTAGCTTTTGCAGACGCGTCTACTAAACGTGTTTGCATGTAAAATTTCAACTTTAATGTATTTGCTAAAGTGATCCACTTTGCTTTACTACCACCATAGTACAAATCTACTTTTGGTGCAGCAGCAGCTGATGTGTTACCTAAATCAATGATAGCGCTATCTAATAAAGATTGTACGCTTGCATAAACCGCAGCACCACCGTCAACAGCAGGAGTTGTATTATCAGCTCCTTTTACAGCTTGAGAGAAAGGCACATCACCAAACATGTCAACCAATGTTCCTAATGTGTAGGCTTTCAAAATACGAGCTATACCCACTTGGATATATTTCTTTTGAGATTGCGCTAAAGGAATCATTGCATCAGCATTGGCGATTACACCAGTGTAAGCAGTAGTCCACATACCATCAAAACTTGATGGTGAAGCCCCGTTTCTATAAAACGGTCCACCCCAATAGTTTTGACGCGCTAAAGGCGCTGTATAAGAAGATGCATTTTGGAAAAATCCGTTAAAGTTCAATTGAACTGTGTTCAAATACAAGTCAACATCAGCTGTTGATGTACTTGGATAATTCGGGTTTGTTAATAAGGTATCAAGCTCTTTGTTACAAGCCGTAAAGCCTGTAGCAACTAGCAACAACCCAAAAACAATTTTTTTATATTTCATAATATATTATTTTTTAATTTTTAGAATGTTACTCTAATGCTTGCACCATAACGACGAGCTGAAGGACCACTCATGGCTTCAAAACCTCTACCATTACCTACACCTGTTGAAGACGCTTCTGGATCGAAGTGTACATATTTAGGCATATTTGGAGCGAAGTACCATAAGTTAGTTCCTGATAAGCTAAGCGACAATGCACCAAATGGAGTCTTAGACAACATGCTTGCAGGAATGCTATATCCTAAAGAAAGCTCTCTTAATTTAACAAAAGTGGCATCATAGATAGCACTTTCGTAAGGAGCTCCGTTAGTAATACTATTACCATAGTAAGCTTGTGAAGAAGAAATTTGGATATCATTAACTTTTCCATTCTCTAATACACCTGGCAAGATTAAAGGTAAGAAACGGTCAAATTGAGTATCTGCTGTTACACCACGACCTAATAAGGCTGCAGAAGTACCAGAGAACATTTCACCACCTACGTTATAATCCCATTGCATTTTAAAGCTAAATGCTTTATAAGACAAGGTGTTAATATTAGTCAATCTGTATAAAGCATTTGGATCACCAATTACTTTAATGTCATTTGCTGCAATATAGTTACCATCTGGACCTACTAATCTTTGACCATCAGCAGCTCTTTCAAAATAAGAACCAATGATTACACCATAAGGTTGACCATTTTTAGCAAAAGTTCCTAAGTTAGAATAACCAGAGATATTGATTTGAGCGATATCGTCAGGGATACCAGAAACCATACTTCTATTTAATGTATACAAGAAGTTTGTATTCCATTTCCAGTTCTTGTTTTTGATAACATCATAACCTAAAGCTAACTCTATACCTTTATTTTCTACATTACCCGCATTAATTTGAGTAGATGTAAAACCTGTAGAAGGATCTAAGTCACGTCTTAAGATTTGATCGTTAGCAATTTTTTGGTAGAAAGTCAAGTCCATAGTCATACGATTATTGAAGAATTTACCTTCAACACCTACTTCTTTCTCGTTTAATAACTCAGGCTTCAAGTTTGGATTTGGTAAAAAACTAGCTAAAGCATTATAGTTTACGTCTGTTCCACCATTTGTTGTGAATTGTTTTGTTCCAATAACCAACGCAGAACGAGTTGAATATGGATCAGGGAAGTTAGCTGAAGTAGAATAACCAACTCTTAATTTCAAGTAGTTGATATATTTATTATTTCTCAATGCTTCAATTACTGAAGTTGGGATATAAGATAAACTTACTGAAGGATAAAATATACTTCTGTTAGCAGATTCTACTGTAGAAGCCCAGCTATTACGACCACCTACTGTTAAGTAAGCATAGTCCTTATAACCAAGATTCGCTTGTGCAAATGCACCTAAGCTTAAGTTTTGAGTTTGATAGTTCAACTCATTTCCACCTTCACCTGTAGTTGTATGAGATACAAAGTTACCATGAGTAAATAAACCATAAACTAGTTGCTCAGAACTCTTCATACCAGTTTGCTCATAAGACTTTCTTCTTGAGTTAACACCCGCATCAACGTTGATCGTGAAATCTTCATTTAAGCGTTTGTCATAGTTTAAGATAGCACTATGATCCCAGATTAAACTGTTTCCAGCAGTTGAACGCATAATACCTAAAGCTTGGTAAGTACCACCTTTATTTTGATTATAATAGTTCAACTCAGAATAACCATCAAATCCAGTTCTGTATGTTAAGTTTAAACCTTTAGCTAATTCATATCTTGCAGATACTTGACCGTAAGTTCTATTTGTTTTATCTCCTGTGAAAGAGTTGTACAAAGTCCAACGTGGGTTTTGAATATCATTACCATTTCTGTAGTAGATAGAAGAGTGGTTAGAAGGTAATTCATAAGGCATACCCATTAAATCCACTGCAGTTGGAGTGAACATTACGTTACCAAATACAGAAGCATTTGATGCGTTGTTACCATAACTATCTGAAGTTGGAGGAGATACTTGGTTTGTTAAAGCAAAATTGATAGTACCACTTACAGTGATTTTATTTGTCAATTTTGAAGTACCACCCATACCAAATACATTCTTAGTTAAACCGTTGCCGATTACAAAACCTTGGTCATCTGTATAGCTATAACTTACATTATAACTAGAATTTCCAGCGTTACCAGCTAAGTTAACTGAAGTATTGTGCATAGATCCTTTTCTGAAGAATTCAGGAACACTATTATAGTACTTATAATAGTAAGGAGCCCCTTTTAAATTAGGATATTCCACATTCCATACAGCTCTATCATAAGGATGTTTCACCACTTGACCTTGCATTCTACCACCCCAGTTAGAGAAGAAAGCGATACCAACACTTAAGTCGAAACCACCACCCCATTCTTTGTTATACTCTGGTAAAATTGGTTCAGTTGTGAACACTGATTGAGAAACAGTAACTTCTGTTTTCTTCTTAGTTTTTTGAGTTGATCCGTTTTTAGTTGTAATCAAGATTACACCATTACGACCAGCTTCTCCATATAATGTAGTTGCACTCAATCCTTTTAATACGTTCAAATTCTCGATCGTATTAGGATCTAAGTCTAAGAAACGACTTGGAGTTTGTGTACCAAAAGTAAAGTTTGCATTAGTGTTAGTACCTGCATCAAATGGAACACCATCCACAATAAATAGTGGTTGAGATCCACCAGTGATAGTACTGATACCTCTAATGTTAATGTTTGTACCAGAACCACTCAAACCACTTGTGTTTAAGATATTCAAACCAGGAGCTTTACCACTCAAGATTCTAGCTACGTCAGCTTCTGGGCGCATTTCTAATTCTTCTTTACCTACTGAAGATACTGCGTATCCTAGGGCTTTCTTTTCACGCTTGATACCTAATGCGGTAACAACCACCTCGCCTAATTCTTGGCTAAGATTTTTAAGTGTGAAGTTAGTCACTGCTTGCGCAGCTGCTTCTTTTTTCTCAAAGCCTACGCTTGATACTTGTAAAGTAGCCCCACCTTTCACACTGATTTTGTAAACACCGTTTACGTCAGTTAGTGTTTTGTTTTTTTGTGAACCTTTCTCTGTAATAAGGGCACCCTCAACTGGAGTACCTTTGTCGTCGGATACTTTACCAGTTACAGTTGTGTTTTGTGCGATTGCCGCCTTAAAAGAGAAAAACGCAACAAACAAACACCATAGTAGTTTTTTTCTCATGTTGTTGTCTAAATTTTTGTTAAAAAAGCCCTCTTGGGAGAGAACATGTCCTCTAAAGTAGTAAGATTTTTTGAAATAATTAACTTTTGAGTCTCAAAAAATTAATGAAATGATCATATATTATTTAAAAAAAATAACTAATGTAAGTATGTAAATTAATAGTTAATTGATTTACAATTGATTAGAAATTTCATTTGAGCATGTCGAATATATTAAATAAAATTACATGTATTGTTCACCCTTAATTGCTTACCCTCTTCGGCAAATACGATCCATGAAGATGAAACAAGCGAGTATATTTGCTGTATGAGTAAGTCAAAATCAGCATTTTTTTGTAATAATTGTGGATATGAATCTACAAAATGGGTAGGTAAATGCCCTTCTTGTAGCGAATGGAACACTTTTACAGAAGAATTAATCGATTCCGGAAAGGAAAAAGAAAGCAATTGGGATGA
>CALPWK020000041.1 GCA_943327245.2 Comamonas sp. lk | reverse complement strand
TTAAATGGGCTTTTAAAAAGCAATAATCTCCAAACCTTATAACAATATTCCTATAAAGCTATTCTTATGTTTACCCCTGCCCTTGTATTAGTGACTGGTGGGGAAGAAGAAATATAGGGAGTTGCTTTACGCTGATCAAAGTAAAACTTTAAATTAATTTTACTGTTTAACACATAGTCAATAGAAGGCTGTATGGTAAGTTCCTTTTGGCCGCCTGTTCCATAAGCATTGGTTTGATCTAATCGACTGTTACTATTAAATACGTCTCGCATAGAAACGTCTAGTCTGAATGTTAAGTCGTTTGCTAGTTTATTATTATTTAAGCCAGGTATATTGAATGGTAATTTTAAGCCACGCTTACGATAGCTGGTTCCGAAAATCCATTCAGTGGCATTGTTCTCGCTTAATTGATAGTCAACCAAACTCATTGCTAGCATCCTACTTTTCTTATACTCAAAACGCAGTGACCATTGGTTTACGGTAGTTACATTGAATCCTATTAAAGGTTCCATTCTTTCACTAATAGTGATATTTGGAATTAAGAAATAAGGGACATAATTACCACTCACCGTATCCATAAAAGTAGGCGTACTTCGTCCATTTCTATTTTCTGCAGCATATAATAAAGAACTCATGAAGCTATTCATGGACAGATTACTATTATATCCATGCGTAATAGTAATACTTGAAAAGAATTGTGCAAACAAAGGCAATTTCGACAAACCAGTATAAGACAAATTCCAATTAGGCTTAGGAAGCATTCCTGAAAATGGATTAGACCTAATATTTGAATTACTTTGATTCAGTAAACTCACTTTCTTAGGATCTTGGCCCGTATAAGCTGCGATAAAAGAAGGGATTAGTACGTCTTGGGCATACTTGCCATATCCCTTAGCATATCCACCCGTATTTGTTTCCTGTCCATAACTAGCTGCAACTCTATTTGAAATAATAGTTCTATAATTTTGAAATGCCTTAAACTGAGTTGAAATCACATTGGGATCATGTGTATCGAAGAAGGTATTCAAAGCTAAGTAGCTAATATTAAACCCTCCTGCAGAAAGTGGATTTAAATGCGTTTTTATTCCATTTAAATCGGAACTCGTGTCTTTAAATAATTCAGAATATTCTTTAGTAAAAGTCTTCTCTAATTTTAAATCAACAATAAAACTATTAATAGGCTCCAACATAAATCTCGCAGATAGTTTTTGGTCAAAGCCTTGCCTGAATAGCATATTAAAAGCAGCATCTCTAGATAATAAATTTTTCTTTTCTTGCTTATTTAACCAAGCAGAGTCCGGCTGCATCCCTAAAGTGTATTCAATACCCGGAGCAAAGCCATTCCAATCCTTATCTAGAAACTGAACACCCGACATATAACCCGGTAGTCTACTATTATAGTTTTCCGCATAATCCAATGAAGCTGTCTGCAACATGGTTATAAAGTGCACAATAGGTTTAATACTTTCCGGGACTCGCATTAATTCATTTGCTTTAATTACACGTTGTGCAACTCGTTCTTGTCTTCTAGCTTCTTTCCATACTTTCAAAGCCGCTTCTCTTTCTTTTCCTGTCTTCTCTCCTAATGCTTCTTCTTTTGTAATTAATATTTTACTGGATAATGGATTATTTCTTGGCGCATTATATCCACCTGTTGACAATGCAGACTTAATAAACTTAGATTTTTTATAGAAGCTCATGAAATTAAACTGCGCATTAATTTGATGTGAAAATGTATTTTCTATAGTATTCCCCAACGCTACTGCCAACCTACTTGCACCGATCCAGTTATAATTAGTAGTTACACTATAGCTTGATAATATCCAGTCTGTTAAAGGAAACTTACTAGTTGGTAAATCATACCTTAACCCTATCTTCTGATTATAGAGTGTGTTTCTTCCTCCTCTAATTAACATCCGCATTAAGGAATCCTTTTTTTGCTGTGTGTCAATACGACCGTCTGGCTCGTCAATTCTTGAATTTAAGTTAGCTGCAAAGTCAAAATTCAAAGACCTAGTCATTGGCCATCTCATGTTAAACAACCTACTCATGGTGAAATATTTATCAAAAGTGGTTTCTGCTTTATCTGTAGTGCCGTCAAAAGAATTAACAACCCTTGGCGTGAACTCACCTAGCTGCCTATCAAATATGGTTCTATAACTAATTAAACTAGGGGTGGGATTAAAATTAACTTCTTTAATTAAATTAAACCAAGGGGATGCATTTCTTAATATTTTTTTAAACGGCTCAATTGACTTTCCAGTATGGTTATACGTGTACCCAATTGCTCCCCTTTGTTTTACCATTTTATTTTGTTCAATTACTGGACTTGTTTGTAATAATTGAGAATAAGAATAACTGAAGTCTAAATTAGAAATACTTATTAATGAAGTTTTTTTACCTGGCAAAACGCGCACATTCGTAAAATTTAACGTCTTAATAGTGGTCTGATCTGCTGAAGCATTTCGAACAGAGTCCCTTGCAGCACCACTTAAAGATTTCATTTTGTCTGCGTATAATATGTCCTTATTAAATGGATCGAATTCTGGATTTTCTAAAGTCTTATTAATACTTGCAAATACAGGTAATGAAATTTTAACTTGCTTTGGTAGTAATTTTCCAGCTTCAATATTAGTTGCCACATCAAACTGCGTCAACCCCGTTTTAGCACGCTCATTCATTTTCTGCTCAATACTTCCAAAACCAGCACTTCTATTATTTACTGATACTGCTATATTACCTAAGTCTGCCAAAACCAGATCCATTCTTCCTAAAGCTGCCCAAGATCCCTTCTCGTCTAAATCAGACAATCTTAATTCATTTACCCAAACTTCGGCATTCATGTTCTGTGAAGTGCTTGAGTTTTCTATGGCAATTAAGATACCTCTAATTTCACCTAAGTTTGGATTACCCATCACTCCATAGTACTGCCCATTGCTTTGTTTTACAGAATGCATATTACTATAGGCAATACGCTTCCTGTCTCTATCTAATTTCAACTGAACCAAATCATTTAGACTTAAATTCATTTCATTTTCAGCAGGCCAAACTAAATTAGCTTCGGAACTTGAATATAATTTACGTCTTGTGGTAGTTAATGGTATACGTATCTCGTAATAATTGTTTTGGAAGTCCTGCCCCATTCTTATTACAGCCGTCATGCTACCAGTCTCTACTGCGTCAATATTGTTTTTATTTTCCGCATGTAAGAACATGGACATTTTTCCATAACGACGAACGTCAATATTCATAGTTTTAAATACCCCTCTAGGGCTCTTTAAAGGCAGGTTATTCAACTGAATACTTAATGCTTGTTCATTCTGTAATAAATTCACTCCATTATTGCTTAACAACTGTACACGCTCAATGCCTGGAGGTATCACATAGTTTACAGGAGTTCTACTTCCATTCTCTTCCACATTCACTGCTAAGGTATTGACCGTTGTTGTATTGCTCACAGGTAGTGCTTTATATTCACCTGTCGTATCTACCTCGTAAGCAAATTGCCTCCACTGATTCCTAACTAAATCTAATTTTGCAAAACGCAAAGTTACAGAGTCTTCAAAACCTGTTAAATACATTCTTAAAAAACGAATGGATTTAAAGTCTCTTATGCCGCCATAACTATTAGAATATGATTTAATGGGTACTCTAAACAAATACCAATTCTCTTGTATTTTTGAACCATCCGCTAAGGTTGCGTTTACAATTTTAGAGTCTGTTACATAACGTGTAGTTCCAACACCTAATTTGTTTTTCTGTAAATCAATTTCATATTCAAAATAGGCTTCTGTTTCATTCAAAGTATTGTCTCTATTTAAATCCTCATTATCCGGGAGTAAAGTAGCAGCACTACTAAATAAACTGGTGCCAGCTAAAGCAGAGTTACCTTGAGGATTATTGAAATATTTATATCGCTCCAATATACCAGCTCCTCTTGTGTCATATCCTGCATCTCGATACCACACATAGTTGTCTGCAGAAGGATCTTTTAATATTTGTTGCGCTAAATTTAAATTCGTAATATTCTTAATGAGGTAATCTTTTTTAACACGCTCTGCATTATCATCTAATCCGTCAAAACCAACATCCTGATATTTCCTGTCTTCCGGATTGTTACTAAATGCGTTGGTAACTTGAATTGGATTTATAGGAACATAACCCCAAGTGGAACTGTCAATACTTGCAGGAATAGTTGGCGTAGGCATTCCATTCTCATAAAAACGACGGCCGTCTCTTAATATATCCTCACTTACATTACCTAAGTTTAATACCAATTTACCTTTGCTAGCAGGCGATTTTATAAAAGGATCCTGTACCCAGAATTCAACATATTCAATTACACTTGTTTCAAAATCGGTTTGATCTAATGAACGCATTATACCACCCCATTTAGCAGCGGGGTTAGAAAGTTTACCATTTGCATCTAATGCCTTAAAATTATAGTTGTACGGCCCTCTTTCTTTAGGATAGTAACTCAAATCAAAAGTAGGTAATTGAACATCCGTAATATTAGTTGTCTTTTGCGGAAATAATTCATTCGTAAAAATCTGGCGCACTCTTGAATCACTTAATGCTGCAGCATTATCTCCTAATGGATTATTATAGCCATTCTTGTCTTGCAAGGTAGGCTCAATAGTATACCAAGAAAGTCTGGATCTACTAAAGTTGTAATTAATAGAATCAGAAACAGCGTCTGCAGGGAATCTGTCCATTGGAGTAGAAGCCAATGCCCAAGCGGTAAATGGAAAGCGTAAATCAATATTGGTTCTTGCTGCTTCAAAATCATCTAAATAAACTACGCCACTCCCCCCTTTACCAATTTGTTGCGCATGGCCAGGTTGTAAAAAAGCAGCTTCTCCATAGGCCGTCAAATACGATTTTGCCTTTGTACTATAAAACGGAAGCTTGTCTAAAGTTCTAGTTAAAGCAGGTAATTCGGTTTTGTAATTAAAATCAAAACCATACATGGAGTTCTTGATGGGGTCTGAACCAAAATTAGTTTTAGTGAAGAAAGGTCGCTCACTTAATCGGGTAGAAGAGAATCCGAAATTGAAATTCTTACTTGCAATGTAGTCTAATCTTAAAGCCCTAAACCCACGTTCCTGAAAACCAAACCCAATATTATTTTCAAATGAAACGTTCACTGGAATATTAGAACTTAATATGCCGGGATTGATAATACGTACCGTACCAGAACCATAGTCTACCACATAATCCAATCCCTCTTTTAAAATTTGTCCACCTGCTCTTACACTAACCGAACCAGGAGGAACATTAAATGCATTCAAACTAATCTCTGCACCACCTGAACTTCCTTTTACTTGTCCTTCCATTACAAAACGATTCAAGTTTGCAAAAGTTTGGGCCTCCGATTTGATATTGCGATATAGTTGAGGATATAAATATTTTTTGGAAACATTTGAGTCGATACCCTTAAATGCAATTGCTTTTAAGTCGTCTCCAAATGGCTCTAATAATGGAAATACAATACGACCCATTTTTGATAATACAGTAAAGCCTTCCACATAGTCAAATACACCGTCCGGTTGTGGGTCATTACGGTTGTTTAATCTATCTAGTTGTAATAGTTTAATTAAAGATTGACCTTCTACCGCTTTGCTAGTAACTGGCATGTACCTTTTCAAGCCTGCACTTGGTTCTTCATATAAAAGGTTCAATTGAAAATCTTGTTGTTGAATAGCCCCGAATAAATCTAAAGAGTACACGTTTTTCATCATCAAATCCCAAATAGGTAAGTCTGTTCTTTGTGTTGTTGCTTTTAACAACTTTAGAAACAATATTTGTTGAACTCCTTTGTTTGGATCAAGCGCAATATTTTCCGAAAATTCACCTACTTGAAATACTTTACCATTTACTGTATACTGAAAAGCTACACCTAATACCTCGTCTGGCTGTAATGGAATGTTTAAAGAAAGGAATCCAATTTGAGGATTAAAAAAATATTCGTTCTCGGTTAATTTGCGAGCAAATGTTCTTTCATAGTCTTCTGCCGACCTTAATCCTTCCATTGTTAAGACACTTGACACAGAAGCAGGATTGCGAGCTGCACTATTATTAATTAATTTTGCATATAAACCATTCGCTCCGTTATCGGGATATTCATAGTTTGGATTGGTAGAGTTTAAAGGTCTAGTTTGATAAGTAGCCTTACTAGGGTTTGACTCTCCAATATCCATTAAACCAACTACGTCTCTGGCATTAGTTGTTTGGCCATTCCGATTGGTTACCCAAACTTCTATTCTTTTAATTTGCGCTTGTGAATTTACCAATGGCAATGACGCCATGGATTTATTATAATTATTTCTAAAATATTGTGCAAGCAAGAAGTGCCTGTTTTCTTCATAATCATCTAAACGTTTTTGAAAACGTTGTGTTGAAGCTCCACCTTGCAAGGCCATGGACTGTCTTTGAGATTTTTGATTTGCAATAGCTGCAGTAATAAAAAATCTACCAAACTGTAACTGAGTTTTAACTCCGAATAAATTTTGTGTACTTGGAATTAGGGTACTTCTAGAAATATAATTAATATTACCTGCTTCTATATTTTTAATAATTTCATCCTTCTTCCCTTTATAGCTCAATTTTATTTGATTGTCAAAACCTAAATTAGACAAGGAGTTTAAATTGATAGGGAATTTTAATTTATCGCCAATACTTGCATTCATACTAAAATTAGTACTTGCATCAAAATCGAAACCTCCGTTTTTTCTAGCACGTTCGGGCAAAGTTGGATTATCCACTTTTTGACCTTGATACCCTGCTTTAATATTGATTTCTCCAACAGGCTTTAAATCCACTTTTAAATCGGAACCCGTCTTTCCAAATAAACGATCAAAATAACTATCAAACACTTTTGTTTTAGGTCTACTAATTTTTCTATTCAATACCCCTAAAGAATTCGCTCGTTGCATAAAGTAAGCTTGCTCGTCCTTGGTGGTTTTTAATTTCCAAAACTCATTAAATGATAAAGTACTCGGAGATTTTTGATATTTGCTACCTACCATTTCTGTAATGACATATCCCTTAGTTAAGGGATCATAGTCTACTTTACGTTTAACCAAACTAGTATCTCTTAAATCAAAAGGATTATTACTGGGTTGTGATAAAAAATCACCACGTCTATCTTTGATTGCGTAGCGCACTGAATCTCGGGCTAAATTCTTCTTACTAGTGTCAGCATTTTTTTTTCCAACTGTATCGTTGAAAGGAATTTTCAATCCTGAATTTACTTGTGCATTCAAACAAAGCCCTGTGGGCAATATCAAAATGAACAATAAACTAGTATGAAAAAACTTCAAAACAATTCAATTAATAATTTACAATTAGCAATTCTTCAATGCTAGTTTAATTAAAGCTTCTAAACTCAATTCCTCCCCCTCGGATTTTAACGTTTTGTCAATCGCTTTTTCAGCAACTGCTTTTTGAATCCCAAGTGAGATCAAAGCCTGAATGGCGTCTTGATGCGGAGACGATTTGCTAAATGTGGAACCAGTAACTAAAGATCCTGCACCCATAGCTATTTTAGAAAGTTTATCGCGTAGTTCTAGAACCAATCGCTCGGCAGACTTTTTACCAATACCTTTTATTTGCTCTAACTTAACCGCTTCTCCATTTACAATAGCTCTAATAATTTCTTCAGGCATCATACCCGACAACATCATTCTAGCCGTACCCGCTCCCACTCCAGATACACTAATTAAATGAAGGAATAATTCCTTCTCTTGTTGCTCATGAAAACCAAAAAGTACTTGCGAGTTTTCGGTGATATGTAAATAGGTATGGAGTAGTCCTTTCTCCTTTTTAGAGATAGATTCATATGTGTGTAAACTTATATTTACTTCATATCCAACACCCCCAACGTCCACTATTAGTTTAGCTGGAGTAACCTGAACAAAATTTCCTTGTAAAAATGCGATCATATATGCGGTAAAAATAACACATAAGGGACGAAAAAAGGCCAATTACACCGTTTCTTAGTCAAATTTTAAGATATTTGTAGGCCAAACTAAACTAACCCCTATGTCGCAAACTATGAAAGCTGCAATAACCGCAGTTGGAGGATATGTACCAGAAACCAAATTGACAAATTTCGACTTGGAAAAAATGGTAGATACGAATGACGAATGGATCAAATCAAGAACAGGTATTGAAGAAAGAAGAATATTAAGAGAACCAGGTAAGGCAAGTTCTGATATGGCTGTAAAAGCAATAGAGGAAATACTACGAACAAAAAACTTAGACCCTTTAGAAATAGATTGTATTATTTGTGCGACAGTAACTCCAGACATGGTTTTTCCTGCAACTGCAAATATTATTGGAGATAAGATTGGAGCAAAAAATGCATTTGGATTTGACTTAGGCGCAGCTTGTAGCGGATTTTTATTTGCATTAAATACAGGAGCTGCTTTTATAGAAACTGGTAAGTATAAAAAAATTATAGTAGTAGGCGTTGACAAAATGAGTTCTATAATTGACTATACCGACCGTGCTACTTGCATCATATTTGGCGATGGAGCAGGAGCGGTTTTATTAGAACCTAATTTTGAAGGAATGGGCTTGCAAGATGCTATATTAAAAAGTGATGGAAGTGGAAGCGACTTTTTACATATTAAAGCGGGCGGAAGTTTAAAACCAGCCTCTATAGAAACCGTATTGGCAAAAGAACATTACGCTTTTCAGGACGGACAACCTGTATTTAAGTTTGCAGTGAAAGGAATGGCAGATGTAAGTGCAGAACTACTAGAAAGAAATAACTTAACAGGAGACGATATTGCATGGCTTGTGCCACACCAGGCAAATTTAAGAATTATAGACGCTACTGCTAACCGTATGGGATTACCAAAGGAAAAAGTAATGATCAATATTCAAAAATTCGGAAATACAACAGCAGCAACTATTCCATTGTGTTTATGGGAATGGCAAACTAAATTAAACAAGGGAGATAATTTAATTTTAGCAGCTTTTGGTGGTGGATTTACTTGGGGAGCTGCTTGGATCAAATGGGCTATTTAAATTTAATAATAAAAAAAAGATTGAATTATGAGTAAGAAAAAATTTAAAGGAATCAGTACATTAACATTGCATACTGCAGGACATGAAAATGATAATTTTTCTCATACCACTCCTATTTATGCCACTTCTACTTTTACATTTAATTCAACAGACGAGGGAATAGAAAGATTTAAAGGTGAGGATAAATCAAGATTATATACACGTTGGGGGAATCCTACATTTAATGCAGCACAGGATGTAATTGCTGCTTTAGAATCACATGGTGTAAGCAACGAAAAAGGAGAACCCTTGGAGCTTTTAGCTTACCTGCATTCAAGTGGTCAGGCTGCTATGACAACTTTGTTTTTAAGTAATTTAAGCGCAGGTGACACTTTAATTTCACACTATTCATTATACGGAGGTACACAAGAATTAATGCAGAAGGTATTAGTTGCCACTGGAGTGAAAATAATATTGATAGACATTAATGATTTAGCATTGTTGGAAACTACTATCAAGGAAAATCCTAATGCCAAATTAATACATCTTGAGACACCTGCTAATCCAACTTTGCAGTGCGTTGATATTGAAGCTATTTGTACAGTAGCACATAAACATGGATTAAAGGTGTCGGTTGACAATACCGTTGCAACGCCCTATTTACAGCAACCTTTTGCATTAGGCGCTGATTTTGTATTTCACTCGGCTACTAAGTTTTTAAATGGGCATGGCTCTGCATTGCATGGCGTGTTATTAGGCAAGAATTTAGAATTCATGAAAACTAAGGTTTGGAAATGGCATGTATTATTAGGAGGAAACGCCAATGCGTTTGATAGCTATTTGCTAATACAGGGTATGAAAACCTTAGAAATAAGAATGGAAAAACATTGCAGCAATACTGCAAAAGTAGCTGCCTACTTAGACGCGCATCCAGCTATTGCCCATGTTAATTACACAGGCCTTAAAAGCCATCCACATCATGCCATTGCCAATAAACAAATGAAACAACATGCACCATTAATTAGTTTTGAATTAAAAGGAGGATTGGATGCAGGGAAGAAGTTTATTGACGCTGTAGAAGTATGTACAAGAGCGGTTTCTTTAGGCACTGTAGATACCTTAGTTTCGCATCCAGCAAGTATGACGCATATGTCCATCCCGAAAGAAGAACGAATTAAATACGGCATAACAGACGGCTTAATAAGAATGAGTGTAGGTATTGAAAATATTGAGGACTTGGAAGCCGACTTAGAACAAGCATTAGCAAAAGCAGGAATTTAATAGCAGGATTATAAAAACAGGTATTAAAAATTAACAAAGTCATTATGGAAATAACAATACGCCCAGCTAAAAAAGCAGACTGTCCAAGATTAATGGAATTAATTCATGAATTAGCAGTTTACGAAAAAGCGCCAGAGCAAGTGGTAGTTTCATTAGATCATTTTGAAGAAAGTGGATTTGGCGCTTCCCCTGTTTGGTGGTGTTTAGTAGCCGAAGTACAGGGTATTGTTGTAGGAATGGCTTTATATTATATTAGATACTCTACTTGGAAAGGACAAAGAATGTACTTAGAGGACTTAATTGTTTCAGAAGACATGCGTGGCAATAAAATAGGATCCCTATTATTTGATGCCTTAATAGCAGAAGCTAAAGTAAAACAATTTAAAGGGATGAATTGGCAGGCATTGGACTGGAATGAACCCGCATTGAATTTTTACAGAAAATATAATAGCAATTTTGACCCAGAATGGGTGAACTGCAGTATTGATTTTTAGGGTTAATCAAAAATGGTTCTAAATAATTGTCTTCTCTTATACCCAAATGACTTGGAGAAGGAAATTTCAAATACATTCTTAATGATTTGACTACTTGTTGCTTTTTTGGCATCAAAGTCATAGCTAAATCCAAATGCAACTTTGTCTGATAGTATTGAAACATTGGGAATATATACTTCCGCATCCCTTGTAAAGCAACCAATGTAAAGTCTTTTAATTTGCTCCCAATTATTTGTAATTGGAAAACTAAAAGCTATTCCATAGTTATAGTTACTCAGGCTGTCTCTTTTTATAAACTCCCCGTGGAATAAAATGGTATTGTCATAAAATATTTGCGTCTCTGCATTTAATAAACCAGACAATTTCATACCAGCAGACTCTTTTAAATAATTATAAGTCACGGCTGGCTTATTGGCGAAATTCACTCCCACCCCCGCCTGCAAAAAACTATTTTCTCTATGATTAGTATAAAGTACACCCGCATTTAATGCTGCCGACGACGGAGATGCTATCAAACTTTCCATGGAACCTGTATTAGTAAGTCCACCAGCACTGTTATATTGATCACCAAAGAAAATTTTAGATCTATCAAAAGTAGTTTGTGCATAGGAGCCCCCAAGGCCAAAAGCAATATTTTGATTTAAATTTTTATCTACGAATATGTGATATGCTAAATTTAAAGTAAGATAGTTATTTTGTATCACCCCAGACATCAATCGGTCAGAGATAACCTGAACCCCAATACCCATGAAATTATTTACCTCTGAATTCTTTCTTGATATTTTACTATCCCATCCAATGGCAACAGTACTAAAAATATTATTTCCATCAAAAAACTGCGATCTTAATTCAGATTTTATTCTTTGATTATACATACCTGTACCAACAAAAGCGGGGTTAGACAATTGCGATGTATTGTAGGGCTGCGAGAATGTTACGTCTTGAGCATTTAGCTTAAGAACATAAAATAATGTAGAAAATAATATTATATAAAATTTCTTCAAGTAACTCTTTGTTAATTAATTAATATAAAACTGCCCTTAACCTGGTACACTTTATTGTCCCAAGTATTATACTCAGCTAACCAATAATAAGCGTCCGATTCCGCAACCGAGCCATTCAACTTGCCATCCCAACCTTCCTCAATATTCTTTGTTTCAAAAATTAATTTCCCTGCTCTGTTATAAATTTTAAAATAATTCAATGAAAAAATAGTTGAATTATGAATCACTTTAATTACATCGTTTAATCCATCCCCATTCGGAGTAAAGGCATTAGGAACCACTATAACTCTTTCAATGGTCAGAATCTCCAAGTCAGCAGGAATATAATTGATATCGTAATTATAATTAATTGAAACTGTTCCTTGTAAAATTTTATAGAAACCTGGTTCTTCACCAACCTCTCTAGACAAATCACCGGTTAAACTATCTCCTACTATCAACTGTTTAGAAATTGTGTAAGTAAATGCAGGATCAACTTGTAATTTTCGTTTTGACTTCGAATCGGCAATTAAATTAACCTTGAATTTTTCTACAATTAAATCACCAGGCAATAGGACAATTTCATAATTACTCAACAATGCAGTGCCACCAATAGGATTACTTGTCAATACGGCATTAGTATAATTGCCAGCATTGTCTTTCATACTATTTCCTCCACCCACATTTGAAGGAAGTGTCAATGTAACACTTGCAATTAACTCATTGTTTTTTAAGCCATTCACTAATATGTCTGAACTACTAAATACTAAATTAAGTGGCAAATCACCATACGTTCTTTTAACTGGATTGGGTTTAATCACAATTGGTGCCATAGTGATTTTTAAAATATTAGAAGTAAATGTGATTGTATAATTGGACCCTAAACTTAAATTGCCCGGTTTAATTGCATAGTTGCCTACATTTTCCCCTAAGTCTCTTGACAAATTACCAGTAAAATTATCACCAACCACTACCGGGTCATTTATATATGTAAATACCGGATCTATATCCCCATATACTTTGGTTTGTGAATTTGCATTTAAATTAATATTAAGGGGCGTAATTACAGAAGCGTCATCGGATTGATAAACTAGCGCATAATTTGAAGCTTCATTCCCAGACAAAATCAAGTTGCTATATTTTACTGAAGAAGCATTGTCTACGTCTTTGCTATTAAAGTTACCAATTGGTGTTCCAGTAATAATAACATCGTCTCCAATATATGGATTTCCGTCAAGTACCGTTCCCGTTAAGCTACTTTCTGCGATTTGTAAACTTGCCGTTCCGTTTACGATAGAACTTGTGTTTCCGTCATACACTTTTGAAGCAGGTACACTTAGTCCAAACATAGTTAATGACTTCGGCGTAATGGTTGAATTATACGCAGCTTGAATTGTTAAAGAATAATTATTTGCATTGGTACCAATTAAACTTAATCCACTAAAAATAACACTATTAGCAGTTAACACATCCTTGCTATTATAAACTCCAGTTGCATTACCTATTATGGATACTTGATCTAAACTGTAAGGAATGCCGTCAAGTCCACTTCCTGACCCAGCTGTTTGTGCATTTGCTAATGTAGGTATTCCACTCACAAATGCAGTAACCGTTCCATCATAAATTTTTGGGGCACTTATACTTAATCCAGACATTGACAATGCTTTCGCAGTAATATTTCTGGAGATTAATAAAGGCTGTGTTAAATTATAATTGGTGTTATCTGAACCGGTCAAATTACTAGCTGAAATAATGGCAATGTTAGTTGCAACATCTTTTGATACAAAATTAGCCACTTCATTTAATAATACATTGTCGAGTGGTAGAAGACCTTGCAACTGTCCTCCGGAAATTGATGCCTGTAGCGTCCCATCATAGAATTTATTAAATGTAGTTGAACCTGTGACAGTTAAATTTTTTGTCACAATACTTGCTAATGCAGTCGACTGCATAGTTAAACTATAATTACTTGCCTGAGCTCCTAACAAATTTAATCCACTAAAACTTACACTGCTAGCGGTTAAAACATTTTTAGAATTATAGGTACCTATTGCCGCTCCTCCTATACTTATTACATCTCCGGTATAATATTTCCCATCTGAATTACTTCCAGCGCCTGGTGATATTGTTCCTTGCAATGTAGCTATTCCTGTTACCAATGCATTCGTATTACCATCATAAACCTTAGGACTAGTTACTATCAAGCCTGACATAGTTAATGACTTTTCAGTAATAGTAGCTATTGCAGGGGTTTGAATAGTTAAAGTATAATTACCTGATTGTGCACCTGTAAGAAATATATTACTAAAGACTACTGAATTGGCAGTTAAAACATCTTTAGAATTATAAGTTCCAACAGGAGTACCCACTAATGAAACTACATCACTTACATATGCTTTCCCGTCAAGTGTAGTTCCTTGACCAGGATTTTCAAATGCTTGTAATATTTTATTATCTGTTACATTAGTAATTGTAGTTGCATCATATGTTTTACTAACCGGCACAGTTAACCCAGTCATAGTTAAATACTTCGAAGTTATATTTCTTGCAGCTAATACAATTGGATTAATAACATAATTCAACCTGTCTAATCCTGTCAAGCTAGTGTTAGAAGTTATACCAATATTATTTGCAACATTTAAACTATTAAAATATCCCGAAGGTGCAATTTGCAGATCATCATTTATATAAGTTTTTTTATCAGTTGCAGTTCCTGTACCAGCAGCAATAGCAGTTAGAAACGCACCACCTGTTATAGATGCAAAATTAGTTGCGTCATATACTTTATCTGTTGTAACTAATCCAACAATATCAATTGGCTTTTCGGTGATGGAAGCTATTAATCCAGTGGGTTGTACTAAAGTATAGTTTAAAGCTGTCACACCTCCTGTTGAAGGCGAAATCAATGTTGAAGTAGAAGTGACTGGCAAATTATTCCCAACATTTTTACTAGGGAAACTTCCAATTGGATTTAATTGAACGATCCCTAAATCTGCATTTTCAATTCCAACTAAAATTCCATTAAGTAAATTGGCAGTAGCCGTTGCGTCGTATATCTTGTTCTGTGCTGATAAATTTGTGGTACTAACTGGCTTAGTACTTATAGTCAAATTTCCAGAAACATACTGTAAGAAATAATTACTAGAACTATATCCAGATGGTGTTATTATATAAGTACCAATATTTTTTGCACCTTGTGAAGTTCCCGTGAATGTCAAGGTGCCCGCAAGTACAGACGTTCCCTCTCCATTTACAAATCCATTAAATAATACATCTCCAACTCCTCCGCTTACATAAGGAATTGCATCATAAGTTTTTGTATAAGTATTTGCAGTAACCGTTAATGTAGCTGTAGTTATATTTACTGTCCCTTCAACTCTAGTTAAATTTTTGCACCCAGTTGTATTATTAATTGTTTGGGCATATCTAGTAAGTAACCCTACGTTGGTTATACTTGGTGTAGGCGTTATTGATCCCCCTCCAGAAGCAAGTGCATACCACTCAACAATATCATTACCAAAAGGTGCAGCAGCAGGTGCCGCAATTACTTGATGAGCTAATCCATCATATACAACATTTACTGGAGTAACAATTGGAGGCAAGGGTAATGCATACACTGTAATATTAAATGGACTACTTCTATTAGACATGCAACCCACTTGATCCAAAACACTAAATGTAAGACTACCAGAACCAGCAGAAGATCCAGTTACATTTACAAGCGCCCCGCCTGTAGTTGCAGGGCCACTATTCGTAGAAGTATACCACCAATATGAAGTATAAGGTGTTGTACCTCCAGAACTACCAATAGCATTTAATTGAATCGTTGAATTTACACAAACAGTATTTGTAGTTCCTGAAATTGTGC
>CALPWK020000040.1 GCA_943327245.2 Comamonas sp. lk | reverse complement strand
ATCGTTGTATCAACAACCTGAATCCTTAATCCTATCTAACACAGCGCTATATGTCTACTCCAGAAGAAATGATTCCCTTAAATATCACGATTGCTGATAGAACTTATCGTATTAAAGTAGCTCCAAAAGACGAAGAAGCAGTTAGAAAGACCGCTAATTTGATTAATCAAAAAATGATCGAATTTAAGAACGCTTATGCCGGAAAAGACATGCAAGATTATGTTTCTATGGTATTACTATGGTTTATGACGGAACAGCAAAAGGACGGCCAGAGCCTATATGAGCTCGAATCTCTTCAAAATCAGATAGAAACACTAACAAATTCTGTAGAAAAAGCCATTTCTGGCAGTTAAACGGACCTCCTTTTTCCTTTTTGACCATTAATTGATTATCTTCGTTGCCGTCGCAAAAAGGGAAGCGTATGTATTTTTTAAAACAACAAGATTTTTACAATGGACCAATCAATATTATTGATCATCATAGGAGCTTCTACGCTAGTAGGAGGACTTCTAATAGGCAAACTAGTATTTGCCCGTAATACTAAGCAACAAGTTCTAGATGCAGAATCACAAGCTGCAAATATTCTAAAAGAAGCAGAACTAAGAGCAGAAACGGTTAAGAAAGAAAAACAATTAGAAGCTAAAGAACGCTTTGTACAATTGAAAGCAGATCATGACCGCGAAATTCTAGAGAAGAACAAGAAAATTGGAGAAGCTGAGAATAGAATTAAGCAAAACGAATTGAATATCAATTCTAAAGTTGCGAGTTTGGACAAGCAAATCAAAGACAACGATGTGATTAAAGAGAAACTAAATCGTGAAATTGATTTAGTGAATGTTAAACGTACCGAACTTGAAAAGCACCAAGAAGAGCATATTCGTCGTTTAGAAAAAATTGCAAATTTAAGTGCAGAAGACGCTAAGCAACAATTAATTGAGAGCTTGAAGAACGAGGCGCAGAGCCAGGCGCTTGCTTTACAACAAGATATCATTGAGGAAGCTAAACAAAAGGCAAATAAAGAAGCACGTAAAATTATCATTCAATCTATTCAAAGAACGGCTGCGGAAGTAGCAATAGAAAATACAGTAACTGTATTTAATTTAGAGTCGGATGAAATGAAAGGTCAAATTATTGGAAGAGAGGGTCGTAATATTAGAGCCATCGAAGCAGCAACAGGAGTAGACTTAATTGTAGACGATACACCTGAAGCGATTCTATTATCTTCTTTCGATCCATTACGTCGTGAAATTGCACGTTTAAGTTTACAACGTTTAGTAACAGATGGTCGTATTCATCCAGCTCGTATTGAGGAAGTGGTTGAAAAAACACGTCGTCAATTAGAAGAGCAAATTGCTGAAATTGGAGAGCGTACCGTTATTGAATTAGGTATACATGGTTTACATAAAGAGTTGATCCGTATTATTGGAAAAATGAGATTCCGTTCTTCTTATGGTCAAAACTTATTAATGCACTCACGTGAAACCGCTAACTTATGTGGTATCATGGCTGCAGAGCTTGGCTTAAACCCTAAATTGGCTAAAAGAGCGGGTTTATTGCACGATATAGGTAAAGTGCCAGACGAAGAGACAGAATTGAGTCACGCATTGCTAGGTGCTAAATTAGCAGAGAAATACGGAGAGAATCCTGCAGTGGTGAATGCCATTGGAGCGCATCATGATGAAATGGAAATGCAATATGTTATTTCTCCAATTATTCAGGCTTGTGATGCGATTAGCGGAGCAAGACCAGGGGCAAGAAGAGAAATTATGCAACAATATATCCAAAGAATTAAAGATTTGGAGAATTTGGCTATGAACTACCAAGGGGTAGAGAAGGCTTATGCTATTCAGGCTGGTCGCGAATTGAGAGTAATCGTTGAGGCTGAGAAGGTTACGGATCAATCTTCAGACCAATTAAGCTTCGAAATAGCTCAAAAAATACAGACTGAAATGACTTATCCAGGTCAAATTAAGGTCACTGTGATCCGTGAAAAGAGAGCAGTTAACATCGCGAGATAAGAGATTTAATATATTTGGTTTAAATAATTTGGATTGTATCAAGGGTAACCATACCTTTGCCCTCCGCAAAAAACAAGAATTATGAGCGAAGCAGTAAAATTTGTACACGAGCAATTAACAGCAAAAAAAGAATATCCAGCATTTAAGGCTGGTGATAATATTACCGTAAACTACAAGATTGTAGAGGGTGGTAAAGAGCGTATCCAGTCATTCCGTGGTGATGTAATCAAATCACAAGGAACGGGTGCTACAGCCTCTTTTACTGTTCGTAAAATATCTGACGGTGTAGGTGTTGAACGTTTATTTCCGTTCTTATCTCCAAACATCGATGGAATCATTTTAAACAAGTCTGGTAAAGTACGTCGTGCTAAATTGTACTACTTACGTGAGAGAAGTGGTAAGAGTGCACGTATCAAAGAAAAAAGATTCTAATTATTTATTAGTTCTCCCTAACTGGGACCTATATAAATTTTACAATATATTAAACGGATCCCTGATACAGGGGTCCGTTTTTCGTATGTCTAGTATGGGCAGTACTAGCTTGTTTATTTAACTTTCTGTTTTGTATATTTAACGGTCTGTTTTATTAATTACCTTACCTTTAATATTCTAAATTTAATATTATGGGCAACTTAGGATTTCAAGAATTATTAATCATTGGTGTTGTAGTTTTAGTAATGTTTGGTGGACGTAAAATCCCTGAATTCATGAAAGGTTTAGGTAAAGGAATTCGTGAGTTCAACGATGCTAAAAACAATGTGAAAAAAGAAATCGAAGACGGTATTAACGAAAAGGACGAGAAGCCTGTTTAGTTCTTACTAATTCTATTTTTTACATTTTAATATTCAGCTTTGTTTCGTTTTAATACAATCAAAGACTACCATGCTGCTTTAGAAGCTGGGCAAACGTCTTGTATCCAAACTGTTCAACATTATTTGGATCAAATTACACAGCAAGCACATCTCAATGCATTTTTAGAAGTGTATAAAGAGGAAGCTACTGCTCGTGCCATTGAACTAGACAAAGTACGTTCTTCTGGTAAGGCTTTGGGTAAACTACATGGAGTAGTAGTAGGTATCAAAGACGTTATTTGTTTTAACGGGCATAAGGTTAGTGCCTCCTCCAAGATACTTGAAAATTATACTGCAATTTATTCGGCTACCGCTATTGAAAAATTACTAGCTGCGGGTGCCATTATTATAGGACGTCAAAATTGTGACGAATTTGCAATGGGAAGCAGTAACGAAAATTCTGCTTATGGTCCTGTAAAAAATGCAATAGACAATGAACGCGTACCAGGTGGGTCTTCTGGTGGTTCTGCTGTTGCCATTCAAGCGAATCTTTGTATGATTAGTTTGGGTTCAGACACGGGTGGTTCTGTACGTCAACCGGCAGATTTTTGTGGAGTAGTAGGATTAAAGCCAAGTTACGGCATGATCTCTAGATATGGGTTAATAGCTTATGCATCTTCCTTTGACCAGATTGGTATTTTTTCAAAAACTGTAACAGACGCTGCATTGCTATTAGAAGTGATTGCAGGTGGTGATAATTTTGATAGTACAGTTTCTAGTAAGCCAGTGCCTGCATTTTCTGCGGCATTAGCCGATAGCGATATATACGAACCCAAAAAAGTAGCCTACTTTAAAGAGACCTTAGAACATCCTGGATTAGATCCAGAAATCAAAGCACAAACAGAAGCTTATTTGACTTCATTAAAAGCAAAAGGATATACTGTGGAAGCGGTTGACTTCTCTTTATTGTCTTATTTAGTTCCTACTTATTATGTTTTAACAACAGCAGAGGCAAGTAGTAATTTATCTCGCTTTGATGGCATTCGTTTTGGTCATAGAACTAAAGCACCAGTAACCGATTTGACGGAGCTGTATAAGCTAAGTAGAACGGAAGGTTTTGGAGCAGAAGTGCAAAGAAGAATTCTATTAGGTAGTTTTGTTTTGAGTGCTGGTTATTTTGACGCTTATTTTACAAAAGCACAACAAGTAAGACAAAAATTAGTGGACTTAACGAATAGTTTATTTGAACACTATGATATTCTAGTTTCACCAACAGTGCCAGCACCTGCATTTAAAATAGGGGCACATCAGCACTCGGCAACAGAAATGTTTTTAGCAGATATATATACGGTGTATGCAAATTTAGTTGGGATTCCCGCCATATCATTACCCTTATTTAAACATAGCAATGGAATGCCATTTGGATTACAAGTAATGAGTAAGTCTTTTAATGAAACGGCATTACTTCGTTTTTCTAACGCCATGATGCCATCATAATTTTGCAAATGCGAATTATATACATTTTATTTTTTGCGTTTGTATTGTTTTCAAATACTAGTAATGCGCAAAACAGCTCCTCACAAAAAGACACAGTAAGTACTTTAAAAACTAAATTATTATTGTCAACAGATAGTTCCTCAATAAAGTCTTCTTTTGAGCGTATTGGATTTTCAAGTTTATTTACTATTACAAGTTTTGGGGATAAGGATAAGCCATTCCAATTTCAGCTGAATCCTAAAGCAGTTAGTTTCATACAAGCCTATATGGAGAAACAGGGCCCTTCCTTATTGAAAATGAAAACATGGGCAAGACCTTATTTTAATTTGTATGATCAAATATTAATTGCAAATGGCGTACCAGTGGAATTAAAGTATTTAAGCGTCATTGAGAGTAGCTTAAACTCCAATATAGTTTCGTGGGCAGGTGCTGTGGGACCTTGGCAAATTATGCCCGAGGAAGCTAAAAGATTGGGGTTAAAATTACTGCCTACCGACGAAAGAACTGACTACGAGAAAAGTACTCAAGCGGCAGCAACCATTTTACGAGAATCTTATGCTGAGTTTGGAGATTGGTTATTAGTGGTTGCCGCTTATAATGGTGGTGCGGGTAGGGTAAGGCAAGCCATGAAAAAGAAAAACACAAAAGACTTTTGGGAGTTACAATATGAACTGCCTCTAGAAACCAGGAACCACGTCAAAAAATTTATTGCTACTCAATACGTATTTGAGTCGGATGGCAATTTAACTACCCTTACTCAAAATGAAGCTTTTCAAAAAGAAACTAGCAAACAAAACAAGCTGATCCAAGATAAAGTAAATCCAAATATTGCAGCTATAACAATTAGTGGTCGTTATAAAGCTATTATTATTGCTGCATTTATTGAAATGCCCATTGCAGAAATGAATACACTTAATCCTAATTTAGAGAAAGTGTTAGCAACAGGAAAGAAGTATGAGTTAAAGTTGCCATTGGGACTTATAGAAAAATTTAAGGCCTGTAAAAATGAAATTTTACAGGCCTCCATCCAGTCTTTATATCAAACTGAAAATAAATAATTTTCAGTTATTTAGAAGTCGTCATCAAATTCGTCTTTGTCCTCGAACAAGTCATCATCATCATCTAAACCAAGATCGTCATCTAAGTTAAGATCTTCTACATCATCGGATGCATTCGCATCCACTTCTTTTCCTTTCTTAGCCTTGCCAGTTGATTTTTTTGGAGTCTTGCTTTTTGGCATATCGAATTCTTCAAAATCAGGATCCCAACTATCATCGTCTTCAGATTTCTCCCAGTCATCGGCAGCCTCTTCTTCCAAATCATCGTCTTCTAGGTCTTCTCCTGCATCAGACGCATTCGCGTCTTCTTCTTCGTCATCAACTCTTTTAGCAGCAGCTTTTTTGCTCACTTTTTCCGTTTTTTCTACACTCGATTTCTTCGTAGCGGACTTTTTTTCTTTTTCAGTTTTGATTGCCATAGGGGTTGTCTAATTACTGTGTAAAATTTCACCCGAATTTTATATTTACCAAAAAAATGTTGACTTTTTTTTCTGGATTTAAAAAAAATAAAGTTGCTTCCTTAAAATTATAGATGTATTATTTGATCTCTTTCAGGACCATTAGAAACAAATTTCACCGGTACCCCTAAATAAGCGTTGATAAATTCAATATAGGACTTCATGGTTTCAGGTAGTTCGTTTTCATTTTTCATTTTAGTAGAGTCCATATTCCAGCCTTCCATTTTTTTCCAAATCGGCGTTACTGGAGTTCCAACTAATTGAAAAGGAACGTAATCTATTTGTTTACCTTCCATTTCGTAAGCGACTCCTAATTCTAATTCCTTGAATGAATCTAAAATATCAGCCTTAGTCATGATAATCTGCGTTACACCATTAATCATACAAGCATATTTCAAAGCTACTAAGTCAATCCATCCACATCTTCTTGGTCGACCAGTGGTTGCACCAAATTCAGAACCTATTTTTCTTAATTCTTCTCCTTTGTTGTCATGTAACTCAGTAGGGAAAGGTCCGCTACCCACTCTTGTGCAATACGCTTTTGAAATACCAAATACTTCATTGATTTGTTTTGGAGAAATGCCTAATCCTGTACAAACCCCAGCAGATATGGTATTAGAGGAAGTAACAAAAGGGAAGGTTCCAAAATCAATATCTAACATAGAACCCTGCGCACCTTCTGCCAATACTTTTTTACCTTTTGAAATTTGATCATTTATAAAGTACTCACAATTAATGATATTCAAAGTTTTCAAGAATTCAATAGCTTCAAAAAATTCAGTTTCCATTTCACTAATATCTTCGTTGAAATTATAGCTATCTAAAATTTTCTGATGCTTCATTCTAAGCGCAATGTATTTACTAATGAACTTCTTGTCTAGTAAGTCACCCACTCTCAATGCGTTTCTACCAGTCTTATCCATGTAAGCAGGTCCTATTCCTTTTAAGGTAGATCCAATCTTAGCTTCCCCTTTAGACAATTCAGATGCTTTGTCTAAAGCTCGATGACTTGGAATGATAATATTAGTTCGCTCAGAAATAAATAAATTCTTTTTTACGTCAACGCCCATGCTTGCAACTGCTTCACATTCTCTTTTTAGCGTAACAGGGTCTAATACCACTCCATTCCCTATGATATTAATTTTATCCTGGTGAAAAATTCCAGATGGAATTTGGTGCAACACCATTTTAGTTCCGTTAACGTACAAGGTATGTCCTGCATTTGGGCCACCTTGAAACCTAGCAATCACATCATAATTGGGAGCAAAATAATCAACAATTTTACCTTTCCCTTCGTCACCCCACTGAAGTCCTAATATTACGTCTACCATAATTTTGTATTTGAAGCTGCAAAAATAAGTCTTTTAAACCGTCTCTGTGTCGAATCGTGTCACTTTTTGAATACCATTAAGGGTACTAATTCTATCCACTAATACTTCTAGCTCGTCTTTGTCATGTACATAAACTTTAATAGTCCCTTGGAATAAACCATCTTTTGACTCAATAGTTAAGGCAGCAATATTTATTTTCAACTCACCACTAATAATATTGGTGATTTTATTCACTACACCCACATCATCTAGACCAATAATACTAAGGCCTGTTAGGAAGGAAATCTCTTTATTTTTAGCCCATTTCGTTTTCACAACCCTATGTCCATAATTTGCCAATAATTGAGTGGCATTAGGACAATTGATTCTATGAATAATTAATCCCTTTCCAGTACTTACAAAACCAAAAACATCATCCCCTGGGATAGGGTTACAACATTTTCCTAATGCATATTGAATTCGATCACTGGATTCTCCGAATATGATTAATTCTGACTCCTTTTTGGAATAGGTTTTAACAGTGTCATTAGCTGGAGCATAAACTTCTGCAGGGGTAATAATTGGTTTAGGTGCTTCAATTTTATCTCCAATAACTTGGAATAACTTTAATTCTTTTAGGTCAATTATTTTAGTAGCAATATTATAATGCAAGTCTAAATGACTTGGTAGTTTATAATAGTTTACTAACTGATCAATATTATAAGGGCTATATGCAGCGCCTAGTCCTTCTAGTTTTCTTTGAAGTGTATATTTCCCTTCTTCTGCGATTGCTTTCTTTTCTTCTCTAAGTGCATCCTTAATACTATTCTTAGCTTTTGCTGTAACCACACTAGACAACCAGTCTTCGGTAGGCTTTTGTTTATTGCTAGTAATAATTTCTATCTGATCTCCACTTCTTAGTTTATGACTTATAGGAACCAATTTGTGGTTCACTTTAGCACCAATACATTTTGAGCCAATGGCAGTATGTATATAAAATGCGAAGTCTAATGCGGAGCTATTTATTGGCAGCATTTTAACTTCACCTTTAGGAGTATATACATAAATTTCTTCTGCAAGAAAGGAAGTCTTAAAGTCTTGTAAAAAATCAATTCCTTCTTCTTCTTGGTTACTTAAAGCTTCTCTTATTTGTATAAACCATTTATCAAATCTATCCTCATTTTGAGTCCCTTCTTTATATTTAAAATGAGCAGCCAAGCCTTTTTCGGCAATTTCATTCATACGTTTGGTTCGTATCTGGACTTCTACCCATTTCCCTTGAGGTCCCATTACTGTAGTGTGTAGGGCTTCATAGCCATTACTCTTTGGGTTACTTAACCAATCTCTTAATCTTTCTGGAGAGGGTAGGTATTCGTCTGTTATCATGGAATACACTTTCCAACATTCCTCCTTTTCTTTTTCTAATGGAACGTCTAAAATGACTCTAATAGCAAACAAGTCATATACTTCTTCAAAGCTGACACCTTTCTTTTTTATTTTATTCCAAATGGAGTGAATGCTTTTAGGTCGACCAAATATTTCAACATTCAAACCAGAATGGCTTAGGTTTTCTTTTAAAGGTCTTATAAATTCATTAATATATTTGGTACGTTCTCTTTTTGTCTCTGATAATTTACGGGCTATTTCACGGTAATTATCGGGCTCTAAATATTTCATTGACAGATCTTCTAGTTCTGTCTTAATATTATATAAACCCATACGATGAGCTAATGGGGCATACACCCAAATTGTTTCAGAAGCTATCTTGAGCTGTTTTTCATGCTTCATGGAATCCATGGTGCGCATGTTATGCAGACGATCGGCTAATTTTATCAAGATAACTCTTGGGTCGTCTGTAAGTGTTAACAAGATCTTTTTAAAATTCTCTGCTTGTTGACTACTATTCGCACTCATAACAGTAGATATCTTTGTTAATCCATCTACAATTTTGGCTATCTCATTTCCAAACTCACCTTTAATATCATCTAAAGTAATATCCGTGTCTTCAACAGTATCATGTAATAATGCACAAATGGTACTTCTAATACCCAAGCCAATTTCGTCCACGCAAATCATGGCTACTGCTAATGGATGAAATATATAGGGTTCCCCACTTTTTCGACGCATTGTTTTATGCGCTTCTACCGCCATTTCAAAAGCGGTTCTTAATAATTCCTTATCTCCTTTTTTTAATTTGGTCTTAAGAGATTTCAATAGGGCACGATAATGTCGAACAATCTCTTTGTTCTCCTGTTCCTCGTTTAAATTGTAAACGGGTAAAAGGGCTAAGGGTTGATTATCGTATGCTGTGGCGTCCATAGGTCTACGAAAATACGTAAAAGGGGTAGGATTTTTACAAAGAACAATCAGATAGCTTAACTTTGTTTTCCTATGTCTACTGCTCAACCCAAAGAAATATTTAAAGCTGCTATTCTAAAGAGGGTATTTTCATTTGTAAAACCGTACCGTTTTATATTTTGGGCAAATCTTATTATATCTATTTTATTGGCTTTCGCAACCCCTGTAAGGCCTTATTTGATTCAGGCTACGGTGAATGCAGCTATTGGAAAAGCAGTCGTCTTGCCAACTTGGGTTCATTGGTTTTTACCCGCAAATGCTTTTGGCTCTGTCATTCAACTTATTCTAGCCATCACCTTATTTCAGGTGGCATTTATTATTTTGGAAACGGTCCTTCGATTCCTTTTTACCTTTGGAATGGCATGGCTAGGACAGCAAGTTATAAGAGACTTAAGGAATAAAGTATACGAGAAAATCATGCTATGGGAAATGCGTCAATTCGATAAGACACCTATTGGAATGCTGACTACTAGAACGATCAATGATATTGAAAGTATCAATGATATTTTTTCAGATGGGTTAATTCCCATTGTAGCAGATTTTTTAACTATTGTAGTCACATTGACAACTATGTTTTTTATTAATTGGAAGCTGACTTTAATTTGTTTAGTTCCTTTTCCTATAATGCTAATTGCAACTTATTTTTTTAAAGAAAGTGTGAATAAAAGTTTTATACAAGTACGTAATGCAGTAGCATCATTAAATGCTTTTGTACAAGAGCATATTTCAGGTATGCAAGTGGTCCAAGTTTTTGCTGCAGAAGAAAAAGAAATGCAGAAATTTGAAAAGATAAATGCACAACATAAGACTGCAAATATTAAAGCAATTTTTGCGTACTCTGTATTTTTCCCTGTGGTGGAAGTGGTTTTAGCATTAAGTATTGGTTTAATTGTTTGGTGGGTGGCAGACCGTTCTTTGGACGCAGGATTACTAGTTGCTTTTATTTTATTTTTAAACCAAATATTTAGGCCACTAAGAATGATTGCAGACAAATTCAATGTGCTGCAAATGGGTATGGTGGCTGCAGAACGTGTATTTAAAGTATTAGATAATGAAGACGTTACAGTTAATAATGGTAATTACTCACCAATACATATCAAAGGAAAAATTGAATTTAAAAATGTGCAATTTGCATATAATCCCCCAGCTTGGGTGTTAGACGACTTGAACTTTACAGTAGAAGCTGGAAAAACAGTTGCACTAGTTGGGCATACAGGTAGCGGAAAAACTTCCATCATTAGTATTTTAAACAGATTGTATCCATATCAAGGTGGCCAAATATTATTAGACGACCATCCAATAGAAAGTTTTTCATTAGATCGGCTTAGGGCTTCAGTAGGAGTAGTTTTGCAGGATGTATTTTTATTCTCTGGATCGGTGTATGATAATATTACTTTGCGAAATTCCTCCATCACTTTGGAGCAGGTACATGAAGCTGCAAAAATGATTGGTATGCATGATTTTATAATGCAGTTGCCAGGAGGATATCAATATCAAGTAATGGAGAGAGGGGCTACTTTAAGTTTAGGCCAGCGTCAGCTATTGAGTTTTATACGCGCCCTTTTGTACAATCCTTCTATTTTAATTTTAGACGAGGCAACGTCTTCCATTGACACGGAGAGTGAACAATTAATAGAAAAAGCCATTGATACTTTAATAAAAGGAAGAACTTCCATTGTTATTGCACACCGCTTGTCGACTATTCGAAAAGCTTCTCAAATCATTGTTTTAGATAAAGGCAAAATCAAAGAAATGGGAACCCATCAGGAGCTATTGCAATTAGGTGGTTTTTATGCTACCTTGAATGAAATGCAATTTCAGCAACAATCTTAGCCTTAAAATTAGTTAAGTACTTGCAAATCAGGCAGTTAATTATTTACTGTTTTTTACTTCTTAATGCTAGAATTCTATTCAAATTTGTACCATTTGAGCAGCTTTATTCCTATCTTTGCCGCAAATTTTGAGACACTCATGGCCTTTTTACGTATAAAATCTTTACTGGTATTATCTCTTAGCCTTTTTGCATTGGCTAATTTGAATCCTTTGTTGGCTAATGAAACTTTAGCGAATCAAGATTCAAATATAACTGCACATGAGGCAAAAGCTTTTAATGTCACCGAAACTATATTGGAACACATTAAAGATGATCATAGTTGGCATTTATGGGGGCATACTTCAATCTCGTTACCTGTTATTTTACACAGTTCAAAAGGTTTCGAAGTATTCTCATCGGCTAAATTAGTGGACGAGCATCATGAACCAATTGTATTCAAAGGCAACTTTGATTATAAATTAATGGAAGGAAAGTTAAAGATTGTAAATGCGGAAGGTGCTATAGACGAGGAATTGAACAAACAATTATTGGATATTTCTATAACTAAAAACGTAGCTAGTTTATTCGTATCTGTTTTATTGATTTTAGTGATCATATTGTCTGCAGCAAATGCGTACAAAAAAACAGGAGTAACAACTGCTCCAAAAGGAATTCAATCTTTCATGGAACCTATTGTTTTATTTGTGAGAGACGAATTGGCAATTCCTAATATTGGTAAAAAGAAGTATGCCAAGTTCATGCCTTTTTTATTAACCATTTTCTTCTTGATTTTAACAAATAATTTTTTAGGTTTAATACCTTTCTTCCCAGGCGGAGCTAATGTGAGTGGAAATATCGCTTTCACAATGATGTTAGCGGTTTGTGTGTTTATTGTTGTGAATTTAAGTGCGAATAAAAATTACTGGCAACATATTTTCTGGATGCCTGGTATGCATTGGAGTATGAAATTGTTTTTAGCTCCCATTGAGTTAATTGGCGTTTTCACAAAGCCAATCTCATTAATGATTCGTTTATTTGCTAACATTACAGCTGGCCACATTCTAGTACTAAGTTTGATCTGTATCATATTTATATTCAAGACGGTTTTTGCATCTGCAATTGCAATTCCTTTCGCTGTGTTCATTGGCATGATTGAGTTGTTAGTTGCATTTTTGCAAGCTTACATCTTTACCATGTTGACGGCAATGTATATTGGAATGGCAAATGAAGAACATCATCATGAACATAACGAGGCTGCACATCACTAAAATAATTATAAACGCTTTTTTTCAATAACAATTAAAATTTAAAAAAATGGTAGGAAGTATTGCTGCAATTGGCGCTGGATTAGCTGCTATCGGTGCTGGAATTGGTATCGGTCAGATTGGTAAAGGTGCTGTTGAAGGTATTTCTCGTCAGCCAGAAGCTGCGAACGATATCCGTTCAAGTATGATTGTTGCTGCTGCATTCGTAGAGGCTGTTGCCTTGTTTGCTGTGGTTGTTGCCTTATTAGGTAACGGATAATTAACTTGGATATCCAAGAAACTAAATAGGCTCTAGCACAGGGCGAAGAGCCTATTTTAACATTGACATTATTAATTAAGATAAATAAATCTTATGTTCATATTAGAAATAAACCCATTAGTATTACCTGACATCGGATTGGTGTTTTGGAATACAATTGCGTTTTTAGTACTATTGGTAGTTTTAGGCAAGTTTGCTTGGAAGCCAATGTTGAAAGCAATCTCAGAGCGTGAAACAGGTATCGAAGATGCCTTATTGCGTGCTGAAAAAATGAAAGCGGATATGGCTGCAATGCAAAATGAAAATGAAGCATTATTAGCTAAATCACGTGAAGAAAGAGCCATCCTAATCAAAGAAGCTAAAGAAGCTTCAGAGAAAATGGTTGCAGAAGCTAAAGAAAAAGCGAAAAGTGAGTATGATAAGATATTAACTGATGCACAATCGGCTATTACACAACAAAAAAATGCGGCCATTGCTGACGTTAGAAATCAAGTTGGATCATTAGTTGTTGAAATAGCAGAAAAAGTATTACGCAAGGAATTATCAAACAAAACAGATCAAGAAAGCTATATTAAACAATTAGCGGACGGAGTTAAGTTAAATTAAATTGTAAGAAATGCCCAATACTCGTTTAGCAGATAGATACGCAAAAAGCATACTTGACTTAGCCATTGAGAAAGGTGAGTTAGAGGCCGTGTGTGCAGATATGAAGTATTTGCAAGCCGTTTGTAAAGTGAGTGCTGACTTTGTGAATTTATTAAGAAGTCCGATTGTAAAAGCAGAACAGAAAAATAAAATTATTAATGCAATTACTAATTCTAAAGTAAGTGCATTAACTCAAGCGTTTACAGCATTAATGGTAAAAAAGGGTAGAGAAGCATCTTTACCAGAAATCACCAACGCGTTTATTGCTCAATACAATACACTTAAAGGGATTCACTTAGTAACTTTAACTACAGCCGTTGAAATATCAGAAGCGTTAAAGCAATCAATTGAACAAAAAGTAAAAGCGGAAAATAATTTCACTACAGTAGAATTAACTACTAAAGTGGATGAAAAATTAATAGGAGGATTTGTGCTTGAATTTAACAATAACTTATTGGATGCGAGTATCGCAAGAGACTTGAAAGACATTAAGAAGCAATTTTTAAGTAACGAATTCGTAGGGAAAATATAATAATTATACATTAAAATAAACAGTTATGGTGGACATTAAGCCTGATGAAATCTCAGCGATTCTTAGACAGCAATTGACAAATTTCAATTCGTCTGCTGATTTAGAAGAAGTGGGAACCGTATTACAAGTAGGTGATGGTATTGCCCGTGTTTATGGTTTAAACGGCGTAAGCAGTGGTGAGTTAGTTGAATTTGAAAACGGAACCAAAGCGATTGCCTTGAACTTAGAGGAAGATAATGTGGGTGTCGTATTAATGGGCAGTAGTAAAGGCATCAAAGAAGGTGATAAAGTGAAAAGAACAAATCAAATCGCTTCTATTAAAGTAGGAGAAGGTTTAGTAGGTCGTGTTATTAATACTTTAGGAGAAGCTATTGATGGTAAAGGTCCAATTAAAGGTGAATTGTACGAAATGCCATTGGAGCGTAAAGCACCAGGTGTAATATTTCGCGAGCCTGTAAAAGAGCCATTACAAACAGGTATCAAAGCAATTGATGCAATGATTCCTATTGGACGTGGACAACGTGAATTGGTAATTGGTGACCGTCAAACTGGTAAAACAGCTATTTGTGTTGACACCATTATTAATCAAAAAGAATTTTACGATGCTGGTAAACCAGTGTATTGTATATATGTTGCGATTGGACAAAAAGCATCTACTATTGCAGGTGTAATGAAAACTTTAGAAGACAATGGTGCGATGGCTTATACTACTATCGTAGCGGCTTCTGCTGCCGACCCGGCTCCTCAACAATTCTACGCTCCATTTGCGGGTGCTGCAATTGGTGAGTTTTTCCGTGATACTGGAAGACCAGCTTTGATTGTATTTGATGATTTGTCAAAACAAGCAGTTGCATACCGTGAGGTTTCTTTATTGTTAAGAAGACCACCAGGACGTGAAGCTTATCCAGGTGATGTATTCTATTTACATAGTCGTTTATTAGAGCGTGCTGCTAAAGTAATTGCCAATGACGATGTTGCAAAAAATATGAATGATTTACCAGCTTCTATCAAGCACTTGGTTAAAGGCGGTGGTTCATTAACAGCTTTACCAATTATTGAAACACAAGCAGGTGACGTATCCGCTTATATTCCTACCAACGTAATCTCCATTACTGACGGTCAGATTTTCTTGGAGGGTAACTTGTTTAACGCAGGTATTCGTCCAGCGATTAACGTAGGTATTTCTGTTAGTCGTGTAGGTGGTAACGCGCAGATCAAGTCAATGAAAAAAGTATCTGGTACTTTAAAATTAGACCAAGCTTTATACAGAGAGTTAGAAGCTTTCTCTAAGTTTGGTGGTGACTTAGATGCTGCAACTAAAAACGTAATTGATAAAGGTGCTAGAAACGTGGAGATCTTAAAGCAAGCCCAATACGCTCCATTCTCTGTGGAGAATCAAGTTGCTATTATTTACTTGGGTACACAGGGTTTATTGAAAGAAGTAGCGATTAAAAAAGTGAAGGAATTCGAAGCACATTTTTTATTAGAAATGAGCACAAAATTGCCAAATGTATTAGCTGAATTCAAGAAAGGAAACTTACCTGAAGACGGTATCAAGCAAATGGTGGATTTAGCTAATAGCTTAATTCCTCAATACAAATAAATTAAGTTTATTAATTTTATACAAAACCCCGAACTTAGTTTGGGGTTTTTTGT
>CALPWK020000039.1 GCA_943327245.2 Comamonas sp. lk | reverse complement strand
TTGAGAATGTTTCTGGAGAAACTTTACAATGGTTTTGGAGAGGATGGTTTGTAAATAATTGGCGTTTAGACGTAGCTGTTCGTGAACTTAGTTATGTAGATGGAACAGATTATTCAAAAGGATCTTTTATTACTTTAGATAATCTAGAAAAAATGGCGATGCCTGTAATTTTAGAAATCAAAACAGTTTCAGGTAAAATAGATAGAATTAAATTGCCTGTAGAAATTTGGGAAAGGAATAATTCATGGAAATTTAAATATGCAAGTACGGAAGCTATCGAGTCGGTAACCTATGATCCAGATAAAGTACTTCCAGATTTTAATCCAGAAAATAATATTTGGAAAAAGAATGAATAAAAGTATTTAATGATGTAGCCCATTGAGTTGTTAAATAAAAAGGCCTAGCGATTGCTAGGCCTTTTTATTTAAAGTTCTTATTTATAACTAATTAGTAAATCAAAACAGGCTAGTCAATTTGATGAGCTGCATGTTTGTAATTCTTCCATTTTACAATAGCTGCTTGCATGTCAGCTGGTAAATCACTTTCAAAAGTCATTTTCTCCTCTGTCACTGGGTGAATAAAACCCAATGTAGCTGCATGTAATGCACATCTAGGACATGCTTCAAAACAGTTTTCGACAAATTGCCTATACTTAGTGTAAATAGTTCCTTTTAATATTCTGTCACCACCATATTCAAAATCATTAAATAGGGTATGACCTATATGTTTCATGTGTACACGAATCTGATGTGTTCTTCCAGTTTCTAAAATACAAGAAACCAAAGAGACATAGTTATAACGCTCCATCACTTTATAATGCGTAATAGCATGTTTCCCGATTTCGCCTTCTGGATATGCGTTGAACATTTTTCGATTAGTTTGGTGACGAGCTATATGCGCATTCACAGTTCCTTCTTCTGCTTCTAAATCACCCCAAACTAAAGCAACATATTTTCTTTCAACTGTATGATTGAAAAATTGCTTCGCTAAATGGCTTGCTGCTTCGGGTGTTTTAGCTAGAACAATAAGTCCTGTAGTGTTTTTATCAATACGATGAACCAATCCAAAGCGAGGTAATATTTCTTCGTTCAAGTGTGGATTCAATGCAAGTAAATGATGCATTACTCCATTCAGCAAAGTGCCGGTATAGTTTCCAATTCCAGGATGCACAACCATATTAGATGGTTTATTAATTACCATCACTGCATCGTCCTCGTAAACGATATCTAGATCCATTTTCTCAGGCTTAAGCTCTGTATAGTCTGGGTTTACATAATTAAGATATACTACTTCGTCGCCTGGGCGGGTGCGGTAGTTACTCTTTACTATTTTGCCATTAACCGTTAAAAAGCCGGCTTCAATTCCATTTTGTAATTTACTTCTTGTTAACCCTTCAATTCGCATTTGGACCCATTTGTCAATACGCATAGGTTCCTGACCCTTATCTACTATAAAGGTCAATTTTTCGTAAATATCTTCGGTTTCATTTTGTGTATCTTCCAATGGCATTTCCGTGTTCGCCATCGAAAGCTTTGATTTCTCTTCTTCTAACATACTGCAAAAGTAAGTTATTGCGGCTTAGTTTGTAACTTTGTCTCATGCGACAAAAAGTATATTTTGAAGATTTAGGTATAAAATCATATCAACCAACCTGGGATTATCAGGAATCGCTACTAGATAAAAACACTAAAATCAAATTTACGGCTAGAGAAAGGGAAGAAGATGTCACGAAAACGGCAACAGAACACAAACTTTTATTTGTGGAGCATAATCCTGTTTTCACTTTGGGTAAAAGCGGCAAAAGAGAGCATGTATTGGTTTCTGAGGAGCAATTAGAAAAATTAGGGATTGAATTTTTTCATATCAATAGAGGAGGAGATGTTACCTACCATGGGCCTCAACAAATTGTAGGATATCCCATTTTGGACTTAGATAAGTTTAAAACTGACTTAGGTTGGTATTTGAGAAGCTTGGAACAGGTTATTATAAATGTAATTGCAGAATATGGATTAATAGGAGAAAGGAGTGCTGGCGAAACTGGGGTATGGTTACAACCTAATGACCCATTTATGGCTAGAAAAATATGTGCAATGGGGATTAAATGTAGTAGATGGATTACGATGCATGGTTTTGCATTAAATGTAAATCCAGATCTTACTCATTTTGAATATATAGTTCCCTGCGGAATACAAGGAAAGACAGTAACTTCTTTAGAAAAAGAATTAGGACATAAAGTAAACTATGAAGAAGTAAAAGAGAAAATCAAAAAACATTTTCAGTTAATATTTGAATGTGATTTAGTTTAGTACGCTAGTTTAAAGCGTATTGTGAAAATAAATTTATACGCGCTTATCTATTAAATTGCAGAATTCCCTTTGCTAAGGAGCGATTTCCTTGCAGGCCACCACTATGTATTACGAGTATTTTACTATTCGGTTTAAAATAATTTTCCTTGACTAATTGGTCCACTGCAAAAAGTAATTTTCCGGTATATACAATATCAGTAGGGATCTGCTCTGTGGCCCATAAGAAATTCATATAATCAATTAGAATGGGAGTTATTTTTGCGTAGCCTCCTTGATGAAATTGGTGTAATAGTGTAAAGGGTTTTTCAGGGTCAAGTAATAAGGCTCTTATTTCCGATTCGATGGTCCCCTCGTTCTTCAAAACAGGTATGCCAATAATAGTTTGATGAGTATTGCTAGCATTAATAATTCCTGCTAGCATAGTTCCAGTGCCCACTGCAGCTATAATATAATCATAGCATGAAATAGGGTTATTATTTCCAGACTGCTCCCAATCTGTAATAATAGTGGCAGCACCTGTAGCTCCAATTTTACCATATCCCCCTTCGTCTACAAAATAAGTTGGAATAAAGTCTGATTTTGCAATATTTTCTGAATTAGTATTATATACTGTTGAATTAGTTTTTATTAATAGTTCCTCTTTTTTTGTTTGAAACAAGCTACGTCCTAAAAAAACAAGCTGCATGCCATATTGCTGTGCTTCTTGTAAGGTGGGGGTGATTGGTTCTCCTTCGTTTGCTCTAACATATCCAATACTCGCTAAATTATTTGCTTTTGCAGCAAAAGCCAAAGCAACAAGATGATTGGAGTAGGGGCCACCAAAACTGGCAATTATATTTGCATTTTGTGCTAAAGCTACTTGAATATAGAATCTTAATTTATACCATTTATTGCCACTTACAACAGGATGAATTTGGTCCAGCCTAAGTATGTCCACATTCAATCCATTTTGGCTTAGATAGATAATTTTCTGTATGGTTGGGTTAGTATGCAATCTTTTTATAATTAGTCAAAAATCAGCTATTTTTACATGATTAAAAAATTTGAAAAATGAGTGCACCTACATTAGTGATTTTGGCAGCAGGGATGGCAAGTAGATATGGTAGTCAAAAACAAACAGAAGGATTTGGTCCCAATGGAGAAACAATAATGGATTATTCTATTTATGATGCAGTACGTGCAGGTTTTGGTAAAGTAGTTTTTATTATTAGAGAAGATTTTGCAACTGCATTCAAGGAAGTATTTGAGCCTAAGCTAAAAGGAAAGATAGAAACAGCTTATGTTTTTCAGTCCCTTGATAAATATACCACAGGATTTAATATTCCTGCTGAAAGAACAAAGCCATGGGGAACAGCACATGCAGTTTTATGTACAAAAGGAGTTGTAAATGAGCCTTTCGCGGTTATCAATGCAGATGATTATTATGGAAAAGAAGCTTTTGAACAAGCCTATAAGTTTCTAACTACAGAATGTACTGAAAAAACGTATTGCATTTTAGGATACGAGTTGGCTAATACTTTAAGTGCGAATGGAACAGTGAGCAGAGGGGTATGTTCTACAAACAGTCAAAATATATTAACTCAAATTAATGAGCGTACTAAAATATATAGAAAAGCGGATGGACAAATAATGTTTGAAGAAAATGGTATTGAAACACCTTTAAAAGAAGATACTAGAGTAAGTATGAACTTTATGTGTTTTGCTCCAGGCTTTATAGATTTGTGCGAAAGAGAGTTTGCTACTTTTTTGCAGCAGCAAGGACAGGAATTAAAGTCTGAATTTTATATCCCTTATGTAACAGGTCAATTTACAACACTGGGACTAGGTGATGTAAAAGTAATACCAACGAATGCTAAATGGTTTGGTGTAACCTATAAGGAAGACGCTCCTAGCGTGAAAGCGAGTATTGATAAACTAGTCCAAGACAAAGTATACCCAGAAAGATTATGGTAATAAAAAGAATATGGAAATAATTTAACCTAATAAAAAAGGAGTCCAATTGGACTCCTTTTTTATTGAATATGCTTATGTAAATTTGACCTAGTTGTTACTTTAAAATAAGTAATAGTCGTAATTAGTTAAATGACTTGATACTGTATATATAATCTTTGAAATTATTAATATGACTTTTTCTGTCTGCGTGTGCCCTCGCATTTGCTTTATTAAGTTTTATAGAAATGGCTTCTAAATTATCATTTTCTTTAATAGCGTCTACTAAATCATAAATCTTTTTAGATTTTATTGCAAAGGCAACGCCTTCAGCTTGCTTTTGTCGAGTACTAATAATTCCTACTAATTCAGCTCTATCATTAAAGACAGGTGCTCCAGAGTAACCAGGATTCGCACTAATTTGAATTTGATAAGAATTACTATCTCCTTCAAAACCAGACTGAGCACTCAAATAACCCTTCCCATAAACAATATCATTGTCTGTTCTAGGATAGCCAAGTGTAAAAATTTCTTCACCCAATTCAGTTGTCTTTTTACGAATAGTAAAAGGTAATTGTTTAGGTTGTTTATATTCCTCGTCTGTAATTTGTAATAAGGCCAAGTCAATATCCTTGTCAGAATAAATAATTTTTGCATTCAATTCTTGCCCTTCACTATTTACAACAATGGCACTATTACCTTTTAATACATGCGCATTTGTAATTACAAAGCCTTTTGTATCAATTAAAAAACCAGAACCACCACTTATTAATTTGGCATTTTCTGGCAATTTAGTTTTTACCTCATTTAACATATGACCTTGTACTTGCTGATTTTTCTTGATTGCCTCCAAAGCCTTGCTTAATTGCAAAACCTGAGAGCCATTCAAGCTAGGTGCTAGGTACATTATAATAGTAGAAGTAAATAAAGCGATAAAACCGCCAACAGAAGCTGCAATTGCGGTTACTTTTTTGTATTTGCTCCAAAGCTGGATTACTTTAACCTTAGTTGATTGCTCGTCAAATGGTGTCCATTCGCCAGCATCAAATAATTTAGTAAATGTTTGTTCAGCGTTTTTTGCAAAGTTCTTGCGGTTTGCAAATTGACCTATTTGGTGTAAAAACATTTCATGCTCAACTACCATTTGATCAATCTCGGGCGTTTGCTTACGAATGGTTTCAAATTGAGCCATCTCTGCAGTAGACATATCGCCTAGCAAGTAACGTTCTATAGCTTCTAATAATTGAATATCATCCATAATGACCCATAATTTATTTTTAATCACCAATGTTGTACTGTGAAAAGAATAATTTCTTTAAACGCATCAAACATTTATACTTTTGGTTCTTGGCATTGTCCGCATTGGTGTATCCAAAATCTGCGGCCAATTCCTGCATCCCCTTTTTATTCAAATAGTACCCCTCTAATAAACTTTTACAAGGCTCCCCTAAACTGTTCAAGGCTCGGTTCATAATTGCAAAAGCAGCGTCTTTCTTTTCTAGTTCCTCTAAATCAGCTTCCACTGAAATACTTTCTTCCTCGGTGCTAAGCGGACTACTATATTTGCCCATTTGCTGTAAACGCTTAAGCCATAAGTTTTTACAAATTGAGAAAATATAGGTCTTGATTTGACAACTTAGGACGAAACTATCAGTTTGAACCTTTTCATATAAGGTAATCATGGCTTCTTGAAAAACATCCCTGGCGTCGTCAAAACTGCCATTATTATTGATCACGAAATGCTGAATCATCGTAAAATGGCTCTTATAAAGCGATTCAATCGCCTTAGAGTCATTTTTAGCTAAGCCTTTTAAAAGGGCTTGTTCGTTGTTTTCAGCTTTCAATAGGTTAATACTTAATTGAGACAAAAGTAACCCAAAATGACTAGTTTTTTATTTTTTTGGAAATTTTTGAAAATAGGGGGTTACCTAGTTCCAATTTAGGTATTAATGGTATAATTAATCAATAAAAATCTTTCCAAATGAAAAAAGTATTTGCAATTTTCGCTATCGCTGCTTTAGCTGCTTGTGGTGGTGCTTCAACTGAAACTAAAACTGATTCTGCTGCAACAACTGTTGATACAGCTGCTGTCGCTACTGATTCTTCTGCTGTTGTTGCTGATTCAACTATGGTTGATTCTGCTGCTAAGAAGTAATTAAATAATTGGACTATTAGTTCCGCCCCTTAAAAGGCCTAGTTTGCCAACTAGTAGTTATCAAACGTTTTCATATGGCAAGCAATCGTTAAAGTCCTCCCGTTTCTACGGGAGGTCTTTTTTTTGTGGAGTTCCAGATAGATTTTGATCTTTGTGATTTCATTAATTGGGGGTTATAATTAACTGTAATTCAGCGAATAACTGTTAGTAAAATGTAAAAAACTTTATGTTTTATGCCTATTTTAGGCTGTTTTAGCTTATCTTTGTGCCATGATGAAAGCAAATAGCAACTGGTTTTACTTTTTCTTTTATTTCTACTTTAAACAAAGTAGCCGGGTAGTATTTGTAAAAGCTTAAAGAATTAACTAAATATACGATCCCGGCCCACTAAGCCGGGTTTTTTTTTGAATTTTTTGGAGGAAGGGATTAGCTAAAATGAATTGGATTTTAAGATGAATAAAAAAGTAACAATACAGGGTTATGAAGGAAGTTTCCACCAAGTGGCAGCCAGACAATTCTTTGGCAAGGATGTTTCGGTTATAACTTGTGACACTTTTAGAGAAGTAGTGAAAATAGGAGCAGACTCAAAACTTTCTGACGGAGCGGTGATGGCTATTGAAAATTCCATTGCTGGAAGCATTTTGCCAAATTACAATTTGTTACAAAAAAACAAATTGCAAGTTATTGGGGAAGTGTATTTGTCAATCAGTCAAAACCTATTGACTTACCCAGGGGTTAAATTGGAAGATATCAAGGAAGTGCATAGTCATCCCATGGCCATTTTGCAATGTCTTGATTATCTAGAAAAATATAATTGGAAATTGGTTGAATCGGAGGATACGGCGTTGAGTGCAAAATTGGTGCATCAGCATAAAAATAAACATGTAGCAGCTATTGCAAGTAAATTCGCGGCGCAGTTATATGACTTAAATGTAATCACACCGGACATTCATACTTTGAAAAATAATATCACTCGTTTTTTAATTTTGGTACCGAGTACGAATAAAGTGGTTATTGAAAATGCTAACAAAGCGTCTATCTATTTTCAAACGGATCACTCAAAAGGGATATTGTCAAAAGTGTTGGCAAAGATTGCGCAGGGCGGGGTGAATTTAAGCAAGTTGCAAAGTATGCCAATACCAGGTAGTACTTTCAAATATGGTTTTTATGCGGATTTAGAGTTTGAGAATAATAAACAAATTGAAAAAGTATTAGCCTCTCTGCAAGAGTTGACTAAGAGCTTTAAAGTTTTTGGATTGTATAAAAAAGGAAAAGTTGTAAAAGGCTAACTATGAATTGGACATTATCACATAGGCTAGAGGGGATAGGGGAATATTATTTCTCTACCAAATTGCGCGAAATTGACGAACTCAATAAAGCGGGTAAACAAATTATTAATTTGGGTATTGGAAGTCCCGATTTACCACCTCATCCAGACGTGATTAAAGTGTTACAAGAAGAATCGGCTAAGGACAATGTCCATGCTTATCAATCTTATAAAGGTTCTCCAGTATTGAGAGAAGCCATTGCTGAATGGTATAAAAAGTATTACGCGGTCTCCATAGCGCCCGCAACTGAAATACTTCCATTACTAGGAAGCAAGGAAGGTATTATGCACATTTGCATGACCTACCTAAATCAAGGAGATCAGGTCTTAATACCTAATCCTGGTTATCCTACGTATACAAGTGCAGTTAAGTTGGCAGGGGGCACCCCGCTTTACTATGAGCTAACTGCCGAGAACAATTGGGCACCTGACTTTGAAAATTTAGAAAAATCAGATTTATCAAAAGTGAAGTTAATGTGGGTGAACTATCCGCATATGCCTACCGGCCAAATTCCTACGCAACAATTATTTGAAAAGTTAGTAGCGTTTGGCAAGAAGCATCAAATTTTAATTTGTCATGATAATCCTTACAGTTTCATTTTGAATGAGCAACCCATGAGTTTGTTATCGGTGGAAGGCGCAAAGGAAGTAGTGATAGAGTTGAACTCTTTAAGCAAAAGCCAAAACATGGCTGGCTGGAGAGTGGGAATGTTGATTGCTGCAGAAGAAAGGGTCAATGAAATTCTAAGATTTAAATCCAATATGGATAGTGGTATGTTTTTGCCAGTTCAATTAGCAGCAGCAAAAGCATTAAGCTTAGAAAAATCTTGGTATGATTCAGTAAATGAAATTTATACTGAACGTCGTGAAAAAGTTTTTGAACTATTAGACACATTAGGTTGTGCATTTTCAAAACAACAAGTAGGGATGTTTGTTTGGGCTAAAATTCCTGCTACTTATAAGGACGGATACGCTTTAAGCGATAAAGTTTTATATGAAGCAAATGTGTTTATAACACCTGGTGGTATTTTTGGTTCAGCTGGTAATGAATATATCCGTGTGAGCTTATGCGGTTCCATGGAGAAATTTAGTGAAGCTATTAAAAGAGTTAAAGCATGCGTTTAACAGTAATTGGTATCGGTTTAATTGGAGGCTCTTTGGCCTTGACACTAAAGCGTAAAGGTTTAGTGAGTAAGGTCATTGGTGTGGACAATAATCCGGTGCATCAGGAAGAAGCATTGAAATTAGGAATCGTTGACGAGATTATGTCTTTGGAAGAAGCGGTAAAATCATCAGACTTAATTGCCATTGCAACTCCTGTAAATATTGCTGAAAAATTATTGCCAACTATTTTAGATTTGATTGACAAACAAGTAGTGTTTGATTTAGGTTCAACTAAGGAACGTATTGTTAACATTGCAAAGGCGCACTCAAAAAGTGGCCGATTTGTTCCAACGCACCCTATGTGGGGTACTGAATTCAGTGGTCCTAGTGCGGCTCAGGAAGACGCATTTAAGGAAAAAGCTGCTGTAGTTTGTAATAAGGAGCAAGTAGATGAAGACGCACTTAAATTAGTTGAACAAGTATATCAAACATTAGGTATGCATATTTTATACATGGATGCTGTAAAGCATGATATCCATGTGGCTTATGTGAGCCATATATCACATATTACTTCTTTCGCATTGGCTAACACCGTGTTAGAGAAGGAAAAAGAGTCGGATGCTATTTTTGAATTAGCAAGTGGTGGTTTTGAAAGCACTGTGCGTTTGGCAAAGTCGAATGCGGCAATGTGGGTTCCCATCTTTATGCAAAATAAAGAAAACGTATTGGACGTATTGAACGAGCATATTAGTCAGTTGCGCAAGTTTAAATCTTGTCTTGAAAAAGAAAATTTTGAATACCTGTCTGACTTGATTGAGAATGCAAATGGAATTACAAGAATTTTAAAATAAAATTCTAATTAAAAGAAAAGTAAAAAAACAAAAATGAAGAAAACAGAAGAGATGGAAAATACAAATGAATTGATAGAGGCCGTTAAGTCTAAAAAGACATTCGCGGAAATTGGAATTAACGAGCAATTAGTAAAAGCAGTTACAGAATTAGGATACACACACGCAACTGAAATTCAAGAGCGTTCTATTCCAGTTTTAATAAGTGGAACAAAGGATTTTATTGGATTAGCACAAACAGGTACTGGTAAAACAGCAGCATTTGGTTTGCCATTATTGCAGTTAATTAAAACTGCAGATAGATTCCCTCAAGCCTTGGTGGTTTGTCCAACAAGAGAATTATGTATGCAAATTGTGAACGAATTGAATTTGTTCAAGAAACATATTTCAGGTTTACAAGTATTAGCGGTTTATGGTGGTACATCAATCAGCATGCAAATAAGAGATTTGAAAAGAGGAGTGCAAATTATTGTAGCTACTCCAGGTCGTTTAATTGACTTGATAGAAAGAAAAGCAATCAATCTTGAGCAAATCGAATATGTGGTATTAGATGAGGCAGATGAAATGTTGAATATGGGATTCCAAGAAGACATTGAATTTATCTTAAAGAATACACCCAACAGAGAAAGTATCTGGTTATTTAGTGCAACTATGCCAACTGAAATTAAAAAAGTTAGTAAGCGTTACATGAAAGAGCCAGTAGAAGTAACTATTGGTAAGGTGAATGCAACCAATAAAAGTATTGATCATCAATATTATGTTACCTCTGCTCAATACAGGTATGAGACTTTAAAAAGAATTATTGACTTTAATCCAGGTATTTATGGTATCATTTTTACACGTACAAAAGCAGATGCACAAGACGTTGCAGCTCGTTTAACACGTGAAGGATATGATATCGATGCGATTCATGGTGACTTAACGCAACAACAACGCGATAGAGTAATGGGTCAGTTTAGAGACAAGACTTTACAATTATTAATTGCAACTGACGTAGCCGCTCGTGGAATTGACGTAAAAGGTATCACACACGTTATTAACTATGAATTACCAGATGACGTTGAAGTATACACGCATAGAAGTGGACGTACAGGTCGTGCAGGTAGTCAAGGAATTTGTATTTCAATTGTACATGCAAGAGAATCATACAGATTACGTCAAATTGAAAACATAAACAAAAGCACTTTCCATAAATTAGATATCCCTAGTGGTAAAGATGTTTGTAGAAAACAATTCTTCCATGTAATGGACAAGTTAATGTCAACAGACGTGAGTCATGGTGATTATGAAACTTATGTACCAATGTTGGCAGAAAAATTTGCAGACATGACGAAGGAAGAAATTTTGAAGAGAGTAGCTGCTTTAGAATTTAATCGTTTCTTGAGCTATTATGAAAATGCTGCCGACTTAAATGTTAGAGCTGCTGAAAGATCTACTGGACGACGTGAGCCAATGCAACAACAAGATCGTAACCGTGATAGAGGTCGCAATGAATTTGCAGATCGTGGAGATCGCGGTGGAGACCGCGGAGATCGTGGTGGAGACAGAGGTGGTGATCGTGGCGGTCGCAGTCAGTCAAGAGGATCAGCAGGAACAACTCGTTTGTTTGTGAACTTAGGTACTAAAGACGGATTTTACAAAGCTAGCTTCTTACAATACATTTTAGATATGAGTGAATTGAAGAAAGAAGCATTAGGTAAAATTGACATGAGAGACATGAATAGCTGGATCGAAATTGAATCAGGTTCTGCTAAAAAAATGATTACTGCCATTGATGGCAAAAACTATAAAGGTCGTCGTATTCGCATGAATGATGCAGACAGCGGTGGTCCAAAAGGTTTTTCAAATAACAATGAAGGATAGTCCTTGGGCAGTCAAAACAAAAAATAAATATCTTAAATACTAAAATTGCTTAAAAAATGGGAACCTTAACTGAACAACAACAAAAAGTAAGCACGTTATTAAAAAAAGCGCCATTAATTATTTCTGGTCCTTGTAGTGCAGAAACAGAAGAACAAGTAATGCAAACTGCTATTAGATTAGCAGCTACCGGAAAGGTAGACATCATGCGTGCTGGTATCTGGAAACCAAGAACAAGACCAGGAAGTTTTGAAGGAATTGGAACTAAGGGTTTGCCTTGGATGCAACAAGCTAAAAAAGAAACAGGTTTGCCAATTGCAGTAGAAGTTGCAACAGCTAAACAAGTAGAAGATGCATTGCATTTTGATGTTGATGTATTATGGGTGGGAGCTCGTACTACAGTAAACCCTTTTAGTGTGCAAGAAATTGCAGACGCATTAAGAGGAGTTAAAGTTCCCGTTTTAATTAAGAATCCATTAAACCCGGATTTAGAATTATGGGTAGGTGGAATGGAGCGTATCGCTAAAGCGGGCATTGAAGACTTAGGTTTAATACACAGAGGATTTAGTTCTTATGGAAATACAGATTTCCGTAATGCACCTATGTGGCATTTAGCTATCGAAATGAAGCGCCGTTACCCAGGTATTCCAATGATCAATGACCCTTCACATATTTGTGGTCGTCGTGATATTTTACAAGAAGTTGCACAACAAGCAATGGACTTAGACTTTGACGGTTTAATTATTGAATCACATATTGACCCAGATAATGCATGGAGTGATGCGAAACAGCAAATCACGCCAGAAGTATTAAAGGAAATGTTAGAGGCAATCCGTTGGAGAAAAGAAGATAATAATTCAGAAGATTTCCATAGTGCTTTAGAAAAATTCCGTCAACAAATTAATCAATTAGACGACGAATTATTACAAGTATTGTCATCACGTATGAAAGTGGCTCAAAAAATTGGAGAATACAAAAAGAACAACGACATAACCATTTTACAAACTAGTCGTTGGACTGAAATTTTAGAAAGAGCAATTTCAAAAGGGGAGAAATTGGGATTGACTGACGAGTTTGTTACTAAATATATGGACGCAGTTCATATGGAAAGTATCAATCATCAAAATAAAGTAATGAATAGCTAGGGCTTTAAATTTAATAATTTAAGTACTATTTAAATTTTGACAGGTATGAAAAATTGGAAAGTAAAATTCTCGAGCGCGACAGTAACATTTGTATTAGATGGCAAATTTGCAGCTATTGACAAGATGGTGGACAAAGCAAATGCAATTTATATTACAGACGAGAATGTATATGCCTTACATGAAAAGAAATTTAAAGGGAAAAAAACTATAGTGATTCCTTCAGGGGAAGAACATAAGCATCAAGCAACGGTCGACTTTATTATTGAAGCGTTATTAAACTTTGGAGCTACACGCCAAGCATTATTGATTGGAGTGGGTGGCGGAGTGGTAACCGACATGGTGGGTTATGTTGCAGGTGTTTACATGCGAGGTGTGGCGGTAGGCTTTGTGCCTACTACCATACTTGCAATGGTTGATGCCGCTATTGGTGGTAAGAATGGAATTGATGTTGGAGTATATAAAAATATGGTAGGATTAATAAGACAGCCTTCTTTTATATTATATGATGTAACATTTTTACAATCCCTACCAAAGTATCAATGGGAGAATGGCTTTGCTGAAATCATCAAACATGCGGCTATCAAGGATGCAAAAATGATGAAAGAATTAAAGGAACACGACTTAGCCTTTTATCAAAAAAACACAAAAGCATTAATTGCATTAATTGAAAAAAATGTACAGTTAAAAGTTAAAGTGGTACAAAAGGACGAATTCGAAAAAGGGGATAGGAAATTATTAAATTTTGGGCACACATTAGGACATGCTATTGAAAATGAACATGCTTTATTACATGGTCATGCTATTAGTATTGGTATGGTGTATGCTGCAAAAATCTCTCAAGTACTTCAAGGTTTTACAGGTACAGGATTATTAGTGGATACACTTAAGCAATATGGTTTACCAACATCAATGCATTTTAATGTAGAAGAAGCAATGGCAGTGATGCAGAAGGATAAGAAAAAAGCGACAGCAGGAATGCAGTATGTTTTATTAAATAGGATAGGCAAGGGCGTTATTGAAAGTATCCCAATGAAAACATTACAAAAATTGATAAACTTGTATTCATAATATGAGAGCGATTGTTTATCCTAGTAAATTAAAAGGGGAGCAAATTGCTCCAGCGAGCAAAAGCAGTATGCAAAGAGCATGTGCTGCTGCATTATTGCATATAGGAGATACTTTGATTTTAAATCCAGGCCATTCTAATGACGATATAGCAGCCATTGACGTAATACAAAAACTAGGTGCTACTGTTCAACAATCAGCAACTCAAATTAAAGTTAGTTCGAAGGGAGTTCAGCCAATTGGTCCTGAAATGAATTGTGGTGAAAGCGGTTTGGGTATTCGAATGTTTACCCCCATTGCAGCATTAAGTAGTAATGCTATTACCATTAATGGAAATGGTAGTTTACTAAAAAGACCAATGCATTTTTTTGATGAAATATTTCCAGCATTAAGTGTGAAAGTTGCTTCACAAAATGGGTATTTGCCTATTGGAATCCAAGGACCATTAAAGCCGGCAACTATTAAAGTTGACGGATCATTGAGTTCTCAATTCCTAACTGGATTATTAATGGCATATGCCGCAAGTAATGCACAAAATGCAGTGATCTATGTATTGAATTTAAAAAGTAAACCTTATATAGATTTAACATTAGCTGTTTTAAATAGCTTTGGCTGGAAGGTAATACACAATAATTATGAAAGTTTTGAGTTCTTGGCTCATGCGCCATTAGCAACTCATATAGAATATACGGTAGAAGGAGATTGGAGTGGAGCAGCCTTTTTATTAGTTGCAGGAGCTATAGCAGGACCCATTAAGGTAAAGGGTTTGCAATTGGATTCCACACAAGCAGATAAAGCAGTCATGCAAGCATTAAAAACTGCAAATGCACCAATTGAAATTGTAGGCGACGGAATTATAATTGGAGCTAACGACTCAGGAGCTGCTTTAGTTGCCTTTGAATTTGACGCAACAGATTGTCCTGATTTATTCCCTCCATTAGTAGCATTAGCTGCAGTGTGTAAAGGAGTAACAATAATTAAAGGGGTAAGTCGCTTAGCGCATAAGGAAAGCGACAGAGGGTTAACATTACAGACAGAATTTGCTAAATTGGGAATTGATATACAATTGGAAGGTGATTTAATGAAAATATATGGTGGCGAGCCAATTCATGCAGCTACTGTGTTTTCGCAACATGATCATAGAATAGCAATGGCTTGTGGAGTAGCAGCTTTAAATGCGAATGGACCAGTAATAATAACAGAAGCAGAAGCTATCAATAAGTCATACACAGACTTTTTTGATCACTTGGCGCAATTAGGTGCAAAAGTTGAAATAGATTAATTTTCTTAACTTGTAATATAGACATAAGACATGAATAATTTTGGAACCCTATTTAAAGTACAAATTTTTGGCGAATCACATGGTGCATGTGTTGGTATTGTTGTTGATGGATGTCCAGCTGGGCTGCCATTAGTACAATCAGATTTTGTTACTGACATGGAGCGCAGAAAAGGTGGAAAACAAAAAGGAACTACGCCAAGACAGGAGGATGATATGCCAATATTTAAGTCTGGATTATTTAATGATGTTACCACAGGAGCCCCTATAACTATGTTGTTTGAAAACAATAACACGCGTAGTGGTGATTATGAAAAACAAAGAGCAGTTCCAAGGCCGGGTCATTCTGATTTTACTGCCCATCATAAATTCGGAGGGTTTGAAGACTATAGAGGAGGAGGCCATTTTAGCGGAAGATTAACTGCTGCATTGGTTGGCGCAGGTGTTATCGCTAAAAAATTATTAAAAGATATTCAAGTTGAATCACATATTGTAAGTATTGGAGGCGAAACGGATGTTGAAAAAGGATTGCAAAAAGCAATCGATCAAAAAGACAGTGTTGGTGGAATTGTGGAATGTGTCGTAAAAGGATTGCCAATTGGATTGGGCGAACATTTCTTTAATTCTGTCGAGTCTTTGATTAGCCATGCAGTATTTGCAATACCTGCAATTAGAGGGATTGAATTTGGCACAGGTTTTGCCGCAGCTAATATGTTTGGAGTAGACCATAATGACCCTATTATAGATGCTTCAGGTAAAACAAAAACGAATCATGCTGGTGGTGTGGTTGGGGGGTATACGAATGGGAATGATTTGGTTTTCAGAATTGCAGTTAAACCAACATCCTC
>CALPWK020000038.1 GCA_943327245.2 Comamonas sp. lk | reverse complement strand
CATAAGAAGGTTGTGAAGAAGCTACCCAACGAATTACATTGTAATGAATATCTGCTGGATCCCAAGTAGCGGAGTCAGGCATAATTTTCATTTGTACTGCGTTTTTAAAACCAGCTTTTTCAAAAGCTTCATTCCATTTCATACCTGCTTCAAAAATGATATTTCTGTATTCAAATGGAGTTGTATTTTCAATCCAATAAACTAAAGGTTCTACTGGCTCGCTCAATGCGGCACTTGAATCTTTTTTTACTAAACTCCAACGATTAATCATGTCTTTATATGGAGTAGGACTTATGCTGGTTTGGTCATTCACTTCTTGCATAAAATAGCCAACTCTTGGATCGTCTCTTCTTGCTACAAAACTATTGGAAGGCATGGCAATAAAACTATGTTGCATGCGTACTCTTACATAACGAGGATCTGCAATATCTGGACCGCCGTTTGCAAGCACAGTAGGGTTGTCATAGGATAGGTCTACAACAACGTCCGTGTTATCTGCAAAATTACGTAGTTGAGCATATTTTGATTTACTTGTATTTAAATTACCCAAATTAAAAACCATTGAACTCATTGGTCCAGGAGGCATATTGGGTTTCACTGCATCTAGCTTTTCACTTAGGAATAATCCGTCGGCACTTACTAAATATCCTAATGAATCCTCCGCTGCAAATTTTTCAGAATAGAAAATGGCTTCTGGCTTATCTACATCGGCAGTTTTACTTACAGGATTATTTTTATCATAATATAAACCAGTGTTTACAATAGCAAACTCTAATTTATCAAAAGCTTTTTTTATTTTGAAAACTAAGTTTGCACGGTGCATACTTTGGTTTAGAAATAAATTTGTTGGGCCACTTATAGAAAAGCTTTGATAAATAAATTCTTTGTCTAATTGGCTTTTACAAATATAAAGCTGCACACTACCCGTTAAAGTATCTTGGTATAAAGTAAATAGACCTACATTTTTTGTTTGTCCTTTTGTCTTTTCTGCTAAACTTGGTTTTTTAGGACCGCCTTTTGCTGTATCCGATTTCTCCGTTGGTTTTGGTGGGGAAACTTGTTGCGCGTTAGCTGATAATGTTGCTATAGATAACATTATCAATACAATCAAGATTTTTCTCATATGTACTTGTTTTTTAGTGTATCAAAATAATGAATTTATTCCATGAATTCCACTAAATAGGGGGCTCATTTTATTATTAATTGAGGAATTATTTATGAAAGGCTATAAAAATTGATTTATATCATATTTTTTAAAATAGGAAGTTGCTTATTTCGTGCATAACTAAAGTAATTTCAATGATTCACCCCTTCCATTATTCAACAGCAGTAGCAGCTTTAAATTTGATTCAAAGTGGGCACCGTATTTTTATACATGGTAGCGCTTGTACTCCACAATATTTATTGAGAGAATTGGTACATCATAAGGATCGTTTACGCAACACTGAAATTATTTCAATCACTTTACAAGGTAAAATAGAGATAGCGGATCCTGGGTTTGAACAATCCTTTCATATTAATTCCTTATTTGTGTCGGAGCCTATAAGACAAGCTGTAATGGAGGGTAGGGCAGACTATATCCCCGCATTTTTGAGTGATATCCCAGACATGATTAGAACGGTTTTACCTGTTGACGTTGCTATAGTACAAGTGTCCCCACCTGACGCACATGGATATTGTACATTAGGGACTTCGGTAGACATAGCAAGAACTGCAGTGAATTGTGCAAAAATTATTATTGCACAAGTTAATCCTCAAATGCCTAGAACCCATGGCGATGGCATGATTCATACAGATAGATTTTCTGCAATGGTATTTCATGATGAGGCTTTGCCACAGGTAGATTATGGTGCAAAGTTGACAGATATAGAATTAAAAGTAGGCCAAAATGTAGCTTCTATGATTGATGATGGCAGTACATTACAAGTGGGCATTGGCACAATTCCAGATGCGGTATTGAAATCTTTATATGGCCATAAAAATTTAGGAATGCATACGGAGATGTTTAGCGATGGCGTTATTGATTTGTTTGAAAAAGACATTATTAATAATTCTAAAAAGAAAATTCATCCTAATAAATTGGTGACTTCTTTTGCATTAGGCACTAATAAATTATATAATTATGTAAATGATAATCCTGCAATTAATTTCCTAGACATTGACTATGTGAATGATCCAATAGTAATTAAAAGAAATCCAAAAGTGATTGCCATTAATAGTGCGGTAGAGGTTGATTTGACTGGTCAAATTTGTTCTGATAGCATTGGTAAATATCAATATAGTGGCATTGGCGGGCAAATGGACTTTATGAGAGGTGCAGCATTAAGTGAAGGTGGCAAGCCCATTATCGCTATAACGAGTAGGACCCACAAAGGGGTATCTAGAATAGTCCCTTATTTACAACAGGGTGCAGGAGTAGTTACAACAAGAGGACATATTCATTATGTGGTTACTGAATATGGCATTGCCTATTTGTATGGAAAAAATTTAAGACAAAGGGCAAAAATTTTAATCGATATAGCACATCCGGATGATCGTGAATTCTTGACGCAACAGTGCTATGAAAGGTTTAAAGCATTTGTATAAAATAGTAACGGAATTTTAAAAAATGAGCTGTTACTTAAAATAGCGTGATCTATTATTTTACAATAACTACCTCTTCAAAAGGCACTCTGTGACGTTTCCCCCAGATACCAGCTTCTGTCCCTTTCCCAACGCTAATAATCATATTTACTTCTGCCATTTCAGGAAGATTTAGTGCTTTTTTTACACGCACCGCATCAAAGCCTTCCATTGGGCAAGAATCAAAACCTTCTGCAGCTATTGATAGCATAAAGGTTTGTGCGGCTAATGCACAAGATTTATGAACAGTGACTCTTTGATCCGCTCTTCCTTTAAATCGCATCATAGGTCTTGCAGCGCCTACTATTAAACTAAGCGTTCTTCTAATAAAACTTAAAAAACCAAACTGATCCGTACCATAAGCCAATGGCATTAATTTACCATAATAATTTAATAGCTTTTGTTGGGACGGCGTTGGTTCGCCATGAATATCCTTTTTAATGAGCTCTAAATGCCATTGCACTCTTTTCTTCCAGTAATCCTGACGTGTGACAAATACAACTAAATGTTTAGCTGTTCTAGCTGCATTTTGACCCAAACAGAAATCTGTAAACTGTTCTTTTAAACTAGGATCTTGAATCCAATAAAATTCCCATAGTTGCATATTACTGCTATTAGGAGAAAGTATCGAGCGTTCTAAACTATTATGAATTACTTCATTAGGCACTTCCACATTGGGGTCGTATTTTCTGTTGGATCTTCTTTTGTGGACAATTTCATCAAATGATTGCGCTAATGACATATAATTATTTAAATTTGGTATGATTTATATTAAGAACAGTTAAAAATAGTAATTGTTTGGTAAATCAGTTGAATACATTCAAAATCATATTATGTTAAAGAAAATCATCTACGGAATCTTGTTGCTTTTTGTTTTTGTAATTGGATTAACGTACACGCCTGCTTTTGCACATTTACGAAATTTTGCAAAGTGGGGTGTTCATACTATACATGATTATAAAACACACCCTACTAGATTAGTTAAGGGTGCTAGCAACCCTCAATATTGGCCTTTGGATTCAGGGTATAATAAAACAGCTATTCCAGCTACTTTACTTGCCGCTATTGATTCAAATGACACGCATGCTTTTTTAGTGATCCAAAATGGCAAATTAGTATATGAAAAATACTTTGACGGGTATAATCCTAAAACATTAAGTGGATCCTTTTCCGCCGCAAAAAGTATTATATCCTTATTGATTGGCATTGCTGTTCAAGAAGGTAAAATAAAATCTTTAGAGGAACCTGTCGGTAATTATGTGCCTCATTTTAAAGAGGGTGATTTAGCTAAAGTCCGCATTGTTGATTTGTTAACCATGAGTTCGGGTAGTTCTTATTTAGAATCTGATAAGAGTTATTTTAGTATGAATGCCATGGCTTATTATGGGGACGATGAAAATTATATGGTAAGTAAAATGATTGCGAAAGAACCTGCTGGTCAATTTTGGGAGTACAGAAGTGGTGACACACAAGTATTAGGATTAATTGTAGAGAAAGCTTTTGGGGCTTCTATTTCCGACTTAGTAGCAACTAAATTTATGGAGCCAATGGGAGCAGAAGCAGATGCACTTTGGTTATTAGATGGGGACCAAAAACATGAAAAAGCATTTTGTTGTTTTAACGGAGTAGCGAGAGACTATGCTCGTTTTGGGCAATTAGTTTTAAATAATGGGAAATGGGGTAACCAACAAATTGTAGACTCTAATTATATTATAAAAGCGACTACTCCAGCATCTTATTTAAAAGATCGTTCAGAAAATAATGCGCCTGTTGATTATTATGGGTATCAGTATTGGATACTTAATTACAAAGGCATGAAAATTTCAATGCAAAATGGGTTGTTTGGACAGTATGTTTATATCATCAAAGATAAGAATGCGGTGGTGGTACGTTTAGGAGAATCAAAAATCACTAAGCCAATGCATCATTATCAACCTGAGAACTTTATTTATATAGACGCTGCACTTTCCGTTTTAAAATAAATTCAAATACCCAAAAGCTATAATGTTAGATAGCGGTTAAGAAATAAAAAAAGGTCCCAAATATTTGGGACCTTTTTTAGGAATATGTTAATCGCTAAATTGAAACTAAAATAATTTCATTGCTTTAGCGAAATAAGTAAGTGTACCTGGAAGTGCTAACCAAAAGAACTCTCTGTAACCTATAATTAATGCAACTAGGATTACGAACCAAGTAAAACATAGTGCCCAGTATTTTTTGGTATTTTGTTGTGCTTCCATTTTGATAATATTATTTGTTGTTTATGTTGAAATTATTGCGCAAATATACATATTTTATCATTTTGGCCTATAAATTAGGGCCATAAGTATATTTTAAATCTACTTTCCAACCTTCTGGAGTCTGAATTACTTTTAACTTATGTGCTTTTTGATCCAATGAATTCTGATAATTTATGATGGTAGTACTGCTGTCAATAGCGCTTACCTCATTGATTTGAATTACCGCTGTCCTTAATTGTTGCCTACCTTCTTTGTCTAAACTAAAATATTGGGCAGACATTTCTTTGAAATAGGACTCATTAGCGGAATCCGATACAATGTAAAAATGGGCTTTTTTAATATCGCCTTGCATCATATTTTCAATAAAACCTCTACCTCCTTCAATTGGGTCAAGGGCTTTTTCATATTTACTACTATTACAACTAAGTACTAAAAGGGGGGTAATGATATAAAATAGGATCTTTTTGAGCATAATCAAAGTTAGTATATTAATTTTGAAGCAGTTAAAGCTTACCACTATGAAATTTCTAATTTTTACCTGTAGTTTTCTGATTTGTATTTTCGTTCAGGCACAACAAAAACATCCTGCGTTTATGGACCAGGGTAATATTTATGAAGTTAACATTAGGCAATATACCAAAGAAGGCACGCTGAATGCTTTTGCGAAACATATACCAAGATTAAAAAAAATGGGGGTACAAACTTTATGGTTTATGCCATTACAACCCATCTCGAAATTTGGGCGTAAAGGAAGTTTAGGTTCTTATTATTCTGTTGCAAGCTATACAGCAATAAATAAAGAGTTTGGGACTTTGGCAGACTTTAATAAAATTGTTGACAAAGCACATGCATTGGGAATGAAAGTAATTATTGACTGGGTGCCCAATCATACGGGGGCAGACCATCCTTGGTTAACAACGCATCCTGATTTTCATGAAAGAGATAGTGCTGGTCAAGCAATTTATACAGCAGACTGGTCAGATACAAGAGAATTGAATCACAATAATCCAGTTATGCAGGATAGTATGATTTTAGCAATGAAATACTGGACTAGCAAAACTAAAATTGATGGTTTTAGAGTGGACGTCGCTTGGGGCGTTCCATATAGTTTTTGGAATAAATGTATTCCAATATTAAAAAAAGAAAGAGACTTATTTTTCTTAGCAGAAGCAGATGATGCTGGGATTCATAAAACTGGATTTGATGCCACTTATAGTTGGATGGAATTTCATGTAATGAATGATATAGCTGCCGGAAAGAAGAACTTACTTTCTTTAGACAGTGTATTGAATACAATAGATACTAGTTTTATTAAAGGAGCTTTGAGATTATACTTTACAAGTAATCATGATGAAAACTCATGGAATAAAGCGGATTATGCAACTATGCCAGGTGATTCACATGCGCCATTTGCAGTGTTTACGCAAACATATAATAGAACATTGCCTTTAATATATAGTGGGCAGGAAGAACCTGTATTAAGACCACTTGCCTTTTTTGAAAAAGACGTGATTGAATTTAATAAGTATAAAAGAGCTCCATTCTATAGTGCATTATTACATTTGAGAAATAGCAATAAAGCTTTTAGCGAGACGGCTAGTTTTAGAAGATTAGGAGTAGATCATCCTGCTGAAATTATGGCATATGAAAGAACCAATGGAAAAGACAAAGTAGTGGTGGTATTGAATATGTCCAATTTTTCACATGAGGTATTAATCAATGGATTGAGTGCTGGTGAATCTTATGAAGAGTTATTTACAAAACAAGTTACTAAAGACATACATTTATTACAATTGCCAGCTTGGGGATATAAAGTATTTGTAAAAAAATAATCAGTTAATTAATTAAATATAATGACAAAGCAATTTCTAGTAGATCAAATAAATGCAAAGCAATCTTATTTATGTGTTGGTTTAGATACGGATATAGAAAAGCTTCCTGCAGGTTTGCCAAAAACAAAGCAGGGAGTAATTACATTTAATAAAGCGATTATAGATGCTACTGCCCCTTATTGTGTAAGTTATAAAGTAAATACTGCATTTTATGAATCACAGGGTATAGCAGGCTGGGAAGCTATGGAAGAAACATTGGCACATATTCCTTCCACTCATTTTACAATTGCAGACGCAAAACGTGGCGATATTGGGAATACGTCTGCACAGTATGCTAAAACATTTTTTGAAGTATTACCGTTTGATGCCATAACGGTAGCGCCCTATATGGGGAAAGACAGTATTGACCCATTCTTAGCGTATCAAAATAAATGGACTATTGTTTTAGGCTTAACTTCAAATCCAGGTAGTCAAAATTTCGAGCAACAAAAATTAGCAAATGGACAGTTCTTATTTGAGTCTGTTTTAGAACAGGTTTCTAGTTGGGCAACAGCGGAACAATTAATGTTTGTAATAGGGGCTACTAAGGCCGCAGATTTAGTAGCTATTAGAAAAATAATTCCCGAACATTTTTTATTGGTTCCAGGCGTGGGAGCACAAGGCGGAAGTTTGGAAGACGTAACAAAATACGGTAAAAATAATGATATCGGGTTGCTTGTAAACGCAAGTCGTGCAGTCATTTTTGCTAGCAATGGCCATGATTTTGCGGAAGCTGCAGCCATTGCTGCTAAAGGATATGCAAATGAAATGAAAGTATTATTAGAAAACAAATAGGAGATAAAAATTATAAGCGGTCCTTAGTGAATTTTTATAGTTTCTCCTTCTGTTTTGGCAATTACGATGGTGGCCACACTGTTTCCAATAATATTGGTAATAGCACGTGCCTCGCTCATGAATTTATCTACTCCTAATAAAAATGCCAAACCTTCAATGGGAATTTTTTGAAGTGTTGCAAGGGTAGAGGCTAATACAATAAAGCCACTTCCAGTAACTCCAGCTGCACCTTTGGAAGTGAGCATCAAAATCAAGATCATGGTTACAATTTCTGCTGTTGATAATTGTACATTATACAATTGCGCAATAAAGATAACAGCCATAGATAAATAGATAGAAGTACCGTCAAGATTAAAAGAATAACCAGTGGGTACCACTAATCCAACTACCGACTTTGAACATCCAATATGTTCTAATTTATTCATTAAAGAAGGCATTGCAGGCTCCGAAGATGAAGTAGCAAATACGATTAATAGTTCTTCCTTAATATGTCTTATAAGCTTGAAAATAGAAAGTTGGTAGTATTTCAAAATCAAACCTAATATGACAAATATAAATAAGGCCATTGTTAGATACATCGTACCCATAAGTTTTCCAAGTGGTATTAATGTTTTTAAACCATTTTTCCCAATAGCATAAGCCATGCCTCCAAAAGCACCAATTGGAGCTAAATACATAACCCACTTCAATGCGGTAAATACATAATGGGCTCCTCTTCCTAATACATGTAAATAGGATTCTTTTTTATTTAAAAAACTCAAAATAAAACCTACTACAATTGCTAGTATTAAAATTTGAAGATTGGTGTTTTGTTTAATTATTGGCCATAAATGAAATTCGGTAGACTTTGTATATTTGGAAGGATCCTGCATTTGTAAGCCTTCTTTGTTAATATGACCCGGTTGAATCCATAATGCCACTAACACGCCAATAGCTAAGGACAAAGTGCTTACTATCTCAAAATAAATCAAGGAAGTCAATCCAATTCTCCCCACTTTCTTTAAACTGCCCATACTAGCAATACCTAGTGAAACCGTTAAAAATATAATAGGGTAGGTAAATAACTTTATAAGGTTAATAAAGCTTTTAGCTAGAGGTTCCATTTGAATCGCAATAGCTGGAAAATAAACACCAATCAGGATGCCTGCTATAATTGCAATTAAAACATAGAAGCTCAAATGGGTAATTACTTTTTTCATTGGGATGGTTAGTTATTGTAAATATAGTTTTTTGCCTATATTAACTTACATTTGTATTGCATTATTTATCGCTTAAAAATCATTTGTTATGGCAGTAAGAGCAGACTTATTTGAATCCCCAGATTATTATCAACTTGACGAATTATTGTCAGAAGAACAGTTAATGGTTAGATCTTCAGTTCGTGCATATGTGAAAAAAGAAATTTCACCCATTATTGAGGAGTATGCTCAAAAAGCGGAGTTCCCTAATCAAATTATAAAACAGTTAGGCGATATAGGATGTTTTGGGCCTACCGTTCCTGTTGAATATGGAGGCGGAGGCTTAGATTATATTAGTTACGGTCTAATGATGCAAGAACTAGAGCGTGGAGACAGTGGTGTAAGAAGTACAGCAAGTGTGCAAGGCTCCTTGGTCATGTTTCCAATTTATGCCTATGGAAGTGAGGAACAAAGAAAAAAGTATTTGCCAAAATTAGCTTCTGGAGAATGGTTGGGGTGTTTTGGTTTAACAGAACCCGATCATGGTTCAGATCCTTCAAGCATGCTAACTAATATTAAGGACGCTGGCGACCATGTTATTTTGAACGGTGCTAAAATGTGGATTAGCAACGCACCATTTGCTCAAATTGCTGTGGTTTGGGCTAAAAATGAAGCGGGTAAAATTAAAGGAGTTATAGTAGAAAGAGGAATGGAAGGCTTTACTACACCAACAACTCATGGGAAATGGAGCTTAAGAGCAAGTGCTACAGGAGAATTAGTATTTGATAATGTGAAAGTACCCAAAGAAAATATTTTGCCTAATGTAGAAGGTTTAAAAGGACCATTGGGTTGTTTAAGTAAAGCAAGATATGGTATTGCTTGGGGGGCTTTAGGTGCTGCCATGGACTGTTATGATACTGCTTTAAGATATAGTAAGGAAAGAGTTCAATTTGGGAGGCCAATTGGAGGTTTTCAATTGCAACAAAAAAAGCTGGCCGAAATGGTAACTGAAATTACTAAAGCACAATTATTAGTATGGAGATTAGGTGTATTAATGAACGAAGGACGTGCTACACCAAGTCAAATTAGTATGGCAAAAAGGAATAGTTGTGAAATAGCCACTCAGATAGCAAGAGATGCCAGACAAATGTTAGGCGGAATGGGCATTACCGGAGAGTATTCTATTATGCGACACATGATGAATTTAGAAAGTGTAATTACTTATGAAGGAACGCATGATATTCATTTATTAATCACAGGAATGGATATCACAGGTTTTAATGCATTTAAATAGTCACTATGCCAGCAGAAAAAATATTCTTGATTGGAATGATGGGTTCTGGTAAGTCATATTGGACAAAGAAAATTGCTAAATGGATTAAGTCAGCTGGATATGATTTAGATGACTTGATTGAGATGAATGAAGAGAAGACGATTACGGAACTATTCAAGGAAGACGGTGAGGAGTATTTTAGAAAAACGGAAGCTAAAATATTAAGATGGTTTAAAGAAAAGAAAAAATTTGTATTGGCTACAGGTGGCGGCACACCTTGCTTTAGTGAGAATATGGCTTGGATGAAAAAAGAAGGCATTGTGATTTGGCTAGACGAGTCCATAGAAGTTTTATCGGAGCGTCTGGAAAATGAGAAAGCAAATAGACCACTCATTGCTGATTTAGATAAAACACAACTTGTTCAATTTTTACAAGATAAATTAATAGAGCGTCATGCATTTTATCAACAAGCGGATTACAGACTAGGTTCTGATAAAATTAGCGACGGTACTATTAAAAATATAATTCTAAAACATGGTGCGTAAGTTTCAATTATTAGGAATAACCTATGCAGGTTTGGCTGTTATATTGGGTGCTTTTGGTGCACATGCTTTAAAAAGTATATTAACAATAGACCAAATTGCCACTTTTGAAACAGGAGTGAAATACCAATTTTTTCATGGATTAGCTTTGCTTGTATTGTCTTTGTTTATTACCCAAAATAGGGATTCAAAATGGTTGCCAAGAGCAGGTATATTAATGTCGGTTGGAGTCGTTTTATTTAGTGGGTCCATTTATATTTTAGCAACAAGAAGCTTATTCCCGTTCACTGTGGGAAATTGGATTGGTCCAGTAACGCCGCTGGGTGGATTGTGCTTTATTTTAGGTTGGATAAGTTGGGCTGTGGCCATTATTCGTGGATAACTCCATTGTAATTTTTTCAATTTTGCACATTATTTAAAAAACCTTTTTTGTCCATATGGGATAACTTATATTTGTTTCTATGGCAAATACGCTTAAAAGCAAAAAGGAACCCAAGTTGAACGATCAGGCATTGAATCCTGATAAAGAAACAGCTGTTAATGTAACAGAAGTGGTAAAGGACGAAAGGACTGCTAAAATTTTAGGAGCAATTTCATTACTTATAACATTGTTTTTATTTGTTGCATTCACTTCCTATTTATTTACATGGCAGGACGACCAAGACATGGTGCAATTATGGCGTACGCAGTTATTTTCAACTAACGACGTAAAAGCAAATAACTTATTAGGATATATTGGGGCTTTTGTAGCGTATCAAATTATGTTTAATGGATTTGGTATTGCCGCATATTTATTTTGCACTTTCTTTTTTGTACTAGGAGTTAATTTATTTTTTACAAAACCCATTTTCAATTTATGGCGCAATTTTAGATATGTGCTAGTTGGACTATTAGTATTGAGTACTTGTTTTGCATTTGCTATTCCTGGTGCTGCATTTTCATGGGGTGGTGCATTAGGAGAATATACCAGTGCTTGGTTGGTTAAATGGATTGGAAGTTTTGGAACTGGGGCTTTGTTATTGGTAGCAGGACTCAGCTTTGTTATTTGGAGATTCAATCCAAGTTTCAACGTACCTAGTTTTGATTTTTTAATTCCTAAGAAAAAAGAGCCTGAATTTATAAGTGAAGACACGGAAGAAGCGGTTAAACAAGAGTGGGACTTAAATAATCAAGCACCCGAAGTTGCTGGGTTTAGTGGTAATAAATTAAAAGAAGGATCTGGCATTAGTGTGATCATGCCGGAGAGCGAGGAGCATGAAAATGAAAATGGAGCAAGATTATTCATTGATGAGCTTTCATTAGAAGAGCGCTCGCATATAGCGAGTGATGGAGAAGCAGGGTTTGATGGGCAAGAAAAAAAAACCCTTGACGAAACCTTAGCACCCACCATGACATTGGAATCCGAGCGCGAAGACTTCACCGACCTTGACGATGAATTATTAGAAGACTTAGATTTAGAAATTAATGAAACGCCTAAAGAAACTATAGTTGCAGCGGTTGGGAGTATAGGAACACAATATGATGCAACTTTAGATTTAAAAAACTATAAGTATCCTAATATTAATTTATTAGAGACACATGGCAGTGAAAAAATTGTGCAGGACCCAGAAGAATTAGAAATGCATAAAAACCAAATTATTGCTACTTTAAAGAACTATGATATTGCGATACAAAGGATTGCTGCTACTGTTGGACCTACTGTAACTTTATATGAGATTGTCCCTGCACCAGGAGTGCGTATTAGTCGTATCAAAAATTTAGAGGATGATATTGCTTTAAGCTTAGCTGCATTAGGTATTCGTATTATTGCACCAATACCAGGCAAGGGAACTATTGGTATTGAAGTTCCTAATATTAGAAAGTCTATTGTGAGTATGAAAACTTTATTGGCTAGTGAGAAGTTTCAATCAAGTCAATATTCTTTACCCATTGCAATTGGTAAAAAAATTGACAACGAAAACTTTATTGTGGACTTGGCAAGTATGCCACACTTATTAATGGCAGGTGCAACAGGTCAAGGAAAGTCGGTAGGCTTGAATGCAATTTTAGTTTCACTATTATATAAGAAGCATCCATCGCAATTAAAGTTTGTGTTAGTAGATCCTAAGAAAGTGGAATTGAGTTTGTATCGTGTTATTGAAAAACATTTCTTAGCAAAATTACCTGGAGAGGAAGACGCCATCATCACGGATACTAAAAAAGTAATCAATACATTGAACGCCTTGTGTATTGAAATGGATAACCGTTATGACTTGTTAAAAGAAGCAGGCTGTAGAAATATTAAAGAATACAATGAAAAATTTACTGCACGTAAATTGAATCCGGAAAAAGGACATCAGTATTTACCGTTTATCGTGCTGGTAGTAGATGAGTTTGCGGATTTAATTATGACCGCAGGTAAGGAAGTTGAAATGCCAATTGCCCGTTTAGCTCAATTAGCCCGCGCGGTAGGTATTCACTTAATCATTGCAACACAAAGACCTTCTGTAAATATTATCACGGGAACTATTAAAGCCAATTTCCCTGCACGTATCGCCTTTAAAGTATCTAGTAAAATTGATAGCCGAACTATATTAGATGCAGGAGGTGCAGAGCAGTTAATTGGCAAGGGAGATATGTTGGTGAGTTACAATGGAGAGATTACGCGTTTACAATGTGCTTTTGTGGACACGCCAGAAGTGGACCGTGTTTGTAATTTCATTGCAGAACAAAAAGGGTATCCTCAAGCATTCTTATTGCCAGAATATTCAGACGAGAAGGATATTGATGCCTCTGGCTTTGACGCTGGAGAACGAGACGTATTGTTTGAAGACGCAGCTAAATTGATTGTAAGTGCCCAAATGGGGTCTACTTCCTTAATACAAAGAAGAATGAAATTGGGCTATAATAGAGCAGGACGCTTGATGGATCAGTTGGAATCTGCAGGTATTGTAGGGCCAAGTCAGGGTAGCAAACCAAGAGAAGTCTTATACAAAACAGATACTGAATTGTATGATTTCTTACAAAATTTGTAGTCCAATTGCTACCATCAATGTAATATCTGTTCTTTTTAACATCAAATTAAACTTAGATGCTTTAATTTTGCGCAAGCATAAGCACCCATTTAATACCACTAATTAACAATGAAATATTTTTTAGTTTTTGTTTCTTTATTATCTGTTTTGTCAACTCAGGCGCAAAAAGACCTTCAAGCCAAAGCAATTTTGGACCAATTAGGGGCCAAAGTGAAGGAATCAAAAGGAATTTCAGTGATTATTCAATTAATTTCCAAAAACAGTAAGGGTAAAGCATTAGGAACCAAGAACATCAATTTGAAGATGAAAGGGGACAAATACCTTTTACAGCAAGGGGTGGTAGAGATACTTTGTGACGGTCAGTCTATCTATAATTTTGACGGGATAAATACCATTTCAAAGTCGAGTATTGGAGAGTCAGATCAAGCCTTGAGCCCTCAGAAATTATTATCAGGTAGTTACGATAAAGACTTCAATTTCAAGCTGTTAAGTCAAAATGCATCTAATGCTACTATTGAACTATTCCCAATTGACAAAAGGAAGAGTTTTCAGAAAGTAACCCTTATTATAGACAAGCTTAAATCAGCACTTTCTTCCGCAACAATCTTAGATAAAAGCAGCAATATCACCAACGTAAAAGTTGTGTCCATTAGCTACTCTGCAATACTCGCCGATAAGCAATTCGTTTTTAATAGGGCCAAATACCCAAAAAACGTGGAAATATTTGATTAGGATTCATCCTTTTCTCCTTATCTTTGCAGCCGAAATAAAAGAATAAAACCGTAATTAATAGTTAATTACAAAAACGAAGTTTTACAATGTCTACATTAACAACAGAGAAGAAAGCAAGTATTTTTGCAGAATTTGGTGGAAAAGCAACAAACACAGGTTCAATTGAAGGTCAAATTGCTTTATTAACACAACGCATCTCGCACATTTCAGGTCACTTAAAGACCAACCACAAAGACCATTCAACTCAAAGAGGGTTGATGCAATTAGTGGGTCAGCGTAAGCGTTTATTGGTTTATTTACAAAAACATAACCTTACTGGTTACCGTGCGCTAATTGAGAAATTAGGCTTAAGAAAATAATCAAGAACAACTTTATAATAGCTGTCCCAACTGTACAACACGGTTGGGATTAGTTGTTTGTACGTGCTCCAAAAAAATTAAAAATGTTATCACAACCCAAATCAGTAAAATTCGAGATCAATCCTGGTCAAGAAATTTTTATAGAAACAGGTAAATTAGCGCGTCAAGCAGACGGTGCAGTTACCATTAGACAAGGAAATTGTATTTTATTAGCAACAGTAGTAGCTAATAAAGATCCTAGAGAAGGACAAGACTTTTTCCCATTAAGCGTTGACTACCAAGAGAAGTTTGCATCTGCAGGTCGTATCCCAGGTTCTTTCTTCAAAAGAGAAGCACGTTTAAATGACTACGAGATCTTAACAAGCCGCTTAATTGACCGTGCTTTAAGACCTTTATTCCCAGAAGATTATTTATGTGATGTACAAGTACTAATCTCATTGGTATCTAGCGATGAGAATGTAATGCCTGATTCATTAGCATGTTTAGCAGCTTCTGCAGCTTTAGCAGTTTCTAATATTCCTATTAAAGAAATCATTTCTGAAGTAAGAATAGCAAAAATTGAAGGCAAATTTGTTATCAATCCTTCTAAAGCTGAATTAGCTAAATGTGAATTAGAATTCATCATTGCTGCTACAGACAAGAACTTGATGATGGTGGAAGGAGAAGCAAAAGAATGTTCTGAAGAAGAATTAGTTCAATGTTTAGAAATTGCACACGAAGCTATCCGCAAGCAAATTAAAGCGCAAGCTGAATTAAGAAAAATAGTTGGAATCACAGAATTACGTGATTACAAAAAACCAGAACAAGACGAAACAATCCGTGAAAGTGTTTATGCATTTGCAAAAGCAAAAGTAGACGCGATCGCAAGATTAGGTTCTGCAAAACACGAAAGAAGCGATGCATTCAGTGCATTGAAAAAAGAAATATTAGCACATTTAGGTACTGAAATCACCGACTTGCAAAAGAAATTAGCAGGTAAGTATTATGAGGACCTTAAATGGGAAGTAGTAAGAGACATGATGGTAGACAGTCGTATTCGTTTAGATGGTCGTCAGTTGGATCAAGTGCGTCCTTTAGCTATGGAGATTGGACCATTACCAACACCACACGGATCTTCTTTATTCACAAGAGGTGAAACTCAATCTTTGACTACGGTAACATTAGGTACTAAGTTGGATGAGTTAATGCAAGAAACTGCAGCAAGTGCAGAATATGCAAAATTCTATTTACACTATAATTTTCCTCCATTCTCAACTGGTGAAGTGAAAATGATGCGCGGCGTAGGTCGTCGTGAAGTAGGACATGGTAACTTAGCAATGCGTT
>CALPWK020000037.1 GCA_943327245.2 Comamonas sp. lk | reverse complement strand
GGGATTAATAAATTCGGTGTATTTGAATTATCACTCATCTCTATTTTAAAGTCATGAAATTCCTGTTGTTCAATATTTTCAATATGGGTATTAGTAATAATGGCATTCGTAGGCGCGTTCAAAACTAGCTGCTTTAAAAAAGCTTCTGCTCTACTCAGTGTTGCGTTAATTGTTATTTGTACCCCGTTGGAGTTATTTTTTACCCAACCACGCAAATCCATTTCTTTAGCAATCTTATGTACATGTGGACGAAACCCCACTCCTTGTACTAAGCCATTGATATGAATGTAATAAGTTGACATCTAAACAGTTTCGGGAGCTAATACTTTAGACTTTAACCAACTATACCATTCTTGAAGACCATCACCGTTGGTGCAGCTTACTTCAATAATATGCAAATCTTTATTAATTTTTAATGCATTTTCTTTTACTTTTTCTATGCTAAATGGAACATACGGAAGCAGGTCTGTTTTGTTTACTATGCAAAGGGTAGAAGAAAAAAACATATCAGGATACTTTAAGGGTTTATCATCTCCTTCCGTAACACTAATAATTACCACTCTTTCTTTTTCACCTAAATCAAACATGGCAGGACATACCAAGTTGCCAACATTTTCAATGAACATAATAGAATCCCCCTTTGGTTTCAAGCCTTGTAAGGCATGAGCAATCATTTGGGAATCTAAGTGACAACCCTTGCCTGTATTAATTTGTGTCACTTTGGTGCCTGTGGCGTGTATTCGGTCGGCGTCATTGGTTGTTTGTTGATCTCCTTCTATCACACAAAAGTCTAATTGACCTTTTAAATCGGTTAACGTTCTTTCAAGCAAGGTGGTTTTACCAGATCCAGGAGAACTTACTAAGTTTAAAGCCAAGATATTTTTCGCTTCAAAATAGCCTCTATTGCGCTCGGCAAGTAAATTATTTTGGTGTAGAATGTCTTGTTCCACATCCACTATTCTTTTTCCATGAACATGTTCCTGTCCATCACATCCGCAGGTTGCACACATAATTTTAATTTTAATTGACTACTAAACTTTTTACTTTTAATTCTTTGCCTTTTTTGATATTCAAAAAATGACCTCCACACACTGGGCAGGGGTCATATAATTGTTGAATAGAAAAGTCAATCATGCAGTCCAAACAGGTAGCTAAGCCCTGTGGCTTATGAATCTTTCTTAATGCATTTTGTAAAGGAGTATTTTTTACTGCTTGTTTCCACGCAAATTCAAAAGAATTTTCTTCCACACCACTTAATGCTCCTATTTCTAATTCTATTTCTTCAATTTCATTAGCAAAAGCATCTTCCATCTGCTTGGTGGCAATATCAATAATGCTCATCACAATGGATAATTCGTGCATTGTGATTATTTTGACTTTTCTTTTTTTCTTATAAATAAGAATACTACAGTAGCAAATACAATACAGCTAATGGTTACAACAGCGTGCATGGGTTCAAAAAGGTAATGTGTAATGGTGTATCCACTATCATCATGACCACCATGGCCTGGATGTGCCATTAATGATTTTGGCAAAAATGTGATTAAAATCATGGCAACAATTGAGGCAATTTTTTTCATAAGTTTTGATTTTATAGATATCAATATTAATCCGATTCGCAAAATGCCGGCATGATTACAGTCATACTGTAGAATGATATCTGTCAGCCTTAGCAACTCTATAGACTTCTACATTAGTGCTCGGATTCAAACATTTTCACCTTTAAATTTTTCAGCATGGATAACGAAATGCTCGAAGTTAAACAACCTACCTACTATGAGGAGGTTATACGTAAAGGATACGATCGCCGTGATTTTATGAAATTTGCTAGTATGATGGCCGCTTTTATTGGCCTTGAAAAATCTGCTATTGGACAAGTTGCTACTGCGATGGAAACTAAGCCACGTATACCTATCATTTGGTTGCACTTCCAAGAATGTACCTGTTGTAGTGAGAGTTTTATACGCTCATCACATCCAATGGTAGCCGATATCTTATTAGATATGGTCTCACTTGATTATACCGAAACGCTAATGGCTGCGTCGGGGGTCCAAGCAGAGCAGTCGCTTAAGAATACAATGAAAAAGTATAAAGGTGAATATATCCTTTGCGTAGAAGGTAGTGTTCCGGTAGCTGCAGACGGTGTCTACTGTATGATTGGTGGTAAAACCTCTATGCATATATTAGAAGAAGCAGCTGCTGACGCGAAAGCGATTATTGCATGGGGTAGTTGTGCTAGCAATGGTTGTGTTCAATCGGCTAAGCCTAATCCTACACAAGCAACACCTATTCATAAATTAATTACTGGTAAGCCAATCATCAAAGTGCCTGGCTGTCCTCCAATTGGTGAAGTTATGGCGGGGGTGATAGTGCATCTATTAACTTTTGGAACTATTCCTGAATTAGATAGAGTAGGACGTCCAAAAGCTTTCTATAGCAAGCGTGTTCATGATAGTTGTTATCGCCGTCCTTATTTTGATGCAGGATTATTCGTTGAAACATTCGACGACGAAAATGCTAAAAAAGGATACTGCTTATACAATGTAGGTTGCAAAGGACCTACCACTTATAATGCCTGTGGTGTTATGAAGTGGAATGGTGGAACTAGTTATCCTATTCAATCTGGCCATGGCTGTATTGGATGTAGCGAAGAGAATTATTGGGACAATGGAAGGTTATATGATCGCGCATCTTCTTTTGCTGGATTTGGTATAGAAGCTTCTGCTGACAATATTGGAAAAATTGCATTAGGTGCAACCGGCGTTGCCATAGCCGCGCATGCAGTAGCTACCAATTTTGGTAAAAAAGAAAGCATCCACGAACTAGAAGAAGAAGGTAAAGAAAGTGAACACGAATTGCCTTCTTAATTGATTCACCAACTAAACAAATTTTATGAGTAAAAGAATAGTAGTAGACCCCGTTACCAGAATTGAAGGGCATTTACGCGTGGAAGCAGATATAGAAAATGGGAAAATTGTAGATGCTTTTAGTAGCGGCACCATGGTGCGCTTGCTGGAAGAAATATTAAGAGGTAGAGATCCAAGAGATGCATGGGCCTTCGTAGGACGTGTTTGCGGAGTTTGTACTTCAACACACTCTTTAACATCGGTAAGAACGGTGGAAGACGCTTTAGACATAGTAGTTCCACCTAATGCGGAATTAGTTAGAAACTTAATGCACTGTGTTTTGTACATGCATGATCATGTGGTGCACTTTTATCATTTACACGCCATGGACTGGGTGGACGTAGTAGCTGCATTAAAAGCAGATCCTAAAAAAACTTCAGAATTAGCACAGACTATTTCCAAATGGCCAAAAAGTTCACCAGGCTATTTTAGTGATATTCAAACAAGAATTAAAAAGTTTGTAGATAGCGGTCAATTAGGAATTTTTGCAAATGGTTATTGGGGACACCCCGCTTATAAATTACCTGCAGAAGTTAATTTAATTGGATTAGCGCATTATTTAGAAGCGTTGGATTGGCAAAAAGAAATCGTAAAAGTACAAGCTATTTTTGGAGGTAAAAATCCACATCCTAACTATCTAGTAGGTGGTATGGCGTGTTCCATTAGCTTGGACGACGTGAGTGGTATTAACGCAGAACGTTTGGCATATGTACATCAGTTATTGAAGCAAGGCAAGGAATTTATTAATCAAGTATACATCCCCGATTTAATGGCAATTGCTTCTTTCTATAAAGACTGGGGTGCCATTGGCGGCGGCTTAGGCAACTACTTAGTGTATGGTGATTTGCCAACTAAAGGTTACAGAGACACTGCTTCATATAAATTCCCATCTGGCGCTATTTTGAATAAAGATTTAAGTAAAGTATATGATGTGGATTTAAGAAAAGAAGATGAAGTGCAAGAATTCATTACACACTCTTGGTATGATTATGAAGGGGAAGGTGGAAAGGCGAAAGGATTACATCCATGGAAAGGAGAAAGTAAGATTAATTATACAGGTCCAAAACCTCCATTTGAACATTTAGATACTACTAAAGAATATAGTTATTTAAAAACACCAAGATGGAAAGGTAATGCAATGGAAGTAGGTCCTTTAGCTAGAGTGTTAGTGGGTTATGCAAGAGGAAGAGAAGACTATAAGGCTATCGTTGACAAAACATTAAAAGATTTAGATATTCCAGTAGCAGCATTATTTTCCACTTTAGGACGCACTGCGGCAAGAGGCCTTGAGGCAATACTAGCAGCAGACTGGGCTTTAGAATTTTATGATTCATTAATTGCAAACATTAAGGCGGGCGATACAAGAATGGCGGAGATGAGTAAGTTTGAACCATCAACATGGCCTAAAGTGGCATTAGGTGTTGGACATTCTGAAGCACCTCGTGGTGCATTAGCCCATTGGATTAATATCAAAGATGAAAAAATTGCAAATTATCAATTAGTGGTTCCAACAACTTGGAATGCGTCACCACGTGACAGTAAAGGTCAAATGTCTGCTTATGAAGCAGCATTGATTGATACTCCAGTGCATGATGAAACACAACCATTGGAAATTATTCGTACCATTCACAGCTTTGATCCATGCATGGCTTGTAGTGTGCACTTATATGATGAAGAAGGAAAAACAATTAGCCGCATTAGTGTTTTAGGCGATTAAATAATTAAAAAATAATTTTATGGCTAATAAATTTTTACATATTCATAGGCTACGTCGTGTATATGTGTGGGAATTGCCAGTACGATTTTACCATTGGCTAAATGCAGCAGTTATTATTGCATTAATTGTGACGGGATTTTATATCTCTAATCCATTATCCTTAATGAGTCAAAAAGAAGCATCGCAAGTTTATACGATGGGTTGGTTTAGGTATGTTCATTTCGCAGCAGCTTATTTATTTTTCTTCAATTTCTTATTCCGTATTTATTGGGGTTTTGTTGGAAATAAATATGCAAACTGGAGACAGTTCATTCCAGTTTCAAAAAGATTTTTTCAGGAAATGTGGACGGTGTTTAAGATTGACATTTTAATGTTAAAGAAAGGGGGCAAAGAACAGCATCATTTAAGTATTGGTCATAATGCAATGGCAGGCTTTATTTATTTTTTAACTTTCATTGCTTTCTTAGTTCAGTGCTTAACAGGTTTTGGTTTGTATGCAGAAATGGGCGGATGGTGGTTGCCAAGACTTTTTGCTTGGGTGCCTTCTGTTTTAGGCGGTGATTATTTAACAAGAGCAATACATCATTGGGCAATGTGGTTCTTCATTTTATTTGCTGTGATACATGTGTACTTGGTATTTTATCACGATTATGTAGAAGGACGAGGAGAAATAAGTAGTATGGGTGGTGGATGGAAATTTATTGAGGAAGAAGTATTTGATGAAAATAAACATCAAACACCTAACCCAGAAAAAAAGGCATAAAAACGGGATCATAACAATATAAATGAATTCAAAAAAATATGAATCCAGCTAATAAAATTTTAATACTTGGGATTGGCAATTACTTAATGGGTGACGAAGGTATTGGTGTACAAGTAGCCAATAGAATGGTTCATGATATTTTACCCGCAGGGGTGGATGTTGTAGACGGTGGTACAGGAGGGTTTCATTTATTAGGGTATTTTGAAGCGTATCCACATGTAATTTTGGTGGACGCAACTTTAGATTCAAACCCTCCTGGCACCATTCGTTTAATTAAGCCAAAATTTGCAAAGGATTTCCCACAGGCCATGAGTACGCATGATATTGGATTAAAGGATATGGTGAGCGCTTTGCAAATACTAGGCACTATGCCGGAAATTCATTTATTTGTGGTAAGCATCGAAAGCATTCAGCAACAAGGCATTACACTTACACCGGAAGTAGAATCAGTGGTACCATTGATTATAGACAAGGTTAAAGAATTAATGCACTCTTTGTTGTTGTCAGAAAAAGTTGTAAATTAGGTAAGCCCTTCTTTCACTTATTAAATTGATTGCTATGCCAACCGTAAAAGATATTGTTAGCACTAAAAACAGGAATGTTATTACCGTGTCTAATGTAACTCCAATTATTGATGCATTAAAAATTATGGCTGCTACAAATATTGGCAGTTTGATAGTATTAAAGAATGATCAATATGTGGGCATTTTTACCGAGCGTGATTATGCCCGTAAAGTAGTTTTAGAGGGTCGGGCATCTAATAATACTTCGGTAGAAGAAGTAATGGATGCTAACTTGCCAAAACTGCAAGCGAGCGATTCCATTGAACATTGCAGTATTATCATGTCAGAAAAAAACTTAAGATATCTGCCTGTATTTGAGAATGGAGAATTATATAATATTATAAGTCAAAGTGATATCATTAAGCACACCATTGAGGCACAGAAAAAATTAATTGAACATTTACAAGACTATATGAGTTTGTAATTTTAATTCTTTAAACTCCCATAAATAATATTTTCAATTCTTTCTTTCAAGGCTCCATGTGAATTAGGGGTGTGCTGCGTCATAATTAAGACTATTAATTTATCCCTAGTGTCTGCCCAATAGTTGGTACTAAAATAGCCTCCCCATGAAAATGAACCTTTATTTCTTAAATTGAGATTTGCCGATTTTTCTGAAGTAAGAGAAAATCCTAATCCAAAATTGTCATCACCTGCTTTTGTAAAATCTAATTGTGGGCTTACCATTATTTCATAAGTCCTAGGCGCTATAATTTGACGGCCATTGTATCTTCCTTTATTTAAAAGCATTTGTAAAAAAATAGCATAATCATATGCGGTTGAAGATAATCCTGCGCCACCTGAAAAATAAGTCTTCTTCATCATTGGGTAAGAGGGATCTATTTTTCTAAAACTTGGGGACCACTCAATCAATTTATGATCCTCGTTTTCTGTATATACAGTAGGCATTCTATTTGCTTTTTGAGCAGGCACATTGAAATAAGTATCTTTCATACCTAATGGCTCAAATATGTTTTTATTGCAGTAAGTTTCTAGTGACATGCCACTAACAATTTCAACTAGACAACCTAATAAATCGGTATTAAGTCCGTAAGTAAATTTTACTCCTGGTTGGTGTGCTAAAGGCAATTTCCCTAAAATGGTCATTTTCTCTAATAAGTTAGCGTCAAAATAGCCTAAGCCCGACGGCACGCCTGCTTTGTTATAAATAGCGCTCATCTCTTTAGACCCAATGTCGGTATAGTCAATCCCGGAAGAATGGGTCAATAAATCACGTATAGTAATTGCTCTTTTTGCAGGGACAGTAGTATAAGTAGTGTCAGTAAAATTTATTACATCTAATACTGTTTGATTTTTAAAACTGGAAATAAAGTCGGAAACAGGTTGGTCTAAATTTAATTTTCCTTGTTCAAATAATTGCAAAACTGCCAAGCTGGTAATAGCTTTAGACTGACTCATTATTCTATAAATGGCATTTTCGGGCATGGGTATTTTCTTTGCTTCATTTGCATAACCTAATGCCTTATGATATATCACTTGATTGTTTTTTACGACTAACACAGTAACCCCATTTTCCCATTGCTTTGATATATAGCTATTCACTATAGTATCTATTTGAGCTAACTTTTTATAGTCTATATCAATACTTTGCTTTACTTCATAGTTTAATACTTGTGCATTAGAAATAATTGCTACAAATAAGAATAAGGAAGATAGGAAAATCGTTTTTTTCATACAGGTCAATTTATTTTATAAGTTATTTAGTAAAAAACAAAAAATGTTAGTTAGTAAGGAAAATTATTATTAGTTAGCTGGGAACCAAGTTCCAAATTTAGTTAAGTCCACATTTCCACCAGTAAGTATAATACCTACTTTCTTACCTTTAAATAACTCTGGGTTTCTTAATGCCGCAGCAAAAGGTACTACACAGCTTGGCTCTACAATTATTTTCATTCTTTCATAAATCAACCTCAAGGCGGATTTAATTTCTTCATCAGATACTAATAATATATCTGTTACATGTGCTTTAATAATTGCCAATGTCCTTTCACTTAAAGTTGTCATTAAGCCGTCTGCAATAGTATCAATAAAAGGTGCTTTTTCTACCTTGCCCGATTTAATACTTAATACCGCATCGGCTGCTCCTTCGGGCTCTCCACCGTATACTTTCAATCCTGGTTTGAAATAATGTGCGCCTAAGCAAGTGCCAGAAAGTAATCCACCACCTCCCACCGGCGTTATTACAATGTCCAAATCTGGAACTTCTTCAATCAATTCTTTAACACAGGTAGCTTGTCCTGTAATGACCCTGTCGTCGTCATAAGGGTGAATAAAAGCTGCGCCTGTTCTAGCCACCACTTCGTCTAATGCGGCTTCTCTAGCAGCCTGATTGGCTTCGCAAATGATAACTTCCGCTCCATATCCTCTAACTGCATCCACTTTCACCTTTGGAGAAGACTTAGGCATTACTATATAGGCTTTAATGCCTAAAACTTTTGCTGCATAAGCCAATGCTTGTGCATGGTTGCCAGAGGAATGTGTGGCTACGCCATTTTTCAACTGATTTGGACTTAAACTTAAAGTGGCATTCATGCCCCCTCTAATTTTAAAAGCACCAATTTTTTGGAAGTTCTCACATTTAAAATAAAAATTAATTCCAGATAATTCGTCAATACTCTTATTCGTCATTACGGGTGTGCGATGAATATAAGGTTTGATGGTAGCAGCCGCTTTTTCAATGGCCTCTTTTGAGATGTTCATTTTAAAAATATTTTTTGTAGATACTATTTTTGATTTTTTATAACGGCCCCATTAATCATTACAAATTTTACTTTTTGTAATTCTGTAATATCTTTTAAAGGATCTCCCTTTACAGCAATTATATCAGCTAATTTTCCAATTTCTATCGTTCCTATTTCTTTGTCTTTATTTAATAATTCAGCATTCACTTTAGTGCCTGCTTGTATTGCTTGCATTGGCGTCATACCTAGTTCCACATATTCACCAAACTCTCTCGCTGAAAAATTCGGAGTCCACCCTATATAGTCGGTACCTAGTCCAATTTTAAGGCCTTTCTTGATAGCTAATCTTAACATGGTATACAATTCTGCCCTTGAATCTTTTGCTAATTTAATGGCTTTTGATAGCGCTTTACTATCTGCAATTTTTTCTTTAAAGTACAAGTCAATTGTTAATGTAGGAATTAAATAAGTTCCATGTTGTATCATTAAATCAATCGCTTCCTCGTCCATATAAGATCCATGTTCAATACTTCTAACTCCAGCCCTTACTGCTTGCTTGATACCTTCAGTAGCATGGGCATGCGCCATTACAGGCACTTCTCTTCTTGCAGCTTCCTCTACTGCCATCTTTAATTCTTCTGGACTAAAATGAACATTTTGTGGATTGTCGCCCACGGTCATGAATGCGCCAGTTACTAATATTTTAATCCAGTCACTACCAAATTTTATTTCCTCTCTCACAGCTTTTCTTACTTCCTCTGGCCCATTAACAATTAATCCGTCCGGTATAATTTTTTGCTCATGTGACATAAAATTAATGTCACCCCCGCCGCCTGTTACTGATAAATAATGTGCTGCACCATGCATATGCGGCCCTACAAATAAACCTTTATTAATTGCTTTTTTTATTTCCATACTACCATATTCAACGTCTGCATCCCCTGCAATTCTTACCGTAGTCCAACCTTCAGCTAATAAGTCTTGTAATTGTTTTAATGCAGTGAGTGTTTTAGCGGCAGAACTTTGTCTTAAATGCGCTACTTGATAATCGTCAGAATTGTAATTAGTATGCACATGTGCGTCAATTAACCCTGGTAGCACAGTATACTCCCCTAAATCAATGACGGTAGCTTCTTTAGGTGCTTCCGATTTTTTTACTATTCCAATTATTTTTTTCCCTTCTATAATAATGGCAGGGTTGTCTATCACTTTTCCTGTCCCGTCAATTAGCTTTTTACAAAGCAACACTGTTTTTTGAGCGCTTAAACCAAAGGTTGTCAATAAGGCAGCTGTCAATATTAAGTATACTTTTTTCATACCATGAATTTAATAAAAATAAAGCAAGACGAGGGTGATAGTATTCGTTAGTTTAATTATATTTAGAATTCAATTGATTTCTAAAGCCAACTATATGAAAAAATCACTTTTTTCTGCTACAGAATTAGCCACTTACGAAAAGGATGGTTATTTAATAGTAAAGGGTTTTTGTTCAAGCGCCGAGGTTGATAAAATGTATTCAACTGCAATACATGATAATGCAATGGCAAAAAATGCGCTAGACCTTAATGACCAAACAGGCAAAAAAACAAAATTATCCTTATGGTTTACACCAGGAAATGATGTTTTTGGGTATTTAACAAGAAGTGAAAGTATGATTCACCATGTAGCCCAGCTACTCGATAGTAATAGTCATGTTTGTCATTTTCATTCTAAACTCATGCAAAAAGAACCCAAAGTGGGCGGAGCTTGGGAATGGCATCAGGATTATGGATATTGGTATAAGAATCAATTTATGTTTCCGGATCAACTTATAAGTGTGATGGTGGCACTAACACCCGCCAATAAAAATAATGGCTGCATTCAAGTAATAAAAGGATCTCATAAGTTAGGGAGGGTGAATCATGGATTTACAGGAGAACAAGTGGGAGCCGATATGGTCATGGTAGAGAATGCATTAAAAACGATGGACTTAGTGTATGTTGAAATAGAACCAGGAGATGCACTTTTTTTCCATAGTAATTTATTACACCGTTCTGCTGCCAATGAATCTGATAAGGCAAGATGGTCTATTATTTCTTGTTATGCCTCGGAATCAAATTTGGCATATAATGAAACTTCTACTTCTTGGAAAACCCCAATCGACATAGTTCCCGACGAGGCCCTTTTAAATTGGGAGGCAACAAGTTTAAGCGAAGCTGATTTTTTAAAAAAAGAAAATGATCCTGCTTTAAAATAAAAGGAAGGTTAAATAAATTTAATTATGTATTTATTAGGTATCGACATTGGAACCTCCTCTATTAAAGTATCCGTAGTAGATGCTTCGTCTGGCAATGCTATTGTTACTGTTCAATATCCTGATGTCGAAACTCCTATTACGTCTTTACATAATGGATGGGCGGAACAGTCTCCCAAAATGTGGTGGGAACATGTACAATTAGCTATTTTAAAAGCAAATGCTACAAAAAAATATAATGCTTCAGAAATTATTGCAATAGGAATTGCCTATCAAATGCACGGGTTGGTATTGGTAGATAAAGATAAAAATGTGCTAAGAGACAGTATAATTTGGTGTGATAGTAGAGCGGTACAAATAGGAGACGATGCATTTAAAAATATAGGGGAAGCATATTGTTTATCTCATTTATTAAATTCACCAGGAAATTTTACTGCGGCTAAATTAGCTTGGGTAAAAGAGAATGAACCAGAAATTTACAATCGAATAGATAAAATATTATTACCAGGTGATTTTATTGCAATGAAGTTAACTGGAGAAATTACAACAACAGTGACTGCATTGTCGGAAGGGATATTTTGGGATTTTAAAAATAATTGTATATCAGCTTCTATACTCAATTATTTTGATTTTGATATTTCCTTATTTCCGAAAGTACTACCAGTGTTTACTGAACATGGAACGTTGACAAGCAACATTGCAGCATCCTTGTCTTTAACGGCTGGTATTCCGGTGAGTTATAAAGCGGGGGATCAGCCCAACAATGCATTTTCATTAAACGTACTTGAACCTGGCGAAGTTGCTGCTAATGCGGGCACGTCTGGCGTTATTTATGGCGTTGGGGATAGCTTGAATTTTGATACAGCTTCTAGGATTAACAATTTTGCACATGTGAATCATGTGCAGGAAAATAATAGGCTTGGTATGTTATTATGTATAAATGGTACTGGAATTATGAATAGTTGGGCAAAAAAATGGATCGGCGAATCCTTGAATTATAATGAAATGAATACTGCTGCATCAAATATTCCTATTGCAAGTGAGGGGTTACAAGTTATTCCATTTGGTAATGGGGCAGAACGTATTTTTAATAATAAAACTATTGGCGCGCATTTATTGAATTTGAATTTAAATAAACATACCAATGCGCATGTATATAGAGCAGTTCAAGAAGGTATCGTTTTTGCTTTTAGGTATGGATTGGATATAATGCGTGAAAATAACATCCAACCAACTATTATTAAAGCGGGTATTTCTAATATGTTTTTAAGTGAGGTATTTGTAGATGCATTTGTTAATACTTTAGACACTCCTATTGAATTATTTGATACCGATGGAAGTATTGGCGCTGCGAAAGGAGCTGGAGTAGGGATGGGATTTTATAGTAACACAAAAGAAGCGTTTATTAATTTTAAACCTATTCGAAAACAGGTACCTGGTAATTCAAAAATTTATGACGACGCCTATCTAAATTGGAAACAGTCTTTAAATAAATTTATCTAACATTTTTATAATTAAATAATATTTTATGTCAGTTGTAATCGGCGAAAAAGAATTTTTTAAAGGTATCGGATTAATACAGTTTGAAGGTGTTCAATCTGACAATCCCATGGCGTATAGATGGTATGATGCTAATAAAATTATAGCAGGGAAGCCCATGAAAGATTGGTTAAGATTCGCTGTCGCCTATTGGCATAGCTTTTGCGGAAATGGATCAGATCCTTTTGGTGGTCCTTCTCAGATTCATCCATGGGATCAAAAACAAGATCCTATTGCAAGAGCTAAAGATAAAGCGGATGCTGCTTTTGAATTTATCTCAAAATTAAATTTACCTTATTATTGTTTTCATGATGTTGATGTTGTTGACTATGGAAATGACATTAAGGAAAATGAAATGCGATTACATAAGCTAACTGAATATTTACACGACAAACAAAAGGCAAGTGGTGTAAAATTATTATGGGGTACTGCAAACGTCTTTAGTCACAGAAGATATATGAATGGCGCGTCAACTAATCCAGACTTTCATGTGCTAGCACACGCTGGGGCTCAGGTAAAAGCTGCATTGGATGCTACTATAGCATTGAATGGAGAAAATTATGTTTTTTGGGGTGGCAGAGAAGGCTATATGACTTTGCTTAACACAAATATGAAAAGAGAAAAAGAACATTTAGCTAAATTTTTACACACGGCTAAAGATTATGCACGTCAAAATGGGTTTAAGGGAACATTTTTTATTGAGCCTAAACCTTGTGAACCCACAAAGCACCAATACGATTACGACAGTGAAACTGTAATTGGATTTTTAAGACAATATGATTTATTGAATGATTTTAAATTAAATATAGAAGTGAATCATGCTACGCTTGCGGGTCATACTTTTCAACATGAATTACAAGTTGCAGTGGATGCAGGCATGCTAGGTAGTATGGATGCCAATAGAGGAGATTACCAAAATGGATGGGATACAGACCAGTTTCCTAATAATTTAAATGAGTTAACCGAGTCCATGTTAATTATTATGGAAGCAGGTGGGTTTGGTGGGGGTGGAATTAATTTTGATGCGAAAATTAGGAGAAATTCTACAGATGCAGCGGACTTATTTCATGCACATATTGGTGGGATTGATAGTTTTGCAAGAGCTTTAACTACTGCAGATGCTATCTTACAAAAATCTAATTATAAAAAGCTAAGGTCTGACAGGTATGCTTCATTTAATGAAGGCAAGGGAATGGACTTTGAAGCAGGTAGCTTAACCTTGAATGATTTAAGAGCATATGCAATTGAAAATGGCGAGCCAGCAACCATTAGTGGTCAACAGGAATACTTTGAAAATATTATTAATAAGTTTATTTAATTTGATTTTATAGTTTGATAGGATATTTCATATCTTAAAGCATGCAAAAAGATCAGAATAAGCTAGGATTATGGACAAGTACTTCGCTTGTGGTTGGGAATATGATTGGGGCAGGGGTTTTTTTAATGCCAGCAACTTTAGCAAGTTTTGGGGGAATTAGTATTATAGGTTGGATTTGTTCTTCCATAGGTGCTTTTTTATTAGCCAAAGTATTTGCCCACTTAAGTAAAATAATGCCAGCAGGAGACGGTGGCCCTTATGCTTATTCTAGAAAGGGATTGGGTGATTTTGCTGGGTTCTTAGTTGCTTGGGGTTATTTGGTATCTGTATGGTGTACCAATGCGGCTATTACGGTTTCATTTATAAGTGCATTAAGCACTTTTATTCCAATATTAGCTACCAATTCTTTCCTCGCTGTATTTTGTGGGTTAGCAACTATTTGGTTTTTAACTTGGATAAATACTTTGGGAATTGTAACCTCAGGCAGGCTTCAATTAGCAACTACTATATTAAAAATTGTTCCCATTGTGTTAGTTGGTATTGGAGGTTTGTTTTTTATAAAATTCGCAAATTTTCTTCCATTCAATTCAAGTGGAACCTCTTCTTTTGAAGCAATAACTGCCACTACTACTTTAACATTTTTCGCATTTTTAGGAATTGAATGTGCTACGATACCTTCTGGCAGTGTGGCTAATCCAGAAAAAACGATTGCTAAAGCAACTATATTAGGTACCTTAATTGCAACCGCTGTTTATATATTAAGTACAGTAAGTATTATGGGAATGATTCCTGCTTCACAATTGCAAAATACAGTGACTCCTTTTGCAGACGCTGCGACCATTATATTCGGAGCAGGTTCAAAATATTGGGTAAGTGCAGGTGTTGCTATTGCTGCTTTTGGTGCGTTGAATGGATTTATTTTAATCCAAGGTCAAATTCCATATGCCATTGCAAAGGATAAATTATTTCCTGCTGTTTTTGCAAAGAAAAATAGTAAAGGGGCGCCTGCAATAGGGATTGCTATTTCTAGTGTATTCGTTTCTATTTTCATGAGTATGAATTACACAAAAGGTTTAGTGGCGCAGTTTAAATTTCTAATCCTGCTTTCCACTTTAACAGTACTTATTCCTTATTTATTTTCAACAGCGGCTTATATGATTTTAAGACTTCAAGAAAAATCAACCAGCGTTCAATTAATTACTAGCGCAGCAATATTGTCTTTCTTTGCATTTCTATTTTCATTATGGATGATTTATGGATCAGGTCAAGAAACTGTTTTTTGGGGATTTTTGTTGTCAATGTCTTCTGTTCCTATTTATGTATGGGCAGTTTGGAAAAGAGACAGAATTTCGAATTAAGTTTATTCAATTAAAATATAAATTAAAAATCAAATTTATCATATGAGCTCACATTCAGAATACGGAAAGCTTAAGTCCGTTTTTATTAAAAAAGCTAGTGCTGCATTTATTAACGATGCACATATTGACCAACACTGGGAGGCTTTAAATTATTTAGGAAAGCCTGAGATCAATAAAGCTTTAGAAGAATACGAAGCTTTTGAACAAGTATTTAAAGACAATGGAACAGAAATTTTCTATCTACCAGAAGACACTACTGTTAATATGGATTCTATTTATTGTAGAGATGCTGCTATTGCAACAAGTGCAGGCATGATTATTTGCAATATGGGTAAAGAGGGACGTAAAAACGAGCCTTTAGCAGAACAAAAAGCATTTGAAGCACAAGGTATTCCAGTACTTGGAGTTATTAAAGCGCCAGGAACTTTGGAGGGGGGCGACGTGGCTTGGCTGGATGACAAAACATTGGCAGTAGGTCATACCTATAGAACTAATTTAGAAGGGATCAAGCAATTAACTGATTTATTAGCACCAATAGGGGTAACGGTGATGTCAGTTCCTATGCCGCATTATAAAGGGCCGACGGACGTATTTCATTTAATGTCAGTATTGAGCCCAGTTGACAAAAATATAGCAGTTGTATATTCTCCTTTAATTCCTATTGTATTTAGAAACGAATTAATTAACAGAGGTTATGAATTAGTGGAAGTGCCAGACGAGGAATTTGACAGTATGGGATGCAATGTATTAGCTATAGCGCCAAGCGTTTGCTTAATGGTTAAGGGAAATCCTAAAACAAAAGCAGCATTGGAAAAAGCTGGCTGTAAAGTAATTGAATATCAAGGGGCAGAAATAAGTGTAAAGGGCGGAGGTGGCCCAACCTGTTTAACAAGACCAATTGAGCGTTTGTAATTAATGAACTTGACTATTTCATTAAAATAATAATAATGGAGCCGCTAATCATAATAGCGGCTCCTATTAGTTTCTGGATTAAATGAGTTTCCTTGAAAATTCGATTACCTAAAATAACGGTCAATATAATTGATAATTGAAAGAGGGATAATGCATATCCTACTGGCATATTATTTAAAGTATAGTTGGTAGAAGCGAGCATAATACCAATACTAATAACCAAGGCAAAGTATTTTCCAATTATATTTTTATCTATTTTATTAAACTCCTGTTTCAACTTTACTTTTGTAAAGCTTATGAACAACAAGGAGAAGAAGCTTCCAAAAATACTCCAGCCAGCAAATGCCATACTCAAATTGGAATAATGAATCACCTTTTTATCTAATACTGCTTGTATGCCAGTTAGGACCAATGCGGCTAGTCTAAATTGAATAGCAGGTTGCTTTAAAAGTAACCATGAGAATTTTTCTTTAGTAGTATCTAAAACAAAATAACTGCCAACAATAATTAATATTACGCCAAGTAGACCCCAGTAATTTGGTAGTTCATGAATTAGTATAAAAGCAAAGACCATTCCAATAATGGACTTGTAAGCATTGATAGGGCCTAACACGGAAAGGTCTCCTGTTTCCAGCGCTTTTATAATAAACCCATTGCCTAAAGCGCCTGCAATACCTCCCAATAATGAATAAATCCAAAATTCGCGACTTAATGTTTGAATAGGGTAGTCGTATATAAGTACTATACTAAAAACACCTAATGCTAAATAGGTTAATAGATTTACAAATAAAGGATGTTGCCCTAGTCCGGTTATTTGCTTTTGTAAAACATTTGCAATAGGGTTGGAAAATATCCTAAAGGTTACT